>DYPH01000223.1 GCA_020720045.1 Sorangium cellulosum | reverse complement strand
ATTCGTCGTATCCGAGATTCGTGGTGACGATCGTGGACTTCTTGCGGTAGCGCTCCTCGACGAGCTTGAAGAAGATGTTGGCCTGCTCGGGGCGGAGATTGAGGTAGGAGAGCTCGTCAATGACGATCAGATCGAGCCGGGCGAGATGGTTGAGCAGCTGTTGCGTTGCGTGCCCACGGTCTCGGCTGGTTGCACGTTGCGTGACAGGGCCGGCGTAGTCGGGTAGGCGGGGGGCGGAAGTCAACGACGGAGGTGGGTCGTCGGATAGCCGCGAAGAGTGCGACCTGCTCGGCGTCATCCCGCGCCGAAGGCGCGGCACGGTCCGAATGCGGGTGCGGGCGTCGGGGTTGAGCGTAGCGTCAGGGGACGAGTGCCAGCGGGAGCGTGGTTGTGGAGATCCCGACGCGACCCGCGCGGAGGAGGCGGGCTGAATCGATCGAGAGCGGATCCGGCGAAAGGACGGTCAGGTCGAGGACGCCGCCAGGGAGCGGTCGAGCCTTCGGGCGAGATAGCTGCTGTAGCTGGCGTCCAGCGGTGCACGAAGGAGCTCCTCGATCACGTCGCGGAAGTAGGCGAAGGATCTGACTGTGGGGGGCGGGAGATCTGGGGTGGCGTGGGTGAAGCGACGTACCGAGGCGAGCAGAAGGGCATCGAGGACGGTCTGGGCGGCGACGCCTCGCTCGTAGAGGTCGCGAGCGAGGCGTCGGTCGGCGGGCCGAAGACGCCCGGTGGTACCCGGTGTGCGACGGTAGGCGTCGAGCACGGTGCGGACGTAGCAAGAAGAGTCCAGGGCGTCTGGGGCGGACTCGGAGGAGCGTCCTGTGCTCGAGCCCGGCACCGTGGGCGCGACGACGCAGGCGCTCACGGCCAGAGGAGGCGACGAGACGTGGCGAGGTGGGCGGAGTCGACGATGGCGGCTCCGGCATCGTGGGCGACCTCGAGGGCCTTGGCGGCGAGCTGGTCGGTGGCGCGCAGGTTGCCACAGGCGATCTCGTAGACGGCCTCCTGTGCGCCGGGATCGAAGGGGATGGTGGTGGCGCCGGCGATCGTGCAGCGATGAGCGAGGTAGCGATGGGACTCCGGGCGCGAGAGGAGCCTGAGGGTGGCCAGGTGGACGAGGCGGCGGGTAACGGCCTCGTGGGCGGGCTGACGCAGGAGGTCTCGCAGCGGCGGCTGGCCGACGAAGAGGACGGAGAGGACGAGACGGCTGTCCATCTCGAAGTTGGTGAGGATCTGGAAGATGCCGAGGACCTCGGGACGAAGGCCGTGGGAGTCATCCAGGACCAGGACGGGTCGGACGCCGTCGTCGGCCAGGGTCGAAAGGAAGTGCTCCTGCAGGCGGCGGACGAGCATCGGGAAGGAGCCGGCGGGCTGGGCGCCGCAGGCCACGGCGATCTCGCGGCAGAGGTCGCGCTTGGACAGGTCGGTGACCTTGACGTAGTGGACGCGGTAGCGGGCCTCGGGGAGCTGGTCGACAAGGGCGCGCAAGAGGGCGGTCTTTCCGGTCCCTGCGGGCGCCACGAGAGCTGCGGATCCGCGCTGGTCGACGGCGCGAGACAGCGCGGTGAGCACCTCGTCGAACATCGGCAGGGGGAAGCGCTGCGCCACGGCCAGCTCGCGAGTGAAGGGTGTCGTGTGGAAGCCGAAGTGGCTGCGCCAGTCGTTCATCGGGGGTCACTCCTCGTCGTGGGGATCAGAGAAACCGCCGTCGGGACCGACGACGGAGGCGAAGTCGCGATCGAAGGTCAGGTCGGCCGCGCTCTTCGTGGGGATCGCAGCGAGATCGTCTTCAGGGTCCGGTCGGCCGGCGCGCCGGGCGTGGGCATTGGCCGCGAGATCCACGGGCAGAAGCTTCACGAGCTTTCCCTGAAACAGGATCCTCACCGTGCCGTCGAGGACCTGGCGGTAGACGGTCGTTTTCGAACCGGCCAGCCCGCGGGGGACCTCGTAGAACGTGTCGTCGACGGTCACGACATGGTCGGGCGAGACCCGGCGCTGGAGGTGGACGACGAAGCGCTCCCTCAGTGCCTCGAGGCTCTCGGGAAAGCGCAGTGGCCTCTCGTCGGTGGAGAAGCGCTGCCAGGGAGTCCGGCCGTGCAGGCTCTCGTGAGGCGTGTGGTTGTAGACCTCGTGCAGCCAGTGCCGCAGCCGCAGCTGGAGAGCTCCACAGTCGGGGTCCACATCGGGCCGCCCGTCCAGATGGCGCAGGACGGCTTCGCCCACCGTCTGATTGAACTTCTCGATTTTGCCGTGCCCCTCGGGATAGGCCCTCTCGCCGTGAATGAGCAGGGCCGGCAGCTGCCCGACCACGGCCACGGTGTCGTTGGCGATGAAGCCGCTGCCCCGGTCGAGGTAGATGATTCCGGGCAGACCGCTTCGCTGGATGGCCTGATAGAGCCCCTGCTGGAACAGCTCCCCGCTCTCGGAAGGGCCGACAACGACGTCGTGCCCGAAGCGGGAGGCATCGTCGAGAAAGAACATCGCCAGCCGCCTGGCCCGCAGGGCGCCCGCCCGGAAGTGCTTGCCGTCGCTGAGCAGCATGTCCATCCGGTGCGGATAGGCGAAGCGGCGCGAGTCGCGGATTTTGGCCCCCCTGCGACGCTCCACGCAGACTCCCATCCGCAGGCAGGCGCGGTAGAGCGTCGTGCGGTCCACCGGCTCCTGCTCGGCGACGATCCCGGCCACCCGGGCCCGCTTCACGATCTCCGGAAGCGAGGCCTGCACATCCTCTTGCTTCTGGGCGGCCACGTACTCCAGCAGGCGCTCGGAGAGAACGACCGAGGACTTCGTGCGCGATCGCGGGCAGCGCTCCAGGCCTGCGATCTGGTCCTTCTCGAACGCGGCGAGCCAGCGGTAGATCGTCCGCGGTCCCGAGCGTTGCGCCGCACCGGAAAGGACCAGGGGCGGCTCGCTGGACACCGAGGAGATGGCCTCCTGGCGTCTCTGGCCTCGCAGCTCGCGGGCGAGCACGTCGGAGACCACCCGGAAGCGGTAGAGGGCTTCTTCCGAAGGGTGGCCCGTGGGTCCGACAGAATTTTTTGGCATCGCCGGGAAACGCTATCGGGCCCGGGCCGCCGGCACCATGTCCTGAATTCGTTGGGAGAAAGGAGTGGGTCTGGCTCGCTACCCGGGGACCGCTTGCACCCCCCGAAACGACCAGCTACGGAGCTGTCCCGCCTGCGCTTCCCACCACAGAGGGGCTCCCCAGAGTCCGGCCAGATGCCCGCTGGCCATCAGCCGTGACAGCACACAGGGCCCTTGCCTGAGGCTTTCCAGCACGGCCCGCACCGCCTTGCCGCGACGGCGGTAGCCCGGAGCCGCTGCTGTCCTCCACGCCTGCTCACGCAGGAGCAGCAGCGCCACTCCCAGCGCCGCCGCCGCCGACTCGCGCTCGGCTTCCCCGATCTCGGGCGCCAGCCCGCAGATCCGCTGCGCCACGGCCAGCCGGCGCCACTGCGTCCCCCACCACCGCGCGCTCCCGCCCGGCCGGGCGCGGTCCCAGGCCACTCCCTCCGATGCCGAAAGCGCCGCCGCGAACACCGTCCCCTCGAACGCCGCCGCGCCCTTGGGCCCTTCCAGGATCACCCCGCCGTCCGGCGCCACCGTAGCCACCGCCGCGCGTCCGTAGGGCACGTGCCCCGGCGGGTAGAGCGTGAAGCCCACCCCGTGCGTCTCGCACACGAGCACCGTCAACGGGAAGCACGGCCCCGTCTTGCGCTCTCGCACGTGGTCCACCCCCAGAGCGCACGCCGCGCGGTCACGCGAGGAGCACGGCCCGACCTTGGGCAGCGCGGGCTGCAGCACCCCGGAGGCTGAGGCGCTGTAGGGCGTGATGACGAACGGGCGGCGTACCGTCACCCCCGATTCGTGACATCCTTGCATCGCGTCCTGTTTCTGCCGGACAGGTGTTGGGCACTTGCCGGCTCGGTAGACCTAGCCCACGACCTTGCCGGGTCGTGGGCTTCTCCACTCTACCCGTCCGTCCGCTCCACCCGGCACGCGCCGGCTTCCACAGACACCCTCCACCGAGCCGGCACCACCCGACAATCTTCGATCCGCCGCGCCACAAGGGCGCGGGATGATGCTGATCTCGCTCGGACTGTCCCCTCCGGACCGGGCTCTCTCGTCGGTTCTCCGGCGCCCGAAGTCTCCGAAAGCGAAGGAATGAGATCCGCCCGCTAAGACGGGCTCAGACACCGACGACGCAACCAGAACCTCCCGGTAGCGTCAGTGGGCACGCAACGTAACAGACGGCGGCGCCGGCTTTCTCGAGAATCGCGGCGAAGTGGTAGGTGGAGCCGCCGACGGGGGAGTTGTTCACGGTCTCGGCGAAGGACGCGAAGTCCGCGTAGGTGCTTCCACTTGCGATAGCAACGGGAGACGCCCCCTTGATGAGCGTCGTGGTCCCCTCGTTAGCCTTCCAGAGCCCGGCCGAGATGCTCACGCCGGTGCGGAGCTACGAGGGGTTGCTGCGGTTGCGCAC
>DYPH01000097.1:13372-25880 GCA_020720045.1 Sorangium cellulosum | reverse complement strand
GCCGACCCCCAGGGCCCATGCCAACGCAAATTCCTTGGAAATCGGGCTATTCGCGACCGGGTAGGGGGTGGCCCCGGGCGTTTTTGCCTGGCCCGGGCCAGGGGGGAGGTGAAGGCGGACCGTTTTCGAGTCCCGCGTGGATGAAAATCGATGGCGATGAGCGTTTTTGAGTCCCGCGTGGCTGAAAACCGATGGCGAGGAGCGTTTTTGAGTCTCGCGAGGCTGAAAACCGATGGCGATGAGCGTTTTCGAGTCTCGCGAGGCTGAAAACCGATGGCGATGAGCGTTTTTGAGTCCCGCGTGGCTGAAAACCGATGGCGAGGAGCGTTTTTGAGTCTCGCGAGGCTGAAAACCGATGGCGATGAGCGTTTTCGAGTCTCGCGAGGCTGAAAACCGATGGCGATGACCGTTTTCGAGTCTCGTGTGGCTGAAAACCGATGGCGATGACCGTTTTCGAGGCTCGCGAGGCTGAAAACCGATGGCGATGACCGTTTTCGAGGCTCGCGAGGCTGAAAACCGCTGGCGAGGAGCGTTTTCGAGTCTCGCGTGGCTGAAAACCGCTGGCGAGGAGCGTTTTCGAGCGCCGGCCGGCGCGGGAGGTGGTCGCCGTTTCCTCACGGCGTCGGAAATCCCTGCTAGAACCCGGAGCCGCGTGGCTGTGAACCCTTCTCGAACGCGTAGTCGGATGGCCGATGGGCGCCGCACCTCGAACTTTACGGGGCGCGAGCTCCCTGCGGTTGCGCCGCGCTATCGGCGGGTCTCCGGGCGGATGCTCACGGCGGCGATCGCGGCGGCGGGGGCCGTCGTGCTCGCGGCGATGCACGTCGCCCGGCAGGGGACCGTCGACGCTCGCGTTCTTGCCGGAAGTCTTTGTGTTCTTGCGCTCTTGGGGGTCGTGGTGGTGCCCGTTGCCCGCCAGCGGCCGCTCCGAAATCCCCGGCGCGTGCTCCTTGGCTGGGTGTCTGCCGTCGACCGGTCGCTTGCCGACCGCCTCGGCCGCGCCCTCGCCCTCGCCGATGCTCCGCCGCCCGGCACGTCGGTCGCCCTGGCGAACCTCCACGCCGAGCGGGCCCTTTCGGCGCTCCCCCTCGAAGCGATCGATGGCCAGCTCGCGACAACGGCACGGCGCTGGGGGCGTGCAACCGGGCTGCTTGCGTTCGCCGTCGTCGCCTTTTTCTGTGCAATGCCGGTACGTTCCCTCGAAGGGGCCCTCGTGCTCTTCGCGCGTCACGGCGAGGCGCCGCTCGCGATCCCCTACGTGAGCGACCTTTCGGTCACCGTCGACGCGCCCGAGCACCTCCGGGAGCCGTCGCGGACCGTCGACGCCGACGGGCCGATTTCCGTCGCCGCCGGGAGCCGCCTCTCGGTCCGCGCCCACGGCCTGCTCACCGGCGGTCGCACGCTCTTTTTGCGCCGCGAAAGCCTCCCCGCCAGCGATGGAATCGGCCGCGATGCTCCGGTCGTCGAAGGGCAGGACAGCGCGGAAGTCGCCTTCGTCGAGGACGGGCAGGGGGGCCTCGTGGCCCACCTTGTTCTCACGAAATCATCGAATTACAGGGTCGCGGCGCGCCTCGGAGACGTCTTCCTTCGCGATCCCCAGGAGCTCACCTTTGAGGTCGTCCCCGATGCCGCCCCGGTGGTGCGCCTCGAAGGGGCCCCCAAGCGCTACCCGCTCCACGAACTCCCCGAATCCTCGGGGAGCACTTCGCCGGGCGAAGCGACGAAACCGCCGGAGCCGCGCTCGCTCCCCCTCCGCTGGGAGGCGACCGACGACCACGGCCTCCGCGAGATCGACCTCGTCCTCCGCTCGGGAGATCGTGAAGAACGACGCGTGCTTGCGAAGCCCGATGCCCGACCGTTGAAGGAGCGCGGCGGCACCATGCTCCGCGACGACGACCCCTTCTTCGAGCGCGCCTTCGCCCCCATCGAAGTGACCATCGAAGCCCGCGACGACGATCCGCAGGCAGGGAAACCGTGGGGGAAGTCGCCGGCGTTTGTGATCGTTCCGCCGGCGATCGGCGCCCGAGAAGCGGCTCGCATGGCGGCGCTTCGGGCGGTCCGCGACGCGTGGGTCGATGCCCTCGCCGCCGAACTTGAACTCCCCGCGACCGACGACGCCGGCCGTACGACCGCGCGCACCAAGGGGCGGGAGGCGCTCGCCGCCGTCCTCAAGCCGGCCCCCAACGCCCTTTCGATCCCGACGCGGCTCGCCGCGCTCCTCGAAGCAGCCTGGTCGAAGGCGGAAAAGGCCTCAAAAACCGAGCGAAAAGTCGCCCTGGAGCGGGCCGTGTCGACCGTCGACGGCGCCGTGCAAGGGACCGCTCAAAAGGACGCCCGCGAAGCAGCCGAGAAGCTCGCCCTCGTCGCCGACGATCTTTTCCGCGTCGTTGCCCACCCGGAGCGCGCCGCCGGGGCGACGACCGGGGCCAGCGCCGCGGCCACGGGCGCCGAGACCCAACGGGATGCCGACCGGACGATGCTCCTCGAAGGCGGCGAACAGCTTCATCATTTTGGAAGTTTGGGCCATGATCTCGGCGAGATCGTGACCGCCTATCTGAAGCGTTTTGACGACGCCCACGCGAAGGGGGACGACACCCACGCCGCCCTCGCCGCGAAGGACCTCGCCGTCCGCCTCCACGAGCCAGATCCTTCGTTCGGCGCGCGCGGACGGAGCGGCCGTAGCGGCGGTGGCGGCGAATCGGGCGGTGGCGATCCCCAGGCGGGCGCTGGCGAAGGGGGCGAGCCGTCCCCGGCGGAGAAGGCCTTCCAAGAGGCGGCCCGCCAGGTCGATAGCGTGGCAAAAGATCACGCAGAACAGGTCGGAAAGACCAACAAAACCCTCCAGGACGGCGCTTCTGCCGACGATCAAAAGGCGACCGCCGAAGCCGGAAAGAAGAAGGCGGAGCAGCTCCGCGAGGCGCTCAAACGGCTCCCCCCCGTCGGCAGCGGCAGCGACTCGTGGACCCAAAAAGGGGCCGAGGCCCGCGATCAGGGGGAGCAGGTCGCTCGGAACCTTGAGGAGGGGAACGTCGGCGACGCGGAAAAACGCGCCGACAGCGCCCTCCAAATGCTCGAAGAGGCGAAGCAGAAGGCGCGTCGGGAGCGGATGTACGGTGGAAATGACGCGGAAAAGCGCATCCAAGAGGCGGCGACCGCCCTCGAAGAGGCGAAGCGTTGGAGCGCCGACCAGAAGAAAGAGCAGTCCCAAAAAGCGGCCGCCCGCGCACGCTCGAGCGGGGAACTCGGCAAACGGGCCGACGAAGAAGGGAAGCTCGCCGATCGCATGAAGAACGCACGCAAATCTGGGGAAGGGAAGGCGCTCCCCGACCAAGCGAACGACGCTCTCGCCCAAGCGGAAGCGGCAGCACGGCGTGCCCAGAAGGCCCTCGAAAAGGGGGACCCGAACGAAGCGGAGGCGGCCCAAAAAGAGGCGCAGGCGGCCCTCGAGGCGGCACAGAAAGCGCTTGGAAACGACGGAAAATCGCCGAAGTCGCCGAACGAACGCGACGGCGACGGGACGATCGCCGGTCATGCCGACATCCCCGGCAAAGAGGCCCACAAAGGGCCCGAAGACTTCCGGCGGCGCGTGCTTGAGGGGCTCGCCGGCGGCCGCAGTGACGCCGTCAAGCGCTACGCCGAGGGGCTCTTGCGATGAAGCTTCGACAGAAAATCGCGGGAGTTTTCGCCGTTTTGGCGTTGCCGTTGCTTGCGCAGGCCGACGGCGCCGACGGAGCCGACGCCCCGGCGAGCATCGCCACCGAGCTCGCCCAGCGCTCGCTGAACGCCGCCCACGAGCACATCATCGATCACTCCTTCGCGAAGGCGGCGGAGGAGCTTGCGTCGTCGCGGGTCGGCGATGGACCGGTGGTGCGGCTGGAGCGCGGGCGCCTCGCCCTCTTTGAAGAGCGCTGCGACGAGGCGGCGAAGCTGCTGATCGCCGCCGATGTCGCCCCGATCGCCGACGCGAAGGACCTCCTCGAGATCGCCCAGGGGTGCGCCCGCGTCACGGCCGCGACGCCGCAGCGCTTTGACGCCGCGAGCAACATCGCGATTCGCTTCCAAGATCCCGACGACGAAGCGCTCTATCCGCTGCTTCTGGAAACGGCGATCGCCGCCAAGGCGATGCTCTCGAAGGAGCTCGGCGTCGACTGGCCGTCGACGCTCCGGATCACCGTCGTCCGCGATCATCTCTCGCTCTCGGCGATGACCGGCCTCCCCTACGAATCGGCGCGCACCACCGGTACCGTCGCCGTCGCGAAATGGGGCCGCGTCACGCTCCTTTCGCCGCGCGCCCCCCGCCACGGCTATTCGTTTCGCGACACGCTCACCCACGAGCTGACCCACCTCGCCGTTACCCGCGCGACCGCCGACCGTGCGCCGCTGTGGCTCCAGGAAGGGCTCGCCAAGCGCCAAGAAATTCGGTGGCGTCCGGCGGGGCCCTACGACGCCCGCATCTCCCCGGAGGCGGTCGCCAAGCGCGGCGAGACGCTCGGGTTGACGCTCCCCCTCGACCGGCTCGGACCGTCGATCGCGATGCTCCCGTCGGCCGATCAGGCGGTGGTCGTCTTCGCGGAGGTGACGAGTTTTGTGAAGTATCTCTTTGCGTCCCAGCCCGAGGGGACCGTCGCGAAGGTGCTCCTGGCGCTGCGGAACGAACCGGAGCCGCTCGCCGGCCACAACGCTGATGCCGGTGCGGCGAGCACGGGAGCCGGTGCAGCGAGCACGGCCGCGAGCGGGCGCGTCGAAGCGGCGATGAAGGCGGCGACCGGCGCCGGCCTCGTCGAGTGGGACAAGCGCTGGCACGCCTGGCTCGCCACCCAGAACGCGCCGCTCTCGGCAACGATCGGCCTCCAGCAGAAGCCAGATCCGTCGCTCGAGCCGGTTGGCGAAAAGTCCCGTCTCGCCACCCTCCTCCTCGCCCGGGGCCACGCAGCCGCCGCCCAGGTGGAGCTCGCCGCGATCGCCGGAAAAGCGGAAGACGACCCCGCCCTCCGAACGCTCCGCGCGCGCGCGCTCGAGGCGAACGGAAAAAGCGAAGAGGCACGAGCCCTCTTGGCCGATCCTGCCGCCGTCCTCGATGCCCACGGCCCCTATTTTGCGTTGCGCGGGCGCCTCGGCCCCGCCGAACACGTCGAGCCTTCCTTCGCTGCAGCGACCGCCGAAGACCCGCTCGGCGTCGAAACCGCCTGCCGATCGCTCGCCGCGGAAGGGTACGTTGCCAGCCCGCTCTGTACGGCAGCGCTCGCGCGAAAGCTCAACGAGCCCTACGGCGACTGACAACTTTCGAAACCGAATTGACCTTTTCGAGCCGTCCTCGGTACCATCGGCAAACCGTTTCGTTTTCGCAGGACCGAAGGGACCCAATCGGGACCTTGGCTGCGAGTTCGCCCCCACCTCCGGCCCTGCAGAGACTCGAAGACCGCAATGACCGCGTTGACGTTCGCTACCGCGCAGATCCTCCGAGTCCTCCCCCGCGCGCGCATCAGCCGCGCGATGGGCAAGCTGGCCGATATCCGCTGGTCCGAGAAGCTCGGCAAGCGCGTCGTCGACGCCTACTGCAAGCTCTACGACGTCGACATCGACGAAGCGGCCCAGAAGGGGGGCTGGCAGAGCTTCGACGCCTTCTTCACGCGAAGCTTGGAGGACGGCGCGCGTCCCATCGCGACCGACCCCGGCATCATGGTGAGCCCGTCGGACGGTCGCCTCGAGTCGACCGGCACCATCGACGCGAACCGCACGTTCCTCGTCAAGGGGCGCCCCTACCGCGTCGAAGAGCTCCTCGGCGACGCCCACGAGGCGGCGCGCTACGAAGGGGGCGGCGGTTGCGTGATCTACCTGTCGCCCCGCGACTACCACCGTGTCCACTCGCCGGTCGCCGGTACCGTCGTGGAAGTCCGCTCACTTCCTGGCGATTACTTCCCGGTCAACGCCATCGGCATCAAGCACGTGCCGAACCTGTTCGTTCGCAACCGTCGCGTCGCGATCATCATTGAAAACCCCGACTTCGGTCGTGTCGCCGTCATTATGGTCGTCGCGATTGTCGTCGGCCGCATCACGGTGAGCGGAATCCCCGCCTGGGACGTTCCGCTGGGTGTCCACACGCCCAACCTTTCCGTGGAAGCGGGCGACGAGATCGGTCAGTTCCACCTCGGATCGACGGCCGTTTGCCTCTTCGAGCCGCGCGGTTTCGACCGCTTCGTCGCCCAAGAAGGGCCGATCCGCCTCGGTGAGCCGCTCGTCCGCGCGAAGAGCGCCGTGAAAACCGGATGACTTCCCGCCCCGATCCGGAGGAACTGGCCGCGCGGGAAGCCGACCCCGCCGGCGAGCCTGCGCGCGTGTCGCGCGAATCCGATCGTATTCCGACGGCCGCCGAAGGGGGCGCCGCCCGTCGCGAACCACGCGGGCTTGTCGTCGCCCCCCACCCGCCGATTGCTGGCACACCGATCGTGACGATCGTTGCGCCGTCGGTAGAGGTCTCCGACGCCGACGCGACGACCCGCATGCCGGCCCTCAACGCCGACATGATCCAGCTCCCCGAAGACAGCTGGACGCCCTTCGCGCCGACCGCCATCGATCGCCACTACGACGCCCTCGCGGCGAAGCCGGGGCCGAAGCGGTACAACTCGGAAACGACGGTTTATACACCGATTCCCAGCGAAACCGACGGCGCCGGCGATTCGGACCGCATCGTGATTGACGTCCCGGCCGCCGCGTCCCAACGCTTTTCGCCGCTCCCCGTCGCGCCTACGGCGCCGGTGGTCGCCGATGGCGCTCCGATTCTCGGGGTGCCGACCGTTTCCTTACCGGCCGCGAAGGAATCGTCGTTGGCCATCGACGTCGTCGTCGACCTCGACAGCACGACGTCGTCGCCGGTACTTTCGGAGGCCCCCGAGGGGGGCGAACCGGAAGAACTTGCTTCCGATTTGCTCGAAGACTCGACGAGCTCCTCGCGGCCGCCCGCGAAGGCGTCGGTGCCGCCCGAACTTCTTCCCGATCCGCTCGCGACGACGCAGGCGCTCGACCTCGATGACCTTGAAGTGGTTGAGGCGGCCGCGGCGAGCAGCGAAGCGCCGGTCGTCGAACTCGCCTCGGATTTGCTCGAAGAATCGGTGAACTCCACGCAGGCGCCAGCGGCGCAGCGCGGCTCCCTCCCGCCGCATCCGCCGCCGCCGCCGGCGGTGCGCGCTTCGGTCACGCCGAACCCGCCGGCGGTTGCCCCGGGACCGGTCCGTTCGCGACCGCTTACCAGCCCAGGCATCGGGCCCAATGGCGACCTGGTCGTTCCCGATGTGCCGCCGATCCCCGCGGCCCCGCCGATGCAGCTCTCTCCGCCCGGCGAAACGCCGGATCGGAAAATGCGCCCACGCGCCGCCTCGGTGCCGCCGATGCCGCCCCGGCCGCGTTCGTTCGTCGACGCGAGCGAGCTCGGCGCTGCCAGTGCCGCGGCGATGCCGACGATTCCGCGTCCGAAGGCCGGCTCGATGCTCGACAGCTCGGAGCTGGAGAGCGCGCCTCCGCCGCCGGTGCGAAAGCCGTCGGCCCCGCCGCCGCCGGTCTCCGCGGCGCCCCCGCTCCCCGCGCGCGCTCGATCGGTGGTCGATTCTGCGGAAGCAACTGATTTTCCCACCGATTACGGGGAGATCGTCCTCCCGAGCTCCCCGGAGCCGGTGGCGGCAGCGGCGCCCGCGCCGAGTTCGCTCGCGCCGTCGCGTCCCCGGTCGGAGCCGCCAGCATCCCGCGTCGACTCGACGGGGGCGAGCGTCTCTCCGGAAAGCCAAGCGGTCCCCTCCAAAGTTCGCATTGCGGCGCCGGCAGCGGTCCCGTTGGTGCTTACCGCCGCGGAGCCGGGGGGCTTTCAAACGCCCGCCGCCGAGAGCAAGCGGAAGGCGCGCCCCTGGTGGGAAGAACTTTTCAATGATGATTTCCTTCGCGCTTCACCGGCGGTTGAAGGGGGGCACCTCACGCGCGAGTGCGACTTTATCGATGAAAGTCTCGCGCTTGAAACAGGGGCTGCGATCCTCGACTTGGGGTGCGGCACGGGCGAATACGCCATTGATATGGCGCGGCGCGGCTACCAGATGGTCGGCTACGACCTCTCGCTTTCGATGCTTGCGCGTGCCTCCGACGACGCGCAAGAGCGCAACCTGAAGATCAATTTCCTTCAGGGCGACATGCGGGAAATGCCCTTTGAAGACGTGTTTGACGGCGCCTACTGCTGGAACACGAGCTTCGGCTACTTCGACGAGAGTCAGAACCAGGCAGTGATCGCCCGCGTCCACAAGGCTCTCAAGCGCGGTGGGCAGTTCTTGCTCGATGTGATCAATCGCGATTTCGTCTCCCAAGACAGCCCGTCGTCCGTCTGGTTTCAGGGGGACGGCTGCATCTGCATGGACGAAATGAACCTCGATTGGATCACGAGCCGCATGAAGATCAAGCGGACGATGATGATCGAGGGGGGGCGCTCCCGCGAACTCGAATATTCGATCCGCGTCTATGCGCTCCATGAGCTCGGGAAGATGCTCCACGATGCCGGGTTCCGCGTCGCGGAAGTGTCCGGACGCACCGAAACTCCCGGAGTTTTCTTCGGCGGCCAGGCCTCGCGGATCTTGATTCTCGCTGAAAAGCGCTGATGCGCGCCTTCGTCTACGAGGGGGGCGCCCTTCGCGTCGAGACGTCGGCGTCGGCGATGGAAGAGGCGTACAAGAATGGGGGCTACCTCTGGCTCCAGCTTGCCGAATCGTCGCCGGAAGCGACCGACCTGATGCTCCGCGTCTTCAAAATTCATCCGCTCACCGTGGAAGATATTTGGAAGGATTGTCACCTCCCAAAAATCGAGGACTTCGAGCATTACCTCCACATCATCGCCCACGCGGTGAAGCCGGGGGACCGTTGCGGAGAGACCGAACTTCAAGAGGTCGACGTCGTCCTCGGCGAACGCCTGTTGGTGACGCGTACGACCGACCCTACCTCGTCGGTGCATGTCGTCGCGGAGGAGCTGCGCCGAAATCCGAAGGTCTTTGCGAAGGTGGTCGCCGAGCCGGGGCCCAACGGCATCGCCTGGGTCGCGCACGCGGTCCTCGACCGCCTCGTCGACGACTACCTCCCCTTCGTCGACCGTTATGATGAAGAAATTCATCGCCTTGAAGCGATGATCGTGGCGCGCGCCGGCACCCGCGGCGGGCAGGCACTGATGTCGGAGATCCTCTCGCTAAAACGGGGCTTGCAGACGCTCCGGCGGACCGCCGTCCACCAGCGCGAGGTTCTCTTGCGACTGAGTCGCGGGGAATTCGACGAGATTCCCAACGATCTCAAGCCGTTCTTTCGCGATGTGTTCGATCATTTCTCCCGGGTCACCGACCTCGCCGACGGCTACCGGGAGCTCTTGACGAGCCTCCTCGACGTCTTCCTCTCGGTGCAATCCAATCGGATGAACGAGGTGATGAAGACCCTCACCTTGATCTCCACGATTATGCTGCCTTTGACGTTTATCGCCGGCGTCTATGGCATGAACTTCGAGCAGATGCCCGAGCTCCATTGGGCGTTTGGCTACCCGTTCGCGCTTTCATTGATGCTCGGAACGGCCGTCGTCATTTTTGGCTGGTTCCGCCATAAGAAATGGGTCTGAAAATCCATGACGATTCGTAAGATTGCGACGATTGGTCACCCGGTTCTGCGTGAAGTTGCTCGAAAAGTGACACGCGAGGAGCTGGCGACCGCCGAATTTCAGACCTTCCTCGACGACCTTGTAGAGACGATGCACGACGCCGCTGGGGCCGGTCTCGCGGCGAACCAGGTCTATGCGCCGGTCGCCGCGTGTGCGATTCACGTGCAGAACAATCCGCGCTACCCCTACAAACCGAACATTCCGCTCACGATCCTCATCAATCCGGAGATCGAGCTGCTCGGTACGGAGACCTTCCTCAATTACGAAGGGTGCCTCTCGGTGCCGAATCTACGCGGCGAAGTCCCGCGCCACGTCGAGGCACGTGTGCGCGCGTGGGATCGCGCCGGGAACGACCTCGATCTCCACGTCCGCGGACTGAGCGCGGGGACCTACCAACACGAGATCGATCACCTTTTCGGGAAGGTGTTCCTCGATCGCGTCGTCGATACGAAGACGCTTGCGACGTGGAACGACTTCGAGCGCTTCCACAAAGAGGCGTTTGTGAAGCGGGTGACCGCCCTCGTGACGCGCTTCGGAAGCTAGGAATAACGGACGGAAAGCACCGTGTAGTCGATGTCGTCAAAGACGCCTGGTTTCGGGCGGTTGGCGGCGTCGAGGACCGGGCGCCGGACGACGAAGCTGTCGCCAACCGCCTTTCCGAGCATCGCTTTCCCCATCGGCGACTCAAAGGAGATCTTTCCAAGCTTTGCGTCGATCTCATCGCGGCCGACGAGCTGGAAGAGCTTCTGCGCGCCGTCTTCGTCTTCGATTTCTACGGTGGCTCCAAAGAAGATCTTGGTCTCCCCGGCGCGCGTTTTCGTATCGATGATCACGACGTCGTCAAAGCGCTTCAAAAGGAAGCGCATGCGCCGGTCAATCTCGCGGAGTTTCTTTTTCCCGTAGATGTACTCGGCGTTTTCGCTCCGGTCTCCTTGGGCGGCCGCGTCCGAGACTTCCTGAACGATCTTCGGGCGTTGCTTCCGGAGCGCGTCGATCTCCGCTTGGAGGGTATCGGCCCCTTCCTTCGTGAGATAGACACGCATCAGGAGGCGACTTTCGTCACGGGGGCGGCACGATCGGGCGCCGAGATAAGCGCATTGAGCAGGTAGGGGGAAATCGGGTCGACCGTCAACGCCGCGAGCGCAGCAACGATCGCGCGCCGTGACGCATCGGTTGGAATGAACAACGTCGCCCAGTGCCCTTCCGGGGTCCGCCAATCGCGCCCGGTCTTTAGGGTGACCGCCGCCGGCGAGCGGCTCGCGCGCAGCGGGCACAGGGCGATGCGAAGATTTCGAATTTGCAGCCGTTCCAGGGCGTGGACCGCGAAGGCGAGTCGGTCAAAGTCCTCGTCGGAGCGATCTCCGTCGTCCACCTGCCGTTCGCGCGCGATCCACTCCATGCTCATCGCGAGCGTGCCATGAGTTCGAGGTAGAAGCTCACAAGATCCCGCTCCCGGGTGCCTAGCTTCACGAAGCGGACGATTCGACCAAACGGCCAGACGCGGATCCGCGCCGGAACAATCATCGACCAATGGCCCAGATCGGGATGATCAATGTTCTCCCAGTAGGCGCCGAGGTTACGCGCGAGGAGCTCGCTCAAAAACGCCCCGTGACGGCGGACTTCACGCGCCTCGCCGACCGTCTTCACCTCGCCAGCGGCCAAGATCTCGGAAATACGGCGCTGAACGCTCTCAAGGCCGTCGACGTTCGTTCGCAAAAAGAGCCCGTGGTGGGTTTGATAATCGCGGGCGAGTTCGACGGTGAGCGCTGTAAAATAGCGGCGCGCGTCGTTGCCGTTGCGGGGCGGTCCTTCCGACGCGGTGTAGGGGAGGGCGCCAGGAAATGGCGGTTTGAGGGCGATCGCGTCTTCTGGCTCGCCGCGGGTCGTCGTCGGTGCGAACGGAACGTCTTGTTCGCTGACCACCGCCATCGGCGGGAGGGACGCGCCGCGCATAAAGCGGGTTTCGTCGCCGACTGGCGGCGGAAACGACTGTGGCGTCACACGGCGGGGGGCGACCGAAATACGAGCAGCAGGGGTCGCAATCGCCGGCGGGCCGACGGAGGGGACCGCAGGCGGCGCGAACGAGGGAACACGCGGCGGCGCGAGGGACGCACGGAAATCGCCTAGCGGTTCGGCGGCCTCGGCCGGGACCGGCTCCATGCCCGTCGCATAGGACGGCGGTGTGAGCGTCGGTACCCGCGTCGGTGCATGGAGGGGGTCTTCTTGTGGGGCCAGCACCTCCGGAGCGACGGCGCTTTGCACCGGCACGCCGATGTCGTCCGACCAGCCATCGTCGGTCGGATTGTTCAAAAAGTCGGCGACTTCCGTTCGTTGGTGGCGCGCGATCTCGGCACGGCGAATCGCCTCCGCCGCGGCGTCCATGAGATCGGCCGATGAGAGCGTCGGCTTCGGCGAGTCGCTCGGGACCGCCGACGCCTGCTGGCTCATCGCCGCGGTCATTCCGCTCGGTGGCGTCGGTCGCGTGTAGGTCGAGGCGGGGGGGACCGTACTCTTCCGGGGTGCCGCAGGCGGCGGCATCGACGCTGGCCGGTTCGGTGGCGTAGCGCCGAGCGGCGGCATCGACGCCGGTCGCGCCGCCGAGATCCCGACGTTGCTAGGCAGCGCCTGGGGGGCGAGCGCACCGACCGGGAGGTAGGGGGCTTCGCTCGGAGCATCTTGCGGCGGCGCGGTTGGCACTTTCGACGTGCGATCGGAGGGCGGCCCCTGGTCGAACCCCAAGAAGGCATCGCCGTGGGGCGTCGGGGCGAGCTCGCGCATCGGCGGAAGGGCGTTCTCCCGGGCGGAGACAGAGAACTCCGCGCCGTTTCCGGCTTTGCCGACGGA
>DYPH01000097.1:0-13272 GCA_020720045.1 Sorangium cellulosum | reverse complement strand
CGCGTCGGCCGAGAACTCCGCGCCGTTTCCGGCTTTGCCGACGGACGCGTCGGCCGAGAACTCCGCGCCGTTTCCGGCTTTGCCGACGGACGCGTCGGCCCCCGCGGGCAAGGCGGTAGGCGGACGCGGCGCTTCAATCCCGCCAACGGGGGTTTTCTTGGGCGACGGCGGCGCCGAGGGGCGGGCGGGCGGCGTCGGCGCGGTTCGGATGGACGAAGCCGCGGGGGCCCGTCCGTTCGCGACCGCCAGCAAATTCCCTGGCGGAGGCGTCGCGAGGGACGGCGGGCCCGCTTCCACCGGGGCGCCAGAAGGGGAACCAGCCGCGGGGGCCAGGCCTCGCGCCGGGAGCGGCGGTGCGGCACGCCGTTGGGGCGCCAGCGACGGCGGCGCCTCTTCGACTTCGATTTCTTCCGTTTCCTCCGGTGGAATCGTCGTCGGAGCACCAACGGCCGGTCCCCGGTCCTGCGAGGGGCGTCGCCCGTCTTCCGTCGGGGCTGAGCGAAGGCTCGGCGGCATGTCTGGCGACGCCGGCGTTGCCGTGTGGCTCCCGGAGTCGAAAGCGGCGAACGGCGGAAGTGTGCTCGGGCGCTCCGAAGGGGCCGGAGGACCCGAACTCCCGAGGGGGGGCGGGGGCGCGGTCGCCTCCGAATTCGTAAACCGGTGGAGCCCGCTCGCCGTCGCGAATTCGAACAGATCCAGGATTTTGCAGGCGCGTTCGTGGGCGATCTCAGAGACGAGGGGATCGGCGATGACCTCGCGCGCGAACACCAGCGCCCGCGCCGGCTGCCCGGCAGCTTCCCAGGCTTCGGCGGCGAGCAGCGTAAATTCCGTCCCTTGGCCGTCCGCGGCGAGCGCAGCGTTTGACGCCCGCTCGGCGATCACCTTGGCCGGTTCCCGCTTGCCGATCAGTGCGATGCGGTCCCGCAAGTATTGGCCGGCCGGCGAGCGCCCGTGGGCCGCTTCGTAGGAATTGAGCAGCGAAGTCGCCTCCTCCAAGCGCATCGCGACCGCCCCGTCGGCGGCGCCGCTGAGGACGCGATCGATGCGGAAGAGCTCAAGCGGCGCAAGCGGCCCACGATCGGGGGCGCGCTCCACAAGCAGCGATTCTTCCTGGCGGCGCAGCGACTCGCGGGCGAGGGCGTCGGTCAGGTGACCGGCATGCTCGGCGATCCGGGCGACGACCTTCGCCCGCGACGGGCTCCGATCGCGCACCCGGTCGCTCTGTCGACGCGCCTGACGGGCCACATCGCTCAGCGCCGTCAGCATCGCGTCGGGGGCCGGAAAACGAATCTTCCGCAGCGAGCGCTCGGCGGGCGGGCGCTCGCGCATGAACGCCTCCGTCCCAAGTTGGAGCGTGCCGTCCTCGTCGCTCTCCGCAAGCAACGCGGCGAGGTAGAGTCCTTGGAAAAAGGTAGCCGTTCCGGGCAGATCCATCGCGCGACCGAGCGCGGGAAGGTCCAGGTAAAACCCGTGGTACAGGCGCTCGTCGCCGGTCCGTGTGCCGTCGCGGGGCGCGTCGTTCAGCTGATCGCCATCGAAGAGTTGGGACGCCAGCAGCTCGCGGGCGAGGCGGCGAACCACCGGTCCCCGCGCGAATGCGTCGGCGACCGAACCGCCACCCGCCTGCTCGGCGCGGCAAATCTCGGCGGCACGGCGCGCGAGACCGACGTCGTACCCGGCACGCGCCAGCCGAAGGCGCGCTTCGCCGACGCTCGTGCAGTAGCCGAACTCCCGAACTTCCCCCACAAAATGAGAGCCGAGTTCGATGTCGCCGTGAGAAAACAGCGCATATTCGGTATCGAGAAGACCGGAGACCGCCCGGCTCACGATGCGCCCATCGATGGTCAGCGCACTCTTGCCCATGGCAGTTCCCTATCGTCGAAATCGCGGCAGCGGGAAAAGTTTTGGCCCTTCTTCTCGACGGCGCGGCCGATTTGTCGGCAGTCGGAGGGGCGGTCCACCGCGATCGGCGGCGATTTTCTCCGCCTCGATGCCCCCCTCAGTGTAGAGTGCGCGCGGCCTGAAATGATGACATCGAAAGCTTTCGCTACCGGTCCCTTCCTCGCGTTTCTCCTCGTGGCATGCGGCGGTCCCCAGTCAGGGAGTTCGACGCCGCAGGTCACCGAAACCGTCGTCGACGCTGGCGCACCTGACGTCGCCCCGCCGCCGCTTCCGGCGCTCTTCATCCGCCTTGGCGGCAAGGAGAATCTCGTCAAGATCGTCGATTCGCTCTTGGCCAACGTTTCCGCAGATGCGGAATTGAAGAAAGCCTTCGCGAAGACGACCGGCGCAAAAGCCGATCATTTGAAGACGATGCTGGTTGATCAACTCTGTGAACTGGCCGGCGGCCCCTGCAAGTACGCGGGGAAGCCGATGCGCGAGGCCCACAAGGGGATGAAGATCACCGATTCCCAGTGGAAAGCCTTCTTGGTTGACCTCGACTACGCCCTCCAAGAGAACAAGATCGCCGACGCCGACCGCGCGGAACTCGCCGGTCTCCTCGGCCCGCTCAAAGAAGAAATGACCGAAGCGCCCCCGATCAAGAAATAGCGTTTCGCGCGCGCCGAGCGGAGACTCGGCGAGACCGTTAGTGCGTCACTCGGTGCAACGGTCACCACCGATTCTTTCCAGGTGGAAGCGGCGAAGAAAGAAAAGGTCCCCGGAGATTTCTCCCTGGGGACCTTTTTCGTCGGTGCCGGTCGCGATTACTCGGCGCTTGCCGCGAGGTCGCCGTCGCCATCGCTGGCCGGCGCCTTGTAGCCGCAGCCCTTCGTGTCCGAGCACTGGATCTGGGGCTTCGCCTTCGTGCCGCCCATCACGAGGAAGGGGAGGTTGCAGGCGGGGCACGGCGTCGGGATCGGCTTCGCCCAGAGCTTGAAATCACACTTGATCGTCTCGACGGCGTAGTTGCTGCACCCGTAGAAGGTGCGGCCGCCGCGCTTGGCCGAGCGGATTTCGATGATGTCGCCGCCGCACTTCGGGCAGGGGACGCCGAGCGGGACCGGGCGGGTGCCGTCGCACTCCGGGTAGCCGGTGCAGGAGAGGAACTCGCCGTAGCGACCGCTCTTCTTCACCATCGGTTTCGAGCACTTGTGGCACTTGTACTCGGTGAGCTCGGCGACCTGGACGTTCCCGTCCTTGTCGAGGTTCCGCGTGTTCTTGCACGGGTCCTTCTTGCGGCCGTAGTTCGAACAGCCGATGAAGTAGCCGTTCTTGCTCCAGCGCTTCATCATCTGGCCGGTGCCGCACTTGTCGCAGGTTTCGCCGGTCGCCTCCGGATCGGGGACCCAGCGGTCCCCCTTGGAGCCGGCGTCGAGCTGCTCACGGAACTTCTTATAGAAGCGCTTCAGGAGGACGACGCGGTCCTCTTTGCCGGCTTCCACCTGGTCGAGTTCCTCTTCCATCGCCGACGTGAAGGCCGGTTCGATGAAGTCGAGCTTGGCGCCAACAAGGCCGTCGACGACGCGCTTGCCGAGGTCGGTCGGACGGAAGGCCTTCCCGCCGTCGACCTTCTCGACGTAGTCGCGAGCCTGAACTTTATTGATGATTTCCGCGTAGGTCGACGGACGACCGATGCCGCGCTCTTCGAGCTCACGGACGAGCGAGCCTTCGTTGTAGCGGGCCGGCGGCTGGGTGAACTTCTGGTCGGCGGCGACGCCGGGCGGGTTCTTGAGGAGGAGCGCTTCGTTCTGCTCGAGGGGCGGCATTTCGCCGTCTTCCTCGGTCGTCATGAGGCGGGCTCCCGAGGCGGGGGCCTCTTCTTCCTCGCCGGCGAGCTTCTCTTCCTTCTGCCCCTTCGGGGTGCCGAGCGCTTCGAGCCAGCCGGCGAACTTCAGGACGCGACCGCCCGCCTTCAGGCCGTAGCTGTCGGTCTTCGTTTTCGCTTCGATGTCGACGGAGGTCTGGTCGTAGGTCGCGTCGGCCATTTGGCTCGCAACGAAACGGTCCCAGATGAGCTTGTAGAGCTTGTATTGCTCTTCTTTCAGGTACTTGCGGACCGTCTCCGGCGACAAATCGAGGGACGCCGGGCGGATCGCTTCGTGGGCTTCCTGGGCGTTCTTCTTCGACTTGTATTCGTTCGCCTTGGCGGGGACGTAGGCCTTGCCGAACGTGTCGTGGATGTACGTGCGGACGCCGGTGACCATCTCCGGCGCGACGCGCGTCGAGTCGGTACGCATGTAGGTGATGAGACCGACGGTGCCGCCGAGGTCTTTCCCGAGCTCGACCCCTTCGTAGAGCCCCTGGGCGATCTGCATCGTCCGCTTGGCGCCGAAGCTGAGCCGGTTGACGGCGTCCTGCTGGAGCTTGGAGGTCGTGTAGGGCGGCGCCGGGTGGCGCTTCGTTTCCCGCTTGGTGATCTTCGCGACCGTGTAGGTGGCGCCGGTCAGGTCGGCCTTGACGCTCGCCGCGGTCACGCCGTCGACGACTTCGAATTTCTTGTCGTTCTTCGAAGAGAGGCGGGCCTGGAAGACGGCGCGCGGGTCCCGCTTGGAGGCGAGGGGGGCGCCGATGTTCCAGTATTCTTCGGGGACGAACGCTTCAATTTCCCGCTCGCGGTCGACGATGAGCCGGAGCGCGACGCTCTGGACGCGCCCCGCGGAGAGGCCAAACGCGAGCTTCTTCCAGACGAGGCTCGACACGTCGTAGCCGACGATGCGGTCGAGGACGCGCCGGCAGCGCTGGGCGTCGTAGAGGTCTTTGTCGAGGTCTCGCGGGTTGTCGACGCCGCGCTTCACGCCGGCCTTCGTGATCTCGTGGAACTCGACGCGGCGAGTAATCCCTTTGATCTTCAGCTCTTCGGCGAGGTGGAAGGCGATCGCTTCCCCCTCACGATCGGGGTCGGTTGCGAGGAGGATGGCGTCTGCGTTTTTCGCAGCGGCCTTGAGCTCGGCAAGGACCTTCTCCTTGCCTTCGATGACTTCGAACTTCTCCGTGAAGCCGTTCTCGATGTCGATCGCCTTCCCGCTCTTGGGCAGGTCCTTGACGTGCCCCTTCGAGGCGAGGACTTCGTAGTCGGACCCCAGGTATTTCTTAATGGTCTTCGCCTTGGCGGGCGACTCTACGACGACCAGTGTCTTAGCCATGGAGCCTCGAGGGGACGCAACAAATACGGTTTTCGGGCGGGCACTGGAACCCCGAGTTCGGGGTGCCGGTGAGCCGCTCGGACAAGCGGCGTCGGGGTATCGCTACTACGGTGTGCGATAAAATCCCGTTGGGCCCTCCTCTACTACGGTCTCCAAGGTGAGCGTCAAGAGTGCCTCGGCGAGGGCCCCCTTGGCGAGGCCGCTCCGGAGCGCGATTTCGTCGACGTGACGAGGCTCGGGACCGACCGCCTCAAGAGCACGCCGCGCGCTTTCTGGAAGCAGCGCGAGCGATTCTGACACGGCGTGTCGCAGCGCCTCGGCGGGGGCCTTTCCGAGGGGCGTCGTTTTTTGTGCCGGCGGTCGGTTTTCCGGGCGGTGGGAGGCGCCGCGACCGGGACGATGGGCCACTTTGTCGTCTTCCGTCGTGGAAGCGCCGACCGCTTGCGGGGGCGCGAGACCGACGCTCGCCAGGAGAGATCCGATCGCCCAGAGCGGTCGCGCCGCCAGCGTACGCAAGAGGGCGTTGTTGCCGGCGAAAGCGCCGTCCCACGGGGGCGCGGCGATCGTCCAGAGCGGGACCTTGAACTGCGTCGCCCACTTGGCCGCGTTGAGGGCGCCCGAGGGCATCCCCGCCTGCACGACCACAACGGCATCGGAAAGCGCGACGAGGAGGCCGTTCCGTTGGAAGAAATGCGGCGATCGGGGGGCGGTGCCGTTTGGGGCGGCGAAAATCATGCGCCCCCGCGGGGAGGCAGCCACGCGGGCGAAGAGCGACGCGTGCTCGGCCGGGTAGGGGGTGTCGGCCGGGCCGCACGGGACGACCGCCCAAGTGGCCCCCCCGGCGCCTAGCGCCCCCTCGTGGGCGGCAGCGTCGATGCCGAGGGCGCCGCCGCTCACGACCACACCGCCCGCCGCAGCGATTGCGCGGGCGAGGGTGACGGTGAACCGGTGGGCCTCCGGCGTCGACGCGCGCGACCCGACGAGGGCGATTCGCGGCGGCGCATCGGCCGGGAGGAGGGCCGCCTCAGCCGCCGGATCGAGCACTAGCGGGAGCTTGCAGAGGCGAAGCCGCTCGCGGAAGGGGAGCGAGCCCTCGGGGGCGGCCGGAAACAGCGACGGCGATGAAATGGACATCGCCCCCGGTCGGCCAGAGCGAGGGCGATGTTGCGTGAGATCGACCGTCGATCAGCGATTCTTGGCGAAAACCTGAACGGCGACGGCGCCGGCCCCTTTTTTCGCAATCACTTCGACCTTGTAGGGGACGTCGGCCGCCACGATCGGGCAGATCGGGGTCGTCGTCTTGCCGATGACTGCGGTGCCGCCGGTCATCCCGTCGCGCCCCGCCTCAAGGATCACCGGGAAGGTGGTGCTGAGGACGAGGTCGAGGTCGGTCACGCCGCCGGCCGCCGAAACGCCGACAATCGAGTAGCATTTCGTGCCGTTGAGGGTCAGCGCGAACTCGTTCTTGCCGCCGGCGACGAGGGAGTAGGTGTAGGGGCCGCCCGCTTCCGTCATCCCGGCGCCGACGTTCTTCTTGGCGGCGGCGAGGTCGGCGGCGGCGGTCGGGTAGGCGGCTGCGGCCGGGGCAGCGCTTCCCATTGCCGTCGCGGAGGCGGTCGCCGTCGCAGTCGGGGCGGCCGCTTCACAGGTCGCGCCCGGCGGGCAGAAGGCCGTCGGTCCCGTCGCCGAGGCGCTCGGTCCGCCCGCGTTGACGTACTGGGGCGGCTGCTGGGTCTTCGAGCCGCAGCCGGTCGTCAGGAGGGCGCCCACCACCGGCACTGCGGCCAAAAGGGCGAGGGGGGCGAGGCGGACCGCCAGGAGGGGCTTGGAAACGTTCGTGTTCATGAGCGCACGTGCTTAGAACGAAATGCCCCGAAGGGGAACGCTCCGGTCACTGGCGAACGAACTTGAACGGAACGGTGACTTCCGTCGTGGAGCCGGGCGCTGGGAATTTCCACGTGCGGATCTGCCCCTCGATGCACTTGGCGATGGCGCCGTCGTTGCCGCTCGCGGAGACATTTTGCACCGCCCCCGACGGGGCGACCGTGATCTTCGCGGTGACGTTGACCGAGTTTGCCGAGCTGTTGCCCCGCTCGTAGCAGGTGCGCTTGATGGCGACCGAGCGTGACGAGACGACGCTGGAAATGTCCGACTGGGTCAAGCCGCCGCCGCCGCCGCTGCCGCCGGAAGAGCTCCCGCCCGAGCTGGGGCCCGAGGGGCCACTTCCGCTGCCGAGGAGCGATTTGAGGTCGTTGTTGACCGCCGGGGCGGCCGTCGCGGTGGTGGCGCCGGCCGTCGACGGGTGGGATCCGCCGCCCGCGTTGCTCGCCACCTTGGTGCCGGCTGGGTCGGTCTCGGGGGTCGCTGCGTGACCCGCCGCCGCTGCCGGGGGCGTTTCGCCAGGCACGCGAACTTCTTTGATGACTTCCTTTTCGACGACCTTCTCGACGATCGTCGGCGCTTTCCGGAGCAGGTAGACGACCGTCCCGGCGGCGCCCGCGAAGGCGAGCGCGAGGAGGCCGATCACAAGCCCGAGGAGCGGCGACTTCTTTGCGGGGGCCGGCGGGAGGACCGACGGCGTCGCGGCGAAGGAGTCTGCCGGGGCGGCGGCGGGGGCCGGCACGGCGGCGAACGGGTCTGCGGGCGGTGCTGCTGCTGGCGCCTGCGCGACCGCGGCCGGCGCGGCGAAGGGATCGGACGGCTTGCCGAAGCCGAAGGGACCGGCCGACTTGCCAAAGCCGGCACCGAAGGGATCGGCACCGCGGTCGCCGGATGCCGGCGGCGGAGAGTCGTGGCGGTCTTGCCGCCCGAGGACGGCGAACGGATCGGAGGCCAAATCCGGCTCGGCGGCGGCGGGGACCGGCTCGGCGGCGGCGGGGACCGGCTCGGCAAACGCCGCGGCGGCACCACCTCGCGCCCCAGCCGCCGACGCGTCGATGCCGCCGAGGGAGGCGGCCGGCGCGAAGGGGTCCCGTTTCATCGGGATTACGTTCGATTTGGTCGGCCCCGTCGGCACGACGTTGCGCGTCGGCGCAGGCGTGCTGGCGGTGCGGGCCGCCGCCGAGCGCGTGGGGGCTCGGGGCGTCGCTGCAGGGGCGGGTGCCGGTGCCGGCTTCGGCTTCGCGAAGAAGCCAGCGAGTTCGGCGAAGTTCCGTGCCGGCTGCCATTCTTCGAGGCCTTCGCGCCAGGCGAGGCTCTCCGGATCGACCTGACCGGCGTCGACCCGCTCTTTGAACTCGGCCTCGGTGATCGGACCGACCGGCGTGCCGTCGATGGCGACGTACCAGGTGCCAACCACCGGCGCCGGCGCGGCGACGGGCGACGGGGCGGTGTTCGCTCGGCGGAAGGCTTGGGCGAGCGGGTTCTCGTGGGGGGCGGCGATCGACGTCTTTTCGTCGATGTCGTCGTCCTCGTCCTGGCCGAAGCCTCCGTCATGCGGGGCCGGTGCCGGCGCCGGAGGGGGCGCCGAAGCGGAAACGTGATGGGGACGAACCTCAATGAGAAACGAGCACTTGCGGCACTTCATCCGCACGGTCTTGCCGGCGACTTTCTCGTCGGGGATCTGGTATTTCGCCTTGCACTGCTCGCAGAAGAACTTCACGCGCTTCTCCCTCGCGCCCCTTTGAGGAGATACGGCACGACTCCAATACGGAGCAGACCGTTCACAATGCGATGCGGGGTACGCACCGACAGGCAACAGGCGACGAACTCCGTTAGGTTACCGCGAATTGGCTCTCAACCCGCGGACAAAATCGCACATTCTTTCGTAGCGCTGTTCGCGCCGAGGGGGATTGGGCGGCGGGAACCCAAGAAAACCGTCCGTTGCCCCCGGGGCCGTTTACCGAACTTAACAAATGGGTCCTCGCCCGCTAGCGCGGATCGAGGAACAAATGGGTCCTCGCCCGCTAGCGCGGGTCGAGGAACAAATGGGGTCACTCGCCGCGGTCCATACGGTCGATGGCGGCCGCCTTGAAGGCGTCGAAGCGCCCTTCGGCGATGGCGGCACGGGCGCCGGCCATGAGTTCGCCGAAGAAATGAAGATTGTGGATCGAGAAGAGCCGCAACGCCAAGATTTCCTTCGCCAAAAACAGGTGCCGCAGGTAGGCGCGCGAGTAGCCGCTGGCGCAGCAGTGGCAGCTGCATTCCGGGTCGAGGACGCGGAGGTCGTCTTTGTGCTTCGCCTGCTTGATGACCACGCGCCCAAAGCGGGTGAGCGCCTGGCCGTTGCGGGCGTTTCGCGTCGGGAGCACGCAATCGAACATGTCGATGCCGGCGGCGACCCCTTCGAGCAAATCCCGCGGGGTCCCGACGCCCATCAGGTAGCGGGGGCGGGCCGGATCGACCTTGTGGGCCATCGCGTGGAGCGTCTCGTACATGCGCGGGATCGGCTCGCCGACGGAGAAGCCGCCGAGGGCGAGCCCTTCGAAGGGGAGCTCGGCAAGTTCTTCCGCGTGGCGCTCGCGGAGATCGGTAAAGCAAGCCCCCTGAATAATTCCAAAAAGTGCCTGTGTCGGCTTCCGGGGGGCGGCGAGGGCCCGCTTCGCCCAGCGGGTCGTGCGGGCGAGCGCCTCTTCGACGACGCGCTTCTCCGATTCGCCGGGCGGGCAGACGTCGAGCTGCATTTGGATGTCGGCGCCGATGAGCCCCTGGATGCGGACCGCCTCTTCCGGGGTGAGGTTGTGCTTGGAGCCGTCGAGGTGGCTGCGGAAGGCGTACCCCTCCTCGGTGAGCTTGACGAGGCTGTCTTTTCCGCCCTTTGCGCTGCCGAGGGAGAAGGCCTGGAAGCCGCCGGAGTCGGTCAGCATCGCCTTTTTCCACTTCGTGAACTGGTGGAGGCCGCCGTGGGCGTCGACCGCCTCGGCGCCGGGCCGGAGCATTAGATGGTAGGTGTTGCCGAGGACGATCTGGGCGCCGGTCGTGGCGACTTCGTCCATCGTGAGCGTCTTCACGGTGCCGGCGGTGCCGACCGGCATGAACGTCGGCAGCTCGACGACGGCGCTCGGCGTGGTGAAGCGGGAGCGTCGCGCGTGGCCGTCCTGGGCGAGGACCTCAAAGCGGAAATGGGGCGAGGGGCGCGCGGCGTCGTTCATCGGTCTGCCTGAAGGTTGCGGTCGAACGCAGGGCGTGACCGGAGGGGCGTAAAGGCCCCAGCGACCGCCGGGGCGCCGCCCCTGTAGCAGATCGTCGCTGGCAACTCGCGGGGAAGCGGCTGCTCGTCTGGACGGGCCCTAAAACAGCTTCCGGTAGGCGCCGTAGCCTTCTGCTTCGAGCTTCGCGACCGGGATGAACCGGAGCGACGCCGAGTTGATGCAGTAGCGGAGGCCCCCTTTGTCGGCGGGGCCGTCGTCGAAGACGTGGCCGAGGTGGGCGTCGCCGCTGTGGGAGCGGACCTCGGTCCGGACCATGCCGTGGGCGCGGTCGCTGTGCTCGACGACCGCCGCTTTCTCCACCGGCTTCGTGAAGCTCGGCCAGCCGGAGCCGGAGTCGAACTTGTCGGTCGAGCTGAAGAGCGGCTCGCCGGTCGTCACGTCGACGTAGAGGCCGGCTTCGTGGTTGTCCCAATAGGCGTTGCGGAAGGGCGGTTCCGTCGCCGCTTCGCAGGTCACCTGGAACTGCTCGGGCGTGAGCTGGGACTTGAGCGTTTCCACGGAGGGCTTCGTGTAGGTCTTCATCGGCGCACCTTGTAGCGAAGAAACGGCAGCGGAGTCGGAACCGGTCGGAATCGCGCGAGAACCGACCGAGGTGGCCGAGGCGTTTGCGTCGCGCGGCGCGTTTGCGGTGGCGCGGGGCGGATCGTGGGAGCAGGCAGCGAGGAGTCCGAGCGCGGCGACGAGGGCAATTCGCATGCTCTCGGTTACGTGCCGCCCCGAGGGTCGGTTTCGTGGCGCGACGGCGCGCCGCAAAACTGGGACGGACCGGGGGTTTCTCTGCAAAGATGCGGGGATGGCCGAACCGACCGTCGAAGCCCGCGAAACGCGCGTCCCGCAGGAAGAGGCCGATTTCGCGCGCCTCGTACGCAGCGGGGCGCGCATGCCCGGCGACCGCGCGCCGACGAACTACCGGCGCCTCCTGCGACCGACGCTCTGGGTCGCGGTCGCCGCGTGCATCCCCGTCGGGGCGATCGGCGGGCTGATCGTCGGGATGGTCAACGAGCCCGGGAACCACGACTACATCGGTCGCGGCGTCGTCCCCGCGTTCTTCGCGATCGTTGGGGCCGTAGTCGGCGCAGCATGTGCCGCGTTTGGCGGTTTGGCGCTCTTGCTGACGCGCCCGAAGGGATGAGCGGCACGCGGCTAGGCTCGCGGAGCAACGTGGTTGCCGGCGCCGACCCGACGCGGTACCCAACCGGCGCATGGCACTTCGCTACCTCGAACGGCTTGAAATCGAGGCGTTCCGCGGCATTTCCGGGCTCGTCCTCGATGACTTGGCGGCCGTAAATATTGTCGTCGGCGCGAACAACACCGGGAAGACGTCGGTTCTCGAAGCGGCCGCCCTCGCGCTCCATGCCGAGAGCCCCCGGGAGTGGGTCGCCATCGGACGGGGGCGCGACGAAGGTCTGTCGAGTTCGGCCGCAGCGTGGTCGCTATTTCCTGGAACCTCGATCCTCACCGCTGACCTCGCGATGACGGCTGCAACTCACGACGTAGTGTTGCGCGCTTTCGTGGAAGGCAAGCCACGAAACGTTGAGGCGGCCGCGACCCCCTTTGCGCTCGAAGATGGCGAGAAGACGACCGTCGGAATCGACGTATCCGTGGTCACCAACGACAACTCGTTGGCATTCGTGATTCCGTTCGTCGCCGGAACACGAATTCCGAAGAAAATGTTCCAGGTTTGCAGCGTTGACACGACCACGCATCGTTCCACACAGACGCTCGTTACGGCGCTCTCCTACGCGATCGATCGCAACCAAAAGCAGACCGCGCTCGAAATGCTGCGCTTCTTTGATCCGGCCGTCACCGACCTCGATATCGTCGCGAGCGACTCGTCTTTCGCGCTTCGGGTCACCCACAAAGATCGCGGCGTCGTCGACCTTTCCACCTTCGGCGACGGGATGCGCCGGTCGGTCGCGATGGCGCTGATGCTTGCGCGGGCGAGCGATGGCCTGTTGCTGATTGACGAGATCGAGACGGGCATCCACCCGACGGCGCTTGTTCCGGTGTTTACGCAGCTCTTTGCCGCCGCAAAACAGGCGAACGTGCAGATCTTGGCGACAACGCACAGCATCGAGGCGCTCGATGCGCTCGCAGAAGCAGCAACGGACGTGACCGACATCGCCGCGTACCGGTTGCATCGTCGTGGCGGTGCGCTGAAAGCACGGCGCTACGAGCAAGAGCGACTGAAGACGATCCGTAAGGAAGGGCTCGATGTTCGATGAGCCGCTTCTTCTTGATCATCGCGGAAGGGATCCACGATCTCGCTTTCTTGGGCCGTTTGCTCGCCAAGCACTTCAAGGCCTCCGAGATCAAATCGGCCGCGGAACTTGGCTCCGACTATGCCAAATGGATCGATTGTTCCTGGCCTAAACAGGGCGATATTTCGCGTGCGACCGTCGATGCCCCCAGCTTCTGGCGACGTGACGGCGACACCATCATCCTTCGAAGCGCGGAAGGAATTGAAAAGGTTGAAGCAACGCTGACGACCGACCTCGAGAGGGTTGAGCTCATGCCCGAAAATGGGCCCGCGTTTGCGGGAGTCGCGTTGATTCTCGACAGCGACGACTCGCCGGAAAAGCGTTGGCGCGAGGTTCTGCGCACGCTCTCCACGTTGAAACTCGCCACGCCGAAGGCGTTCGGGGAGGTCACGACCGGCGCTCCGAGAATCGGCGCCTTTGCGCTCCCGAGCGGCGCATCCCCAGGAACGCTCGAGGATCTCCTCTTGCCGCTCGGCAAGCATGCCTATCCACAGATCCATGAGCACGCCGTCGCATTTGTTGAAGCGGCGACCCCGTTGGTCGAGAGGCTAAAGAGCGACGAGAAGAAGCTCTTTAAGAAGCCGTCGGGCGCAAAAAAAGCGACCGTGGCAGCCATGGCGGCACTTCTGAAGCCGTCGAAAGCGGCTCACATTTCTGTGAAAGACCAGGCTTGGATCAGCACCGAGACGCTCAAGAATGACGCGCTCACGCCCATTGTCGGGTTTCTCACGGAATTTCTGAAGTAGCCGGTCCCCCAAGTCGGAAAACGCGAGGCCC
>DYPH01000012.1 GCA_020720045.1 Sorangium cellulosum | reverse complement strand
TCGCGAGGACGTGTCGCACTCCGAAAAGGAGATTCCGAGCAGCTACCTAGAAGCGTGGCCAGAAGCAACGGGTCGCCGTCGCGCGGGCGCTCATGATGAAGCCCGACGTCGTCCTTGCCGACGAGCCGACCGGGAACCTCGATCGCGCGAGCTCCAACGAAGTCCTCGCGCTCCTTCGTGAGCTCTCCAACGACGAGGGGACCGCCTTCCTCATCAGCACCCACGACGAAACCGTGGCCGCCCGCTGCGACCGGATTCTCACGATGGAAGACGGCCTCTTGGTGGCCGGCACGTCCGTGTAGATTACACGTGAACGACCGGTGTTCCGAGCGCCTGCGCCTCGCGGAGTACCGTCGAGCAGCCTTCTATTTTGGATGCAAATACAAGCGCATCGGCCGCTGCGATCCATGCGACCGCGGTGCCACGGTCGACGCGACCGAGAAAGGTCGCCGCAGCGCCTGTCTCTTTGGCGAGCGCTTCGAGCTTGGCCGCCTCGGGGCCGTCCCCGACGACGACGAGTGAGCCGTGGGTCTGCGCCGCATGGCGGATCGCGGCATCGACGCGTTTGCTGGGAATAAGGCGACCGACGCTCACGAGGAGCGGGCCGGCGTGGGCCTGCCGGTGGGCGGCACGAAGCTGCGCGCCGGCAGCGCGGTGGTGGGCCTCGATGGGGGCGAGTGGTGCCGGGCGGACGGTCGCCACCCGCTGAAGGGCCGTCGCTTCTGCAATACTCAGGCGATCCAGCAGCGCGGCGAGCAGCGATTCGGAAACGAATTCCCACTGATCGGTCTGCGCAAGAAGGGCACGCACGAGCGGTATGCGTAGCGGCGCTGGGAGTATGCAGAGTGCACGGATGTCGCCTCCGTGGCTCACGAGCCGCATGCGGCGGCCGAGCGCAACTGCGGGGAGCGCACTCGGGAGCACCCAGTGGGCGACGATCGTCTCCTCGGCGGGCCGGCGCGCGAGGGCCGTGGTTGCGGCGCGCAGAAAGGTCGCCGCCCCGAGGAGGCGTAGTGGGCGTTCACGGACCCGGGCAACGGCCCCTGGCCAACCGAAGAGGTCGCGATCGGGCAACCGCTCGACGACGATTTTTGCCGAGGATCCAAGAGGATCGCGTTCCTCTACGACGCCGGGAACATGCCCCGCAGCCGGCGTGAGCACATGGACGGCGCCATGCTGGGCGCGCTCGAAGGCGTCGGTCCGTACGAAATGGCCGGCGGCGTCGTCGGCACTTTGCGGAAAGCTCGTTGCGAGGAGCACCGTCGCCGTCATGGTCGGCGCTCTACGCGAGTCTGCTAGCGACCGCCATCGTGGCACTTCCGCGCGCGCATTTCCTGCTCGTAGCAACCGTCCTCGAGGTGGCAGCGGAGTTCGCGTTCGCAGGCGTCGAGGGATTCGTCCAGAATGACGCGCGGGCAGAGGCCGCTGCTTGCCGTACCCCCTGGATAATATTCATGATCGGAGCCTGTCCCGAAGCCAGCGGGGCAGCAGCCGTTCCCATCGGGGACGGTCGGATCGCCGACAAGTAGGCAGGCCCCCGGCGGCCGTTCCGGGCCTGCCTCGCCGCCGGAGGCGTCTGCCTCCGCATCGGCCCTGTCGTCAGGAGTTCCGAGCGTCTGGCACCCCGCGACGGACAAAGCGACGAGGGTCACGACGAACCGACGCATGGCGGCGAGCGTACCACAGCGCCTCTCGTGCGCCGCCCGCTGGAGCGACTTTCAGCGCCGAATCTCCCTTGACGTAGACGTGCTGAACGGAAAGAAGGCCCCCATGGACACCATCGGCCCGAACGCGTTCGCGATTCTCGAATACCGCCTTGAGGACGACGACGGGGAGCTCATCGACTCCAGCGACGGCGAAGAATCGGGCCCCATCGAATACGTGCATGGCTACGGCCAGATCGTACCGGGCCTTGAGAAGGCTCTCGACGGGAAGAAAGTCGGCGATTCCTTTACGGTTGTTGTCGAGCCCGAAGAAGGCTTCGGCGACCGTGACGAAGAAGCGGTCTTCCAAATCGATCGCAGCGAGCTCCCCGACGATGTGGAAGTCGGGGACGAATTCGTCGCGGAAGGCCCGGACGGCGAAGAGGAACTCCTCGCAGTCGTCGAACTCGGCGACGACTTCGCGATCGTCGACGCAAACCACGAACTCGCCGGCGTCCGCCTCACCTACAAAGTGAAGGTCCTCGAAGTCCGCGCCGCGACCGATGAAGAGGTCGAAGAGGCCGCTTCCGAGTTCGACGAGCTCCGCGACGAGACGCTGTCGCCGGAAGAAAAGAATCCGGCCGGCCTTGTCGACCTCGGCGCCAAGAAGAAGAAGAACTGAGCACCCGCAAGGTTGCCGGGATCGCGGGCGGGCTTGTTGAGCCCGCTTGCGTCTTTTTGGCCTCTTGAGTAACTGCACCGTCCCAGCGGTTCTCCGGAGCCGCTTTTCCGCCCACGCATCGCCGCTTTTTTTGAGCCGCGACGGAGACCGACATGTCGAACACCAAAGCTGCAAACCCCTGGACCTGGGACCTTCGCGTGCGTGAGCGCAACCTCCGCGCGGGGACCGTCGACGTGAAAGAGCAGGAAAAGTACCTGAGCAGCCTGCCGGATGTCGCTGACCAGGCGACGCCGTTTTCCATCGACCCGCCGAACTTCGAAGCGACCGCCGCTCCCGATGCGGACGACGACGACGACGACAACGACGACGACGACGAGGAGTGAACCGATGCCCGACCTTCCGAGCATCGATTTCGCGACCTTCGTCCTTTCGCTAAGCCATTCGGCGCTCCTCTACATGGGGGATGCGCCGTATCCCGAAGAGGACCACGTCGAGCCGAGCCTTCCGCTGGCGAAGCAAAATATTGATCTTCTTGGGCTTCTTGAGCAGAAGACCAAGGGGAACCTGACCGGTGACGAAGAGACGCTACTCTCCCAGGTCCTTACCGACCTCCGCCACAAGTACGTAGAACTCTCGGAAAGCGCCGGAAAGTAAGCGACCTATCGCTCGAAGACGCCGATCGCCCTAGCGGTCGGCGTTTTTTGCTTTTCCGGGGCCGGTGAAACTTCTTCCGGGCCGGCCCGTTTGGGGCCCCATGCAAGCACGCCTTCTCGTCGCCGTGACGCTTCTCGCCACCGCCTGCTCACCGCGACCCGCGGCGGAACCTCCCCAACAAACTGCCACGAATTCAGTAGTTTCTGCACTGCCGGGACCCCTTCCGCCCGTCGGAAAACGCCTCTCCGCGCTGAAGCCGAGGCATCCCGCGGTCGCCGTCGATCGCTGCCCGCTGGCGATCGAGCCGGGGATCGCCCTCGGCCCCGTGGAGCTCGGCTACACACGTGCCGACCTCGAAGCACTTGGACTTCCGATCACCGTCGTCTCCGCGGGGAGCGGCCCCGCGACGTTCCTAAAAGTAGGAATGATCGATGTTCAACTCCTGGAGGGCAAAGTCATTGAGGCGTGGATTGATGACCTGCGGAAAGCGCCCGACTGCGTGACGTTTCGCGGAGCGGCCGTGCGTCCGACTGTCCCGCGTGAGCAGCTGGAGGCGACCGTCGGCAGCTGTACGGCGACGCCAGGCCGAACGGGGGGCGCCTTTGAACGGTGGTCTCTATGTCGGCCATGGTCTCGGAGACTTTTTGCAGATTCGCGTGCGACCTCAAGGGGATGACCTCGACCTCGACAACCTCGTCGCGCGACTATCCGACGATGGAACGCCGATCGCGCTTCCAGCAACGAGCCGCGCACGCGTGCTTGAGCAGCTCCTTGACGCTCGCGAACTCGCCCCCTTCTGGCACAGCAGCTTGCCCGGTCGATCGCCGCTGCGGATCGTCGAGCATCCCGATTTTTCCGAGAAACCTTCGTTTCGAATGTTTGGCGATCCGATCCGATGGATCCCGGAGAACGAGGCGCTCCCGCGGACCGCGTTTTTGACGATTCGTCGTTTCGTCGCGACTGCTTCCCGCCTGGAGGTCGAGGTCGAATACCCCATCGAAGGGCTCCGGGTTTCTGCGGAGTTCCAACCGAGCGGAAGTGATTGGACCCTTGACCGCGTCGTCGTCGCGGAGCGCTAGCACGGACGTTTGCCGCCCAACCGGTGGCCCCTTCGTACTAGCCTGCGCCGCGATGGCGATTGCGGTTGAGACCGGGGGCGAAACGGCCGACGACGCGCGCGAGGGCGACCGCGACGGGACCGAGCGTTCCGAAGGCGTGATGCCCCCCGAGCCGCTGCTCGCCCGCTTCGAGAGTCGCGAGCAGCTCTCCGCGGAGGCGAAGGCGCGGCGGTCGGTAGAAGCCGAGGAAGATCGCGGGTATGTCGCCCGCGCCCAGCAGGGGGATCACGCCGCTTTCCGGAAGCTCGTCGAACGCCACCAGCGTCGCGGCTACCTCCTCGCGTTTCAGCTCGTCCGCGATGAGAACGATGCTCGCGAAATCGTTCAGGATGCGTTCATTCGCGTCCACAAGGGGCTCCCGACGTTCCAGGGGGACTCGAGCTTTTACACGTGGCTGTATCGCATCATTAAGAACCTCGCGATCGACCTCCTGCGTAAGCCGGGCCGCCGCGAAGCGGAACTCGACCTTAGGACGGCGAAGGCCGACGACGAGGAACACGAGGAATACCCGCTTCTTGGGCGCATCGACGGCGCCGACCCGATCGACGTGATCCGGCGGAAGGAACTCCAAGTCCGGATCACGGCCGCCCTCGACGCGCTCCCCGAGTACCACCGCGGCGTGATCCTCCTCCGTGAGGTCGATGGCCTCAGCTACGAAGAGATGGCCGTCGTCATGGGGGTCTCGAAAGGCACGATTATGTCTCGCCTTTTCCATGCGCGGCAAAAGCTCCAAAAAGCACTCGCCGATTGCTACGAAGAGCGCGGAGGTACGTCCAAGGCCGAACGCCGGTCGCACGACGCGGATGGCGAGGAACCTGGCGACGCCCAGGACGAACACGACGCGACCGACGGGGGCGACTCCAACGGGGAAGAGGAGGGCTCCTGATGGCACGGCCCGCGAAACTCACCGAAGAACGCATGCTTGCACTGATGGCCTACGCCGATGGCGAAGGGGACGTCGCGTCGCGTGCGGAAATTCGCGCGTCTCTTCCGCACGATCCGGAAGGGCAGGCCTTCATCGCATCGCTGCTCGACCTCGCCCCGTTTGCCGCGGAAGCAGCTGCGGCCGACGTCCCGGATCTCTCGAGCGTCACCGTGGCCATTCTCTTGGCGACCGCCCCCGCTGGCCCCGCTGAAACGACGCCCGCCGTTTCGGCCCCTGCAGCCATCGATTTCGCCGCCGCCCGTCGCCGGAAGAGTGGCTGGGGGGCACTTGTCGCGGGTGGGCTTGCGCTCGCTGCCGCCGTGGCCCTCTACGCGCAGGTGAAGAGCGGCGCACCAGTGGCTATTAATTCTGTAAATTCGGCAGGTTTGGTGGCTAGTGCGGCGCCTTCGATCGCCCCTTTTGCCTCGTCGGCCCCTGTGGAGCCGTCGGCGATCGCCGCAAATGGGCCGCCCGCTGTCGTCGAAGTCAATCGCGTCGACTCGGACACCCCGGTCGACGTCTTTCTCATTCCGGCGGAAAGCACGCCGGGTACTAGCGTGGTCGTCTGGCTTGGCGACGACAATGCCCTTGGAGGACCATGATATCTCATCGCCTATTCTCGCGTATCCTCCCGCTTTTCTTGGCTGTTTCGCCGATTGTTTCGCTCGTCGCAGCGCCTTCGATTGCTCAGGCCGATCCGGCGACTGCGAAGGCTGAAATCCTGGTGATGCACGCATCCCAGAAGGAAAAAGGGGCGATTGATCCGCATATCGGTTCGATGCCTCGGCTCAAGCAGCCTCCGTTTTCTGCCTACAACAATTACGAACTCGTCGATCGCAAGGAAGTCCCCCTCGAGATCGGCAAGTCGGCGACCTACGCGCTCCCGAATGGTCGGGTGCTCCAGCTTACCGTCTCTCCAGGCAAGTCTGCGGGGTTGTTTACGATTTTGGCCAGTATTGCCGAAGCCAACGGCAAGGCGGCGCTGAAGACCGTCGAGGTCTCTGCGAAGGCGGGCGAGCCTTTCTTCGTCGCAGGGCAGACCTACAAAGACGGAATTTTGGTGCTCGGCATCGCCGTCAAAAAGTAACCAAAATCCGGCACGCGAATAAAAGCCTCCGAGGGGACTCGGAGGCTTTTATCGTTTCTCTTCGGCTACTTGCCAATCGCTTCCCGAGAAATCCAGCCTTCGCCGCCGTCGTATTTGACGTGGTAGGAGCCGTCCTTTGCCCCGATGATCGTCACTTTCGCCCCCTTCTTGAGGCGCGCGACGATCTCGCCGGTCGTCGGGACGCTGCGGACGGTCCCCGAATTCCAGACGACCTCGCCGGAGCCGCTCGTGGCGACTTCCGGTCCACTAGAAGCCGGCGCACTCCCGGGGTTTTCGGGGACCGCCTCGGCCCCTTTTTCCGGTTTTGCCGCGGCGGGCTCCTCCGCGGCGGCGGCGGGAGCGGCGGTGAAGTTCACCGCGTAGGCGAGGACATAGCGGGGAAAATCATGGGTTTCGCTTAGATCGATCCCCTGGAAAGCTTGGTTGACGCACGTCAAATAGCGGTCGGGCCCAGGGACCGTCGACGAGCGGCCAGCGGCGACGTCGACGCGTTTTCCTGCAAAATCGACGGTTGCGACGATCGACAGCTTCCCGTTTGCCCCCTGGGCGGCGGGGCAGGTTGCTAGGCGCTTGAGGCGGGCGGCGGCTGCGTCGGCGAAGGGGTCGACGGTCCCGCAGCCGTCTTTCTTGGCATCGCCCGATTTCGTTCGGCACGACAAAATCGCTGCTTTTCCAACGACTACCGTCGTTCCGCCCGCCGTGGGCACCTCGCTGTCGGCCGCCGGCGTCGCGCTTGGGGCGCCGCTTGCCGCGGGGGGAGCACTCACCGGAGGCAGCGGAGCCACGGCGGTCACCGCGGAAGGGTCGGCGCTTGGCGTCGGGTTTTCGAGGCCGGGGGCGGTTTGGCTCAGGTGAACGCCAAAGATGCGAGGCCACAAAACGCCTACGACGAAACCGACGCAGGCGACGATGCCCGCTTGCGTCCAGGGTGGGTTTTCGATTTCGTCCGATTTTGCGGAAACAGGAGGCGCTTCGGCCCGTGGGCGCGACGACTTTCGGGACTCCCGGTTCGGTGAGCGCTGTGCTTCCGGCGCCTCGGAAGGATCGCCGCCCGGCACAGCCTCGGCTTCTGTGCGGTTCTCGTCGGTCGGTTGCGGCGGCGGAACGGTCCCCATAGGGGCCCCGACCTAGCAAAACCCCGTCAGAAGCGCGAGTTTCCTTAGGGATCGAAGGGGACGGTACGGGCAGTGCCGTCGGCATTCACGGCAACCAGCTCTTCGATCCGCTTCTGGGCGCGATCGAGCCGGTCCTGGGCGGCGCGCGCGAGCTTCACCCCCTCTTCAAAAAGCGCGAGGGAGCCGTCGAGGGGGACGTCCCCTTTTTCGAGGGCATCGACGATCTCGGAAAGCCGAGCGAGCTCGTGCTCAAAAGTCTCTGGATTCTTTGCTGTTTTCACGGTGACTCCGTTGCAGGCGCGAGTAGGAGGGTGCCATCGCCGTCGTCATCGGTCACCGCAAAGGCGAACCCCTCATCGTCAAAGGAAATCGGGCGTGCACGGCCGCGTCCATCGACCCAAAGGGCGCGGAACTGGGAGAGGGGCATTTTCGTTGCGCTGCCGTCCCCTTCGCCGGTGATCCGAAGCACGACGAGGCGACGAAGGCCATGCGGTGCGTCCGGGATCGGCGCCCCTTGACCGGCTGCCGTCGCCACGGCGCGAATTTCCCGATCCGGATCGGTCGCTGCAAGCGTCGCGAGTGCCTCCGCGCGAACCGGTGCCGTCGTTTCTGGGCGGGCCGCGAGCGCCCGAACGAGCGCGCGACGCACGATCACATCGGCCTCATCCAGGGCTGCCCGCGCGAGGAGCCCGGTCGCGGCGGGGAGAGTTGCGCGGGCGAGTCCTGAGGAAAGATGGACTTTTTGGAAGCGCGTGCCTGTGCGCAGCGCCGTCCCGAGGCCCGCGAGATCGTCCCGTTCCGCACTGCTCGCCCAGCCTTCGGCCGCTAGCGGCGCATCGGGAAAGACGCTCATGGCTCGAAGGGCGCGCTCCCGTTTTTCATTGGAAAATCCGGAAATTGCGGCGGTTCGCCCACGCTCGGCGCGGCCCATCGCTGCGAGCGCCCCGGCGCGCGTCGGAACGTCTTCGCTCGTGGAAAGCCGCGTGCCGCTACCGCCGAGGAGGGCGACCGTCGCGAAGGCGGCTCGCTGCCGTCGTGCCGGGTCTTTGCTCGCCGCGCCCGCCTCCAAAAAGGCGGCAAATCCGTCGGGAGTCGTCCCGCGGGTCAACGCCGCAGAGGCGTAGGCCACGAACGCCAAAGCATCGCTTTTCTTAGCAAGTTCAGCGATGCGTTCGTCGACGACCGGCGACGGATTTCTGCCCAGGGCGAGGGCATCGTCGAGGCCCGGCGTGTCGATGCGACTTGCCGGATCGCGAAGGTCGAGAGCGTGTTTTGCAAGTGATTCTGCCGCTTTCGGCGCATCGATTTTGGCCAACGCGGCCCGAGCGAGCTCCCGCTCTTCCGGATCGGCGGGGGCATCGTGTCGGGCGACGGTGGCTCCGACCGTCTTTGCGGTCGGAGCTGCAGGCGCGAGCTGGAGGCCAAGGCGGCCGAAGTTCTCCGAGGCGATGATCTGCTCGACGGCGCTGAATCGTTCCTTGGCGCCGAGACGAACGAGTACGCGGACTGCGGCAGCGACCACATTCCCGTCTTCGCTCGTTAATTGCGCCTTTGCGAGAGGGAGCGCACGACCGTCGTCGGCGTCGGCGAGGGCATCCAGGACGGCGGCGAGCGCCTCATGCTCGAGGACCGGCTCCAGCTTCTTCGTTGTTTCGGGAGTCTTTTCAGGAGTTTCGGGCTTTGTGGCCTTCGCTCCCTTCGTCTCTGGCGGTTTCGGAGCGACCCCTTCCGATTTCCGGCCGATGAGCCGCGCGTAAAGCGTTTCGACGGCACGTAGGTCGCCCGAGCGTGCCAGGGCAATCAGCGTTGGCACCGGGAGGCCCCCCATAAGCGCCGGGGCCGGATCGCGGCGCCCGCCACGAACGTCGGTATTCGCCGCGGGCGGCGGCTCAAACGTCCAGAGGCCACCTTCCGGCGTTCCGTGACCGAAGACGGCGGGGCTCGGCGGGGCGTCGGCGAAGGCAAGTTCGATGACGGTTCGAAGCAGCGGCGAACCGGTGACGTGTAGGGCGAGAAGGCGCCTCTGTACTTCGATATCGTTCGTCTTTCGTGCGAGCCGGATCGCCGTACCGAAGAGCACGTTCGCGTAGTTGGGGTCGTCGTTGAGGGCGTTCGCGCGCCGCTCGACGTAGGCCGCAAGGCCCTTCCCGACGTCGACTTCGCCGGCCCACGGAGCGAGCGCTCGAAGCACGGCGAGGGCGACCCGGGGATCATTGGCGCCGGGCGCCGTTGGGGCAAGCAGCTCCAAAAGGGCCTCTTTTCCCCGCTCGCCGGGGAGCCGTGCCAAGCGTGCGACGCCAGCGAGCCGCTGATCCGAGTCGGTCCCGTTCAGCAGCTTACGCGCAACGCCGCGCCCGTCGTGATCGTGGGTCGCGAGCAGCGGGGCGGCCACGCGCGCCGAATCTACGCTCGGCGATCCCCCCGCGTAGGCAGACGATGACGTGAGAAGTAGCGCAATGAGAGGCCAAGTGGCTCGTTTCATTGCTTTTTCTCCCGTGCGTTTTCCGCCGGTTTCGGCGCCGGCGTCGGCACCGCGACCGGGGCGAGGCGGAACCGGAGGCCGAGCGGCCCTGTTTTCTGAGTGACTGCGGGCAGTTGCAGCAAGTAGTCGCCGAGCGCCGCCTTGAGGTGGTCGGCGACGACCGTTTCCCGCCCTTTGGGCGCCGTCACGACGACCTCAAGGCGTCGATTTGCGCCATTTGCCAGCGTCGCAACGGCTTGCAGGTGGCGTCGTCCTTTGCCGAGCGCGTCGATGGCTTTCGCAAACAGCGCGTCGTCCTTCTGAGCGGTGCCGCTGAGTGTAAATGCTGGAAACGAAACACGAATATCTGTGCCTGCGAGCGCCGCAAGCGGCTTCCGCGGACGGCTTTTCGCGGCCGGCGGGGCGTCGACGCAGCCGTCGTCCGTGGCGGCGGTGCCTGCGGGAAGGTCGGACCAACTCGCCGCGACGTCCGGGCAGCGATCGTCGGGATCGACGACGGTATCGCCGTCCTTGTCGAAGGGCAAACATCCGTTTTTCTTCGAATCTTCGCTGGTTCGTCCGGCGACCTTCGGGCAGGCATCTTGGCCGTCGAGGATCCCGTCGACGTCGTTGTCGGGGTCGGGGCACCCATCGCTGTCTTCGAAGCCGTCGTGGTCTTCCGGCTCGGTCTTGCAGCGATCGTCTTCGTCGTAGACGCCGTCGTGGTCGGTGTCGACGTCGTCAACACACCCGTTGCACTCGGCATTTCCGTCCTTCGGGCCGGCGGAAAACGGGCAAGCGTCGAGGCGGTCCGGAATCCCGTCGCCGTCGGAGTCCTTGCCTCCGCAACCGTTCAACGCCTTGTCTTTATTGCGCATACCGGGCTCGCGCGGACAGGCGTCTTCCCTGTCTGGGATGCCGTCGTCGTCGTCGTCGATGTCGGGGCAGCCGTCGCCGTCTTCGAAGCCGTCGCGATCCTCGGGGACGTCCCGACATTGGTCTTTGTCGTCGTCGACGCCGTCGTGATCGGCGTCGGTCTCCTGGGGGGCGTAAAGGACGCCCAAAATCCCACGAAATGCAGGCGTTCCGGCCCCTTGGACGATTCCGACCTCGGCGCCGGCAAGGACAGAAATGTCCCCTCGCGGGTCGAGGGCGATCCGGTCGGAGGCGCCGAGCGCGAGCGAGGAGAGCGCGTGGGCGCCGTCGCGGCCGAGGCCAAAGGGGGCAACAGGACCGGCCGGCACGTAGCCGCGGACCCCGAGCTCCCACCGCTGACGATTGTTTGCGTCAATTCCGAGAAGTTTGGGGGAAAACCAGGCACCCACGCGGAACGGAACCCAGTCGCCATAGGTCGGTCCGTAGTTCGCCGGCCAGGTGACCGGCGCGGTGCGAACGCCGTAACCGAGCTGTGCTTGGAGGCCTCCGACGAGCACGTTGTACTCGGCGAGCGCGCGCACGGCGACGGTCAGCCCCTTTTCGCCAACAAACGCATCTTTCGATCCCGTCGGCAGGGTGAGGTCGCCAAGCACCGCGAGGCCGAAGCCGCCCGCCGTGTTGTCGCGAATCGTCGATTTCCAAGTAATTCCGAGATCACCAACAGCAGCGCGGGGCGTCCGCGCACTTCCCGCGACGCTCGCCGGAAGGCTATCGCCGCCGAGCGCGAAGGCGACCGGCATCACCACACCAACCTGGCTCCGCGTCCCGACGCCGAGGCTCGCGCCGAGATGGCCGACGACTTGGACGTTCATCGGGCGCGTGGTTCCGTTGCCCGCCTGCGAAAACAGGGAGATCGGGCGGTAGGCCGCCTCCGAATAGGCGAAGAACGCCATCTCGCCGCGATCGCCACCACGGATCGGCTCCACGACGAGCTGACCGCGCGGGTCGGTGCTTGGGCGGAAGCTTCGCAGGTCGAGGCCGGGGAGCGGATCCCCAAAGGCCGACGAACTCAGTGACGCAAACGCAAGCGCCGACAAACACGGCAAAAAAGAGCGCCCGAGCGGGAGCCGACGAAACCGGAAAAGAGGGCGCATGGCGGTCGCGAAGGTACCCAAAAGAAGAGCGCGCCGCTCGGATTTCCGTGGCGGCGCGCTCGGTCGCTGTCGCGGTTTCTCCGCGCCAAAAGCGATTTGCCTATTCGGCGGGGACCGCCTCATCGATGCCATCGACGCCGCGCGGGCGCGAGGTCGGGGCGGCATCGTAGTCGGGGAGGATGTGTGCCATCCGTTCCCGCTTGGCTTCAAGATAGCCGCGCGAAAAGCGATTCGGGGCAATCAGCACCGGCTCCCGGTCGGTCACGACGACGCCAAGTGCGCGAAGGCTGCGGACTTTTTCCGGATTGTTCGTCAGCAACTTCACGCTCTGGATGTGAAGGTGCTCAAGCATGAACGCAGCGACGTCGTACTCGCGAATGTCGTCCGGAAGCCCGAGGAGCCGGTTGGCATCGACGGTATCGTGCCCCCGGGACTGCAGGTCGTAAGCCCGGATCTTGTTCACCAATCCGATGCCGCGACCCTCTTGACGAAGGTAAAGTACCGCTCCACCGCCCGCGTGCGCGACGTATTCAAGCGCAGCTTCAAGCTGTTCGCGGCAATCGCACTTCAAGCTCCCAAACACCTCGCTTGTGAGGCACTCGGAGTGGACCCGTACCGGAACGCTCGTCTTCCCGGCGACATCGCCGAAGACCATCGCGACGTGCTCCCGTTCGACGCCGTCGACGAACTCGGAAAAGACGTGCATCCGAAACAGGCCGTGCTTCGTCGGCAGATCGCTCGACGCTCGCCAGGTCATTTGCTTATCCAGAGGCCGGATCACCCGAAGGTTGGGGACGTGCATCTCAATGCTCCTTTGCGTCAGCTCGAACGGTCCGAGTGCGCCGGTCTTCTCTTGTAGGTTCCGACGGGCCCCGTGAGAAGGGGAGGGGCGCCGAATTTGCGCATCTCTTCGAAATGCGCGGGATTCGTTGGCGCAGCAGCGCGACCAATCCCGCCAAAAAACGAGCTAACTCACCTGCCGTTCCGGCTGAGGCCCGGCCCGGAACAGGCGCTCCACGAGTTCTTCGAGGCTCGAGAAGCGCGTTACGTTGCTTGGAAACGGCGCGATTCGTTCGAATCCCGAGCCGCCGACAATCACACGGGTGCCGACCGCAGCCGCCGCACTCGCGATAAGGGCGAGATCGGCGCGGAGCGCTTCCAGGTTCGCATGGGGAGATGCCGAAAGTGCGAGGAGTTCCGGCGGGCTACCTGCGAGGAGCAGGGCGAGATCCCCGGCCGGAACATTGGCTCCAAGCATAGACGTCCGGAAGCCCTCGGCGGTGAGCACCAGCCCAACCATTCGAAGGGCGAGATCGTGGCGCTCTTCGCCGAGGCACGCGCAAAGGGCACGGCCATTCCCTTCCGTTCGCGGCGAACGCCCGCTCTTTTCGAGGAGCGGGCGCACGCGAGCGATCATGTCGACGATCGCGGCGGAAGCGATGTGCTCCTGGGCGGCCGACAGCTTGCCTTGGAACCAGCCTTCGCCGATGTCGTTCATTGCCGGACCGAGGTACCGATCGAAAATCATTGAAAGTGTAACGCCTTTCAGGCGCTGGGTCGCGACGAACGACACGAGTCCGTCGACGTCGCCAGCGAGGGCGAGCTGCCGCGCCTCCCGCTGCTCGACGGTCAGCTCCGTCGCCGGAGGCGCGACTGCAGGTGCCCGAAGAGCTTCGGTTTCCTGGTCGGCGAGGAACGACTTCACATCACGAATTCGAAACTTCCGGTGCCCTCCCGGCGTCCGAAAACAGCGGAGCGTACCGGCGTCCGACCACCGCTTGACGGTTGCTTCGCTCACACCGAGCATCTCGGCGACTGCGCGTGTCGAAAGAATATCCACGTTAATTCCCCGCTTCGACCTTGCGTCCGCCAACGGCTTTCCGTCGCTGCGCGTCCGCGTATCTCCGATGCTCGAAATGCACGGATCGTAAGGGATCGTTCGCGCGAACGGTCAACGAATCGTCAATTCGTTGGCTATTTGTACGTTTTGCGCGGCCGTTTTGAGCGGTTTGCTAGCGCCGTGCCGCCGCTGCACTCGCCGCCGGACCGCGGGCGGGGCCGGTACCGCAGAGTCGAATGACGAGTTCGTGGAGAATCTCCTCGGCGGGGCGCTTGGAGCCCTTGAGTGCCCGATCGGCATCGGCGAGCGCCAAGAGAATCCGTTCCAGCTCCTTACCGCGAAAACGCCGTGCCTTCTGCCCCAGCTCTCGCGCGCGGAAGGGCTGGAATACCCCCGCTTTTTTCGCCGCTTCCCCCTCGGTTGCGCCCGCTTCGGTCGCGGCGACGAACTTCAGGAGCTGACGCAGTGACCACGCAAGGGCGCCGAGGAGCGGGAGGCCGCGATCGCGGGGATCGTAGCAATCGGCCAGCGTCTTCAGCGCGCGCGGCAAATCTCGTGTCCCCACCGCTTCGACCAGGGCCCAGGTGTCGTCCTTCCGGACGCGGACGACACATTCGGAAATTGCCGCCTCATCAATCGCATTTCCCGGCCCGGCAAATAGGGAGAGACGCTCGATCGCGTCTTCGACGTGCCCAAGCTCGGGGCCGGCGATTTCGGCCAAAAATTCGGCCATTTCGTCGTCGATCGGGTTTCCCCGCTTCCGGCAATTCTCTTTAACAAACGCGAGCAGTGCCCGCCCGTCGAGCGGCTCGCAGTTCACAACAAAGTCTTCCGACTTGGCGAGCGCCGAGAGCTTTCGGCGGCCGTCGAGTTTCTCCCCGACGAGCACAAGGCAGCTCGAGGGGATCGGTGCCTTTGCGTAGGCAAAAAGGAGGTCGAGCGGCGCTGCCTTCTTCGAATCGTCGTCGCTGTCCTCGCTGCTCGCGCGATCCCAACGGTCGACGTTTCGGCACAAAATAAATCGTGCTTTCGCCATCATCGGCGCCGTTCGGCAGGCCGAGACGACGCGCTCCACGTCCCCTTCACCGGCGGTGAACTTGTCTTCGTTGAACCCGACGACGCCCCCCGCGAGGCACGCCTCACGAAGGGCCGCGACGACGCGATCCTTGAGATACCGCTCGGCGCCAACAACCAGGTAGACCGGGAGTCGCCGTCCGGCGGCGATCCCTGCGAGCGCCTCGTTCGGAGTCACGCCTTACGCTCGCTCGACTTCGCGCGACGGGAACGGCGCCACGCCGCCATCGCGAAGGGAATCACCGCGAAAAGACCGGGCGCGTAGCTCGCGTCGGTCGCGAGGTCGCAACCGCAGCTTCCGTTCGGCTTGACCTTCCCGTGCTCTTCTTCCGTCTCGACGCGCGCGCTGTCCGGAATGAATGGCGGAGCCTCGCCGACCGCCTCCACGTCGCCGTTTCCACCGGCCGCGGGCCCCGTCGGTGCGGCTGCCTTTGCACCGGCATCAATGCCGTCATCGACCTTCTTCACCTTCGGATCGGAGCTAAAGTTCATCGCGCGACGGTCGACGACTTCGTTCTTCCCCTTCAACGTCAGTGAAAGATCTTTGGCGATTTCCGTACCGTCCGACGTGCGAATTGAGAGCTTGTATTCGCCGGCCACGTAGCCGCGCACGCGGGTGATCTGGAAGTCGAACTTCGTGTTTTTGTAGGTGGTTCCCGTCGCCGTGTCGGCGAAGCCTACATCGATGCTCTCGATGGTCGGTGACTGATTGACGAGCGGTGTACGCGTCTCGACGGGATCGGTCTTTCCGTCCACTAGGGTGCGCTCGTATTCGGCGACCTTCGTGAATACAAACTTCATCGGCACGTGGGGCGTTGCCGGCGCCTTTGCGAGGTCAATCCGGACGTACACGCGCCAGGTGCCGCTCGCCTCTTGGGACTCGCTCTGGATGAGCTTGGCGGTCCCGCCGGCGGCGTGAGCGTCCTCGGCGACGAGGGCGAAGGCGGGGATGGCAAGGGCGGCGAGGAAGCGCGGGTCGAATCGCATGATTGGCGTCGGACGCTATCCGAAGGGGAGCCTCCCGTCATCCGCGTTGACAGGTTCCGAGCGGGTCGCCATCCTCGCGCGTCGGCCGTCTTGGCCGCCCTCCCGGAACCGCATGGACGCCCGCACCCCTTCGATCCCCGCCGACCGCTCGTCGGAAGCCAACACGGCGGTCATCGTGCGTGGCGAGATCGCGCATGGCGAAGAAACGCCTGCCACGGAGCCGCCTGCCACGGAGCGTGAGGTCCCCGAAGACCCGCTTATCGGTCGATCGATGGCTGGAAAGTATCGAATTTCTGCACAAATTGCCAAGGGTGGCATGGGGCGGATCTACCGGGCGGAGCAGGCCCCGCTTGGGCGCCTCGTGGCGATCAAGGTCGTCAATGCGAAATTCGCCGCCGACGATCCCGAGTACGAGAAACGCTTTTTCCTCGAAGCGAGCGTCGTCTCTCAGTTGACGCATCCGAACACCGTCACCGTCTTCGATTACGGGAAGACGGAAGACGACATCTACTTCATGGCGATGGAGCTTCTTGCCGGTCGCACCGTCCATCGCGCCCTCAAGGCGGAGGGGCCGTTCCCACCGCTTCGCGCGCTAAACATCGTGCGGCAAGTCTGCCGGAGCGTCCGCGAAGCTCACGACTTGGGGGTCGTCCATCGCGATCTGAAGCCAGCCAACGTCTTCCTTGCTGAGCATCCCGACGAGGAGGACTTTGTAAAAGTTCTCGATTTCGGGCTCGCCAAACATATGGGGGAGAGCGCGGACGAACAGCTCACACAGACTGGGCTGTTTATGGGGTCTCCGAAATACATGGCCCCTGAGCAGGTGGACGGTCGAAATCTCGATGGCCGCGCCGATATCTACTCGACGGGAATTCTCTTTTTCGAGATCCTCACCGGCCGTGTCCCGTTTGAAAAATCAACGAGCGTCACGACGTTGATGGCCCATGTAACCGACCCGGTGCCGCCGATGGCCTCGGTTGCGCCGGAAGGTACCGTGATTCCTCCAGCGCTCGAAGCGGTGGTTCGCCGCTGCCTTGAGAAGAAGCCGGAAGATCGATACTCGTCGATGGACGCGCTCCTCCTCGCATTGAAGGAGGCCGAGGCGGCGATGGCAGTTCCGCCGGTCGCAGGGTCGCCATCGCCTCCCGCCTCGGTGGCGCCATCGCCATTGCTGGAAGCGACGATCCCGATGGTCGCACGTCGGTCGACGCCCACTCCGGCGACGTCACTCTCTCGCAATTTATGGATTGCCTTCGCTTTTTTTGTGGCATCTGCGCTTGGCGGCGGAGGCGCGTTCCTCTACGCACGCGCCCCCAGTTCGCCGCGCTCCGGCGGGGATGGGAGCGCGGGGGCCGGTTCGACGAGCCGTGTAGCACTTACGAGCCAGGCGACTTCGCCTGCCCCTTCCGCTCAAGGAACAGTGCCACTTTCCGCGCAGGCCTCGTCACCGTCGCTCCCAGTGACTCTTGAGACGACGCCACCCGGCGCCGAGATTCGTGACGAGAATCGCGTCCTCTGCGAGAAGACGCCGTGTACCTTACAAATGGATCCCACCGCAATCGATCAAATGCGGAACCTGAGCGCAACCAAAGCCGGTTTCGTGAAAGACAATCGCCGGATGACGCTCCGTGACGGCTATCAAATCACCCTCACGCGCCCCGTTGAGAAGAAGGCTGCGGGGGCCGCCTCGGCTTCGCCGCAGGTCGACGGATTTAAGGGGGCCTACTGAGGGCCACTTCCCCAGGTTCCCGGTATCGGGCCGGCACCTTACCGAGTACATAGGCGCTCGCTTTCATGCGCGCGCCCTCCCGCCCTTGGTCGATCCGCCCCGCAGCCGTGTGTGCGGCCGTCTGGCTCGTCGCTGCTTCGGTGCCCCGTGCGGCATTTGCCGACGCGCGAAGCGATGCTCGCGGCCACTTCAAGCAGGGGATGCAGGCGATTGCGGCGGGGAAGTACAAGGATGGCATCGTAGATCTTGAAAAAGCCTACGAAATTCTCCCCCATCCAAACGTCCTCTTCAACATTGCACGGGCGAATGCCCTCGCCGGCGATGTCGACGCCGCCCTCCGCTACTACCGGCGTTACCTCGAAGACAACCCGGCCGACAAAGAGACCGTCGAGGCGACCGTCCGCGACCTCGAGCTTCAGCTCGCCCGATCGCGGCCGTCCGTAGTTGTGCCGCCGGTCGTCGACCCGGTGAAAGACCCGCCGACGAAACTCCCCGAAAACTCCGCCCACCCCGGCCCCGGCGACGGGAAAAAGCCCGATGAGAAAGCTCCGGAAAGAGGCATCGAGAAGAAGCTCGACGCGCCCGTAAAAGCGCCTGAGGCGAAGGACGACGACGTATTTGCGGAGACGCTCGTGACAGCGACGAAGGTCGCTCAGTCGCCGTTGGACGCCCCGAACTCCACGTCGATTATCACCGAGCAGGACATCCAACTCTCAGGAATTACGAAGATTCCGGAGTTGCTGCGCCGTCTCGCCGGCGTCGACTTGATGGAGGTGACCGGCGGTCAGACCGAAGTTTCCCTCCGCGGCTTCAATCAGCGTTTGTCGAGTCGTACACTCGTTCTTGTGGACGGACGCAGCGTCTACTCAGACATGCTGGGGGCCACCCTTTGGCAGACGCTTTCGATCGGCGTCGAAGATATCGCGCGGATTGAAGTCGTCCGCGGCCCCGGATCGGCCCTTTACGGAGCGGTCGCAAGCGGTGGCGTGATCAACATCATCACGAAGGACCCTGCCGAAGGGAAGCACGGCGGCGCGCGGTTCGGCGGTGGCGAAGCGGGGACGCTCCACGCCTCGACCTTTGCCGCCGGTCGCAGCGGGGCGCTCTCCTACCGGGCGGCTGCCGGCTACGACTACCTGCCCCGCTGGTCCCGCGAGGTCCCTCCTGGGCGGGCCGACGTCCGCCTCGGGAGCCGCGATCAGAACGCTTCGGCTCGCACCGAACGCTTTGATCTTCGTACAAAATACGCGATCGGAAAAGAGACCGCGGTCGCCCTCGGCGGCGGCTTCTCTCGCGGATCTCTTGAGGTGCTCGGCCTCGGCCCCCTCAACGATCTCGTCCTCCCTAGCTTCCAGAACACCGATCTTACGGCGAGCTTCACCTCCAAACACGTGGAGGCGCGCGCCTTCTGGACGCGCCTCCTCGCCGAGACCTCGCTCAATGCGGCAACCGTTGGCCAATCTCTCCTGCCAACGCGCGCCGATCAGAACGTAATCAATGGTGATTTGACGCTCCGCGAGGCCTTCGACACTGGCAAGATCGCGCGCCACGACTTCATCGGCGGGGCCCAATACCGCCTCAAAGACATCGCGTGGACGTTCCTGGACGGTCGGAGGAGCGAGCACCTCTACTCGGCATTTGCCCACGACGACATTCGCTTCTCCAAGCGCTTCTCGCTCGTCCTCGACTATCGGGTCGATTGGGTCCCCTATCTTTCGGCGGCGGTGCAGTCCCCTCGCGGGACGATCCTCATTCATCCGTCGAAGGCCAGCACCTTCCGAGCGACCGTCGGGACCGCGTTCCGTCCGCCGACCTTTCTCGAAAGCTACCTTCAAGTCCCGATTCAGCTTCCGACGACGGGAGGCTCGCTCCTGACGGAAGGGAAACGGAGTGAGGACCAAGCCTTTCGCCTGAAGGCGGAGGGGACGCTCAATGCAGAGATCGGTTACCTCAATCAGGAAAACGATCATTTCAACATTGATGCTTCCCTCTACTACAATCGCGTCAAAGACCTGATTCAACTCGCTTCTGCGCGACCAGTTACGCTCGGCGATGTTGCCGCGGGGACCGGTTCCGTCGATCGCCCGAGCGCACTCTTCCCGATCTTTTTCGGTGGTTTTGCGAATCAGTGCCAGCGTTACAATGTCTACGGTGGCGAGGTCGGCGTCCGAAGTGCACCCATTGAAGGACTCGATTTTTACGGAAATTACACCTTTAATTTGCTCCGCGAAGATTTCAGCGGCTGCTCGGCGGTAGAGCGTGCCGACGCTCTCTCCGACGACCGGACGAGCATGCACAAGGTCAACCTAGGTACCCAACTCCGCACAAAGTTCGGCATCGATGGAAGCATTGACTTCCACGCCGTCACCAAGCAGTCGTGGGCGGAACGGACCGTCTCAGGGACCTCGGTCGCCACGAATGTATTCCCGCTCGGCGGCTGGCAGATCTTGAACGCGAAACTTGGCTACCACTTCGCAAAGAATCACGCAGAAGTCTCGGTAGTTGGCTTTAACTTGCTCGATATGCGCCACCGCGAGCATCCCTTTGGTCAGCTCGTCGGTCGCCGAATGATGGCGATGTTTGCCTACAACTTCTGAGTTTAAGAACCGACAGATTTTCTCTATGATCCGCTCGCTCCGCGCTGCCACTCTTGCCCTCTCCGCGATCGTCGTCGCCGGAGCCTGCACCGATGTGCCCGTCGACGGAACGCGCAGCGATCGCCGCCTGCTCCCGGCCCGCGGCGCGATCCGGGGGACCTTCCGCTACGACGGTCCGCCCCCCTGCTCGGAACAGGGGCACATCGTCGGCGGCGCCGTCATCGCCGTCTATTCGGCAGCTGATTTGCCAGCGCCGGGCGGCGTCGCCACAGCGCCCGTAAACTTCGTCTACCTGCCTGGGGACGTCCTCTTCCCGTCGCTGCCGCGCACGGCCGGCCCCCGCTTCTGCCCGGATCCCCGGGAACTCGTTACTGCGACGGCCCCCTATGCGATTTCGCCCCTCGAAGGCGGCGCCTACCAATTGCGTGCATTTTACAATCGGAACGGCGATTTCTTGCCGACCTTCGGGATCCGAAGTGGCGCGGAGGCCGGCGATCTCCGTGGAGGATACATCGATTCCGCCGATGCCCTCGTCCACCGTGGAGATCCTGAATTTTCCCCACGTTTCCTGCCGGTTGAAGTCGGTCTTCGGGCGGCGGGGGACGCGGCGATCCCCGACGCAAAGCCGACGTACCTGGTGCCGACGGAGGGCTTCCTCGCCGACGACATCCCGGTGACGGTAACCTTCCCAGTCCCTTTTCCGCGCCCCTACTTTCACGCGACCGGCGCCGACGCGCCCGGCGATGGGCCGGTCCTGCGGATCACCCAGGACGCGACGGTCCTCGCCGCCCCGGGGAAGAACACCTCGGGGACGTGGGCCGCGCTGGAGGCGAGCTACCCGAAGCTCCCGATTTCTGCGTTTTTTCCAGCAGTTGAGGCCGATGCTGTCCTCGCAAGCCCCTTCCTTGCGAAGCCTTTTTCCGCGGCGAACGGCGGCGGGCTCCAGCTCACGGCGACCGGCCGCGAAGAGGCGCTCCTCCCCGGCGTGCCGCTCCTCCAGCCGCGCCTCGACCTTGTCCGTCTCGATGCCGCGCGGCTCCGCGACAACGGCTTCCCGCTCGCACCGACGACGCCACGGGTCGTCCTCGGAGGCTTCGCGCTGGACGGGCCCCTGGAGACGACGGTGCTCAAGAAAGCGGAGACTTCTCAGGGGGTTGCGGCTGCACGCGCGGCGCTGAACTTCCTCGTGCGGCCGGTTGCACTCTGCATCGATCCCGGTGGCCCGTCGAAGACCGGCATCCTCGTCACCCCCCACGCGACGGCAAAGAGCGCCGAAGCAACCGAAGGGGAGAAGGCGCTTTACGACCGCGATCGCCTGCTTGCTGCCTACGACGGTGCGGCGCGCGCGATCGCCGTCGGTTGCCTTCCCAAGGGGCGCTACGCGATCATGCTGAGCTATGGCAACGGCCAGGCGTGGACGACGCCCAACGAGGCCGGGTCCTGCGTTGCCGCGGAGGGCTCGTGGGATTCTGAAAAAAATCCAGCGTCTTGTGCCGATAAGGCTCGCCCGGTCCTCCGGAGCCAAGGGGCGCGTGGCGTCGTTGAAGTCGTCGCGCCGACGACGCCGGAAGGGATCGCCTACTGCGCTGCATTTCCGCCCCCTGCCGCCTGCGGCCCCTGAGCGGCCGACCGCCAAAAACGTACTCGCCGCGCCTGCGACGAACGAGTATCGAACGTCGCAATGAGCGCCGCAGCCACCCAGGGAACGGTTGTCGCTATCGGCAACTTCGACGGGGTCCATCGAGGGCACCGCGCCCTCCTCGCGCGCGCGAAAAAAGAGGCCCAGCTCCGGGGGCTTCCGCTCGTTGTTTTGACGTTTGATCCGCATCCCGCGGCCGCCCTCGGGAGGACGCCACCCCCGCGATTGATGACGCTTGCGCGGCGCATCGAGCTTCTCAAGGAAGCTGGCGTTGATCGTGTGGAAGTTCTCGTATTTACGCCTGAATTTGCGGGGCTATCTCCGGAGGCTTTCGTTGAAGAAATCCTCGTCACGCGTCTTCGCGCGAGCGTTCTTTTCGTCGGTTCCAATTTCCGTTTCGGACACAAGCGCGCCGGGGACCTGGAGACACTTCGGCGGGACGGTCGCTTCGCCCTTGGCGACGCTGCGCTCCTCGAAGATGCCCAAGGGGCGGTGTCGTCGAGCCGGGTCCGCGAGGCGATCGCCGCCGGCGAACTCGCCACCGTCGCCGAGCTGCTTGGGCGCCCCCAGGCCCTCGAAGGGGTCGTCGTCCATGGCGATGCCAAGGGGCGAACGATCGGATTTCCGACGGCAAATCTCGCCGATTTCCAGGAGATGCTCCCGGCGCACGGCGTCTATGCGACCCGCGTGGAGCGCTTGTCGGAGAGCGGTCCAGCGACGCCCCTCGGCCTTGGGGTGACCAATATCGGTGTTCGCCCGACGGTAGCCGCGGTCGCCGAACTCCGCGTGGAGACGCACCTCCTTCCACCGACCGCGGCGAATCTCGATTTGTATGGCGCGAAGATCCGCGTTTCGTTTGTTGCGCGAATTCGAGGTGAGGAGCGCTTCTTGAGCCTTGATGCACTTCGGGCAGCGATCGCGCGAGACGTCCTTGCCGCGCAAGAAATTCACGGCCGGCAGGGGCGGAGCGTTCCGCCCGCCGAGGCGACGCTGTGAGCGAGGACGGCGGCTTCTTCGGAAAAGCGCGGACGCTCCTCACGCGGGTCGTGGAAAAGGGGCTGCACCTCCCGAACGCGGCGAAGGGGCTTCTCACGGCGCCGCCACCCCCGGAACGCGCGGCCGGTGCGCCGGTACCGACGGTCACGCTTGCCCAGCTATTTCACCGGCAGGGGCACGATAGTAAGGCGCTCGCCCTGCTGGAACTCGTCCTCGAAGACGATCCGACGAACCGCGAGGCGCGCGCGCTCCGCGCCAGCCTGCGTGGCGATCCGCCCCCCGAGGATCCCGTACTTGTGCCCTCCGCGGAGCCTGCCGAGGAGGCCCGCACCCGCCGGGGGCCGCCGCCCGAGCCGCTCGGGATCGACGAGGATTTTACCGTGCTTCTCCCCGAAGACAAAGGTCATATCCTTCTCCTTCAGTGGGCAATTTCTGACGAAGCATTTGCGCAACTCTACGAGGAATCTACCGCAGAACTTCGCCCCGCGCTCGCGATTCATTGCGTCTTTGTGGGGGGGACGCCGCGCGCAGAAACCTCGATCCTCGCCGAAAAGGTCGGCGAAACCGGGGAGTTGCTTGGACGGGCGGGGGCCCTCCGAATCACCGACGTCCCAAACGGCGTGGTTCTCCGCGTCGCGAGCGGCGTCGTGGTCGACGGCTCCGGGGCGTCGCGAGACCCCTTCCGACCGACGAGTCACGCATCGCTCCTCCTTCGCGGCGAGTACAGCGACGACCTCTACGAATGGCGTGCCGAAGGCCTCACAACCGTTGAGCTCGGTACCGGAGATTTTCCGGAGGTCGATGCCCTCGCGACGATGGATGGACGTACGCTCCCTTCGGTCCCCTTTGCCGCACTCCTTGGGGGGCGGGTCGCCGCTTCGGCGTCGCCGGCACCGGGTCGATTGACAGGCGACGGAGGCGAGTCGTAAGACCTGCGCCGTTCACGGTGTTTCGACGGCGGCACTTCCAAGGCCACCGTCGGGGCGAACAGGGAATCCGGTGCAAATCCGGAACTGCCCCGCAGCGGTGAACGGGAACGAAAGGGACCTCCGCGCACTGGGCTACCGCCTGGGAAGCGGTCCCCGGTAGGAGTCGAAAGGCGCGCCCGTGAGTCCGAAGACCTACCGAGAACCGTGCGAGCTCTGCTCGGACGCCGCGTTCACGCTCCGCGGGGGGCGTTTCGCAGCCCGCGCCTCGTAGTTCCACGAGCCGGGATAAACGCTCGGAATTACGTCGGTTTTGCACCTACTGCGCCCGACGAACGTGCGCCCTCGCGTGAGGCGCGCGGTCGATCCCCCCGTCGACGTCGTCGCTACGGGGCGATCCTGGAGTTTCCATGAAGACTGCACCTTTTTCTCTCGCCTTGCTGCTCGCCGCCAGCGGCTTCGCGTTCGTCGCTTGCGGGGATGACGCCGCCGACGATGCCGCCGTTGACGCCGGGCCGCTCCCGTTCCTCGACCCGGCGACCTACGCCGCCGAGGTCTCCCTCGCTGCGAATTTCCCGTTTGGCGTCGTCCACCGGTACACGGTCGGCACACGCGCGACCGGTGCTGTCTGGGGCCGCCACGGCGGACCGATGATCTCCGATTCGTTTGCCGTTTCCGGCTCACCGAACGCCAAGCGGGGCGTCGCCCGCGTTGCGATCCCCGCCAGCGGCACGACGGCGACCTTCACCGTCGCCACGCTCGCCGATCCGGGCAGCGTCCCCGCGCAACGCTTCGCAGGTCTTGGTCTTTTTGACCTCCCGACGGCGCCCCTCTCTGTCGATTCCTACACGGCAAGCGGCGCCGGCTTCCCCGGCGAGGTGCTCGGCTACGACGTCACGCTGCAGACCGTCACGACTCGCGCGAAGGTCAACGGCTTTTTCGACGGCGTCGGTGTGGCAACCGCCGGCGGCGATAGCGTCGTCTACGCGGGCCTTTCGCCGCTTTCCGCGGCCGCCTCTTCGACCTCGGAAAATGCCCTTTACGTCAGCAAAATCTGCAACGGCGCCCTCGTCCCTTCGGGCAACTGCCCGGCGCCCCGCAAGCTCATCACGTGGAGCGGCTCTTCCGGTCCTGTCGCCGCCGACGCCGACGGAAACGTCTTCGTCGCCGCCAGCTACTACGGCAACAACCCGTCCGATGTCGTCTACGGCGCCCCGCGCGCGAACCTCGACGCCGTCGTCGCACCGATCGTCGGCGGCACGACGGGCCTCACCGACAGCAACGGAAGCGGCGTCCGCCAGCTCGCCGCCGCCAAACCGGCCGGGGCGAGCAAGGGGTGGCTCGTCGTCAAACTCCCCGAATATGAAGGGAAAACCACCGCCTACGCCCAGGCGTACACCGCGGGGACGACCCTCGCGACGGCCGGCAGCAAGGTGACGGACGCGATCACCTACGGCAGCAAGGCCGACGCCTTCTCCGTCTTCACCGATGCGAGCGGCAACCTCTGGATCTCGGTCGACGTCGGAACGACCGGCGTGCTCCTCGAGCTCCGGTCGAAGCCCTGACCGAAGCGAACGGCAGAAAATCGCGAAGGCCCGCAGTCGTCGACCGCGGGCTTTTGCTTGGCTTTTTTCAATAATCCCGACCTATTGGGGCGTCGGGCGTGCGCAGCGAGCCCCCAGCTTGCCGTATTGGGTCTGTGCGCCAAACCCGTAAGAGCGGAAGCCGAATCCGGGATTGTTGTGGTCGAAGTGCGTGTGCCCTTCCCAGGAGCCTCCGGCCCAATAGGCGGTCTGAACGCCGTTTGCCTTGCGGAGGACGCCGTAGGTCGTCTGCCCGTTGGCGGTAAATGTACATGCGGCCGGGTTCACCACATCGCCCGGACCATTCGTAACGCTGTAGTCACAGAAGCGATCGCTCCCGCCCGCTTGAATCGCGGAAATTTCCATCATGTTGGCGCCAAGATCCATCCACCCTTGGCCATTCGCGGCCCTCTTCGTGGTGATATCGAGGGGGAAGCGACCGGGCGCCGAGATGTAGCCGCTCAGGTCGGCCGGATCGCCGTAGCCGGGGAAGTGGTACCAGCGCGCCGCCGGGTCATTGTTAAACCAATTGACCGTCTTTTCGTAGAGCGTCGCGTCCGGCTCTGCGGGGAATGCTGCAATCAAATCGGTTTTGCGACTCTTGAAGGTGAACGCTGCCGTCCCCCACGGGTAATTCGTCGCGCCCCAAGCATCGCGGAATTCGGTCTCCGTCGGCAGGCGCCCGCCGTCCCAGGCGCAGAAGGCAGCGTACATCCAGTACGGCGCGCAATTCATCGACTTTACGTCGTATTCGGCCTGCGGGTACAGGCGCCCACCGGGCCGAGAATCGGCGCCGTAGAGGGCCTGGTAGACCGCCTCCGGCTGCCAATAGGTGGAGGCGCCATAGGCGGTCTTTCCAACGTAACAGCCCTGAACCATGCTCGGACGGTTCGAGTCCATGGTCGTCGCACCGAGCTGAATGGGTAGATTGAGAGGGGCGGCTGGGTTGGCCGTATTGGGGAGCATATCCCGAAGATTCGCCGGGATCTGCGAATTGAGGACCTGGCCCGTAGAGGTATTTGCCGCAATTTGGGCAGCGACCCAGCCTCGAATGTCGGGACCGACGGCGGCAATGAACTGCCGCATGCGACCGGACGTGAGTTCGTACTTATCCAGACTGACAGCGGGCGTCGCGGGGAGGGGAAGGGTTGAGCAACAACTCTCGTGGGCGGCGTTCGCCGCGCCGACCTCGCCGCGTCCACACGTGGAGATACCGGCGCTTCCATTCGCGCAAGAAGGGGCAAAAATACAGATTTTCTGCGTTTGAGAACAGATTCCGCTTCCGCAGTCGGTGTTCGCCGCACAGGCTTTGGCGAGGGGGCACCGCGGGGCGTCGTAGTTGTAGCCGCGCTCGTGAATCCCAGGACCGCCGCAATCGATGTCGGTTTCGTTGGCGTCTTTGAGGCCCGCCTGCGGAGCGCTGCACTTGCTGGTCGCGGCGAGGCAGACGCCGGTGAGGCAGTCGCCCCCGGTCGCGCACAACGCGCCGACGAGGCAGGTCGGCGCGTTGGGCCCGCCGCAATCGACATCGCTCTCGCCGTTGTTCTTCTTTCCGTCGGCCGCTGTCGGTGCCACGCACCGGTTGTTCGTGCAAAGACCGGTGCAATCATCGCCACTTACGCAGGCCTGGCCAGCCGCGCAGGGGGTCGTCGCTCGAACGGCGCCGCCGCAGTCGATGCCGGTTTCGCCGGCGTTGCTCCGGCCATCCTGGTGGGAGGCGGCATCCGGCGCTGTGCAGAGATTGCCTGCACAGTACAGGGATGCGCAGTCCTTGTCCTGCTCGCAAAGCACGCCGTCTATGCACGGGGTTGCCGTGCCGACGCCGCACGTCTTCGTCCCCTTCGGCGCGCAGACGAGGTTCAAGCAGACACGACTCTTGCACTCGCCATCGGCGGCACACGCTTCGCCGTCGCATTTTTGCGGGCACACGCCGCCGCAATCGACGCCGACCTCGTCGCCATCGCGCTTCCCATCGGTGCAGGATGCACTCTTGCAGACGCTCCCGACGCAATTGCTGAGGGCGCAATCGGCATCACTGCCGCATGCCTCGCCGACAGCACACCTCGCCGAAAAGCCGACACCACAACCGACGGGGCCGGTATCGGCAGAACCGACGTCGGCCGGTCCGCTGTCGGCGTTCGAGCCGGCGTCGACGACGGGGGCGGCATCGTCGCCAGCGTCGTCGACGCTCGGGGGGGCGTCACCGCCGGAGCAGGCAACGATGGCGAATGCCGTGGCGCCGAAGGCGAGTAGCGCAGGGGCGAGCGGGAACCGGGGGCGCAGGACGCGTAAAGACATTGCCAGTAGTCTTTGCGAAAAACTCGGGAAGGTCAAGGGAGCAACCTGCCATTTACAGTTGCAGTTTCTCGGGTATCCCTTGCCGGCTCGGCTCGCCAAAAGAGAACGTCTCCGCCCGAGGAGGGCAGAGATGTCTGTGCGAAGTCTTGGAATTGACTCAGTTTGCGGGGCGCACGCAACGCGCGCCGAACTTTCCGTACTGGGTCTGTGCCGGGAAGTAGGCGGGATTGTTGTTCGGATAGGCGCGGAAGAAGGCCGCTTTGGCTGCCGTCCAGTCGTAGGTATTCAACCCATTGACGACTTTGCCAAACGACTGGTGACCTTCCCAGGAGCCGCCGACGACCGCGTAGGCCGGCATCACCGCGTTCTTCCGGAGCACGCCCGTCTTGGGCGTGCCTTGCGGGTCGTTGTAGTTGCAGACCGGGTTGGTCGCACCGCCGCCAGTCCCCGTATAGTCGCAGAATTCGTTGCAGCCCTTCCGCCCCGCGCAGCTCCCGGAGCTTTGGGTCCACTCGAGGAGGTTCGCGCCGAGGTCCTGCCAACCCTGGCCGAGCGATTTCGTGCTGGTCACGTCGAGGCGGAAGCGGCCCGGTGCTGCAATGTACACCGACGTATCGGTATCGACGGCGCCCGGGAACCCGGGCCAGGCATAGAAACGGCCATTTTCGAGGCCATTTCCCCAGTTTACCGTCGTCGCAACCGCCGACGGGCGGCCAACCGTGTCGTAGGTGAGGGGGTTCGCCCCCCACGGGTACTGGGCGGCACCCCAGGCGTCCGCGACCTGGTTCATCGTCGGCAGCTCGCCGCCGTCCCACGCGCAGAACGCGGCAAAGAGCCAGTAGGGGGCGCAGTTCATCGACTTCTGGTCGAGGACGTTCTGCCCATGGGCGCGCGTGTAACCGACGGCGGCATTGAGGGTGGCGTTCGGCTGCCAATAGGTCGAGTGGCCGTAGGCGCCGGGCCCCGCGTAGCAGCCTTGGTACCCGCTCGGCGTCCGACTATCGACGCTCGTCGCGCCGAGCTGAATGACCGAGTTCAATGCAGCATTCGCGGCTGCGGAGGTGGGCAACAAATCCCGAATTCCTGCCGGAATTTGCGCCGCGAGCGACTGCCCGATCGTGCTGTTCGCAGCGATCTGGTCGGCAGCCCACTTGGCAATGTTCGCGCCGTAAGCAACGTTATTTGCGTCTCTCAACGTGCCAACTTCACTCACGAATTGGCGCATGCGTCCCGCGGTAATTTCGTACTTGTCCATCCGTACGTCAGGAGTGGAAGGTAGCGGGAGCGACACGCAGCAGCTCTCGTTCGTACCTGCAGGAACGCCAGCAGTCGTCGCCTCGCCGGTGCCGCAGGTTGCAATACCGGCCTTCGCAGAGGTGCGGCAGGAGCGCGCGGTCACGCATTTGAGCGTCGTCGGATCGCACGCGTTCGTTTTGCAGTCTTTGTCGGCGGCGCACGTCTTCCCGTCATTGCATCCGCCCGCGGCCGGGAGGTTGATCGGCCCAACGACGTAGGCGGTGCCGCCGCAATCGACGTCGGTCTCGTTCGCGTTCTTGATGCCGTCGTCGTGGCTCGGCGCGACGCACTCGTTATTCGTGCAGATGCCCCCGAAACAGTCGGCCGCCACCGCACACGCTTGTGTCGGCGCGCATTTGGGGGCGTTGGCACCGCCGCAGTCGACGTCGGTTTCGCCGTTGTTTTTCTTCCCGTCGACCGCGCTCGGCGCCTCGCACTTTTGGTTCGCGCTGCAGAGACCGGTGCAGTCTGCATCTACGGTGCAACCCTGGCCCGTCGTGCAGAGGTTCGTGGCCGCGATCACCCCGCCGCAGTCGACGTCGGTCTCCCCGGCGTTCGCGCGACCGTCCTGGTGGGCGGCATCATCGACGGCGGCGCACTTGGCTGCCGTGCAGTAATTCGTCGAACAATCAGCATCTTGTGCGCAGTCCTTGCCGTTCTCGCAAGGGGTCGGAAGACCGACGCCACACGTCTTCGTCCCGAGCGGCGCGCAGGCCTTGTTGAAGCAGATGTTGCTCTTGCACTCGGCATCTCCGCCGCAGGCGGCGCCATCGCACTTGACCGGGCAGCTCCCACCGCAGTCGATGCCGACTTCATCTCCGTCCTGCTTCTTATCGTCACATTTCGCGGCGGCGCAGACGCCAGCTGCGCAGTTCTTCGCCGTGCAATCTCCGTCGGCGGCACACCCTTCGCCATCCTTGCAAAAACGCGGTTTCCCGGCGCCGCACGGGTCTCCGGCGTCGACCGGTTTGCCGCCATCGGTCGTTCCGCCGCCGTCGGTCGTTCCGCCGCCATCGGGCTTCACGGCGCTATCGCCGGTCGCGCCGCCGTCGGGATCCGTCGCGCCGTCGACGGAGGCGTCTTCTGTGGGGGTTCCCCCCCCCGCCTTCGGAGCCCGAGCAGGCGACCACGACATAGGCCATCGAGGCAAACAGGAAACCGGCAGGAAGAATTCGGCGCATGGTGCGTTACCTCGGGCAGGGCGAGCGGAATGAATGCGAGACGATGTTACGTTGCGTGCCGCAAGAAGAGCATTTGAAGCGGCGGGTGCTTTCGAGAAATCAGAGGGGGCGCACGCAGCGCCCGCCAAACTTTCCGTACTGGAAGGTCGCCGCGAAGCCGCCGGTGGTGCCGCGGCCGTACCGGTGGCCTTCGAAGCTTACCCCAATGATTCCCGACCGGGGGACGTTGGTGAGGCGAAGCGTCCCCTGCTGGCCATTCTGATTGCCGCGGGTGCAGGCCGTCCCCGGGTTCTGTGCGTTGGGGGCGCCTGCGCTGTAGTCGCAGAAGGTGTTTCCGGAGGCCGAAAAGTCACCGGTGTATTCGGCGAGGTTTCCGTAGAGATCGTACCAACCTTCGCCATTGACTTTGTTGGTGCTCACATCAAGCGGGAAGCGCCCCGGCGCGGCAAAGCGCCCGGCGATGTCGCGGGCGCGATTGACGATCGGATATTCGTAGAAGATCCCGGTGCCGCAATTAAAGCCGCCCAGCCGTTCTCCAGCGTCCGAGTTGCACCAGTTGTAGTTCGGGCGCTGGATGTCGGCATTGCCCCAGGGGAACGTCGTCGCCCCCCAGGCATCCTGGAAGTCGGCGAGGGTCGCGAGTTCGCCGCCGTCCCAGGCGCAAAATGCGGCGAGCATCATGGGGGTTACGCAGTTGAGGGACTTCGCGTCGAGGTCGTCCTTCGGCGTGACCCGCGGAGGTACCCCGTAGCCGGCAAGGGAGGCACCCGGCTGCCAATAGGCGGCGTGGCCGTAGGCGCCATTGGCCGGATTATTGACGTCGTACCAATTGTAACAACCGCGAATCCCGTCGTAGTTGTCCATGGTGATCGCCCCCATCTGGGCGACGAGATTCACCGGAACGTTCGTCGCATCGGTCGTCGGGTACAGATCGATGACGCCCGGGTTGATCGCCGTGAACGCCTTGAGCTGGGAAGCCGGGTTGGCGGCGATGTAGTTCTGCACGAACTGCTTCACGTTCGGCCCGTTGGAGGCAATAAAATTTCGGAATCGGCCGGCGGTAATCTCGTACTTGTCGAGGCGCTTCGTGTTGCGTGTCGGCAGCGGAAGCGACGTGCAGCAGCTGTCGTGAACTCTGTTTGCGTCGCCGACTTCCTTCTGACCGCAGGTCGTCACGCCAGCGGTCCCCGCGCTGCAGGAGCGGGCCTGCACGCAGGTCTTGGTCACTGCGTTGCATACGGTGCTCGCGCAATCGCCATCCACGGCGCACGTCTTCTTCAATGCACATTTCGCCGCGGCCGGCAGATTGATCGGACCGTCGACGAGGGCTGCACCGCCGCAGTCGACGTCCGATTCACCGGCGTTTTTGACGCCATCGCCGTGGGTCGGGGCGACGCATTTTCCGCCGGCCGGGCAGTAGCTTCCGAAACAATCGTTGGCGGCCACGCAGGTCTTACCCGGCGCGCACTTCGGGGCGTTCGGTCCGCCGCAGTCGATATCGGTCTCGCCGTTGTTCTTTTTGCCGTCGTTCGAGCTCGGCGCGTTGCAGGTCTTGTTGGCGTTGCAGGCGCCCATACAGTCGGTCGAGTCATCGCACACCTGGCCGGCGGCGCAGGGGGCCGTAGCCTTCACGACGCCGCCGCAGTCGATCCCGGTTTCTCCGGCGTTTGCGCGGCCATCCTGGTGGGACGCGGCGTCCGGGGCGGCGCAAATGTTTCCCGAGCAATAGAGCGATGTGCAGTCCTTGTCCTGCTCGCAAAGCGCGCCATTCGAGCACGCGACCGCTGCTCCAACGCCGCAGGTTTTTGTGCCCGACGGCTTGCAGACGAGGTCCAAACAAATGCGGCTCTTGCAGTCACCGTCGACGGCGCACGCCTCGCCGTCGCACTTTTGCGCGCAGCTGCCGCCGCAGTCGATGCCGACTTCATCCCCATCCCGCTTCGCATCCGTGCAGGATGCACTCTTGCAGACCGAGCCGACGCAATTGCTGCTCGTGCAGTCTGCATCTTTCCCACAGATCTCGCCGACGCTGCATTTCGCTGCGAATCCGACGCCGCACCCGACGGGGCCCGTGTCTGCGGGGCCGGCATCGACGACCGGCGTCCCGGCGTCTGGCGTCGGAACTGCGGTGTCGGTCCCCGCGTCGGTGGCGGGCGCTTCACCGTCGCCCGACGAGCAGGCCAGTACAAGGGCGCCGGCGCCAACGACCGCCGCGAGGGCTGGTGCAAGCGGGCCGAAGGCGGCGAGGCGTGCAGATCGCCAAATCGAAGGCAAGTGGGCGGGGTCGGTCATGGGTCGGCTTTCGGAAAAGGTGGATCCGGACGGAAGAAGGCGTGCTCGCGAAGAACCCCCGATCAGGCCGCTTCTGTCGGCCGGGCGTCGCTTTCGTCGAGGACGGCCGCTGAATCTGACACGGGACGATCCGACGCGCCCGTCCGAAAATGCGCTGCGGCCCTTCGCGGAGCAATCGTGACCGGTAGCCTCGAAACGACTGGCACTCAGGGGCGGCGTGCCGCGGAGGTTGCGTCGCCGGTGGACGGGGCTGCTTGGTCTAAAAAACCGAAAAAAAACGAGGATTCTAGAAGATGTCGAGCGGGTAGCCGCCATCCAGATAGGCCTTCTGGGCGACCGCTTTCCGGAGTGGATCGTCGTTTTTCTCGCACGCCTCTACGTAGTCTCGGAGCCGTTTCGCGGCGGTGCCGACGAAGAGCGAACAGAGGTCGTACTCGCGTCGTGCCCCCTCTTCGCCGCGCTCCTGCATGGCGCGCGTCGTTCGTGCGAGGCAGGCGCCGATGGCGTACAGCTCCATCACCATTCCGCTGACGCGCTTCTGGGCGAACTGCATCTCGGCAATGTTGTTTTCGTGTTTGCGGAGCATCTTGTCGACGTACTTCGCCAATTCAACGACGTACTCTTCGAAGATTGCCGCTTCCGCCGAAAGCGCCGGATGGACGCCAAGGAGGCGCTCGCGCCCGAAGGCGGTTTTCGCCTTCCTGCGGGCGAAATCGGAAAGAAGTCCGAACCCTTTTACCGGTTCTCGCATGGCTCGCGCGACGTCCGAAAGCTCGCGAGCCGGCCCCGCCATTCCACTCAAGGCGATGAAGCAGCGGAGGATCTCATTGGTGCCTTCGAAGGTGAGGTTGGCGCGGGCGTCGCGGAACAATCGCTCAAAGGGGAGCTCGTCGGAGAACCCGGTACCCCCGGCGATGCGGAGCGCGCGCTCGGTCGTTCTGCAGGCGATTTCCGACCCGAGGACCTTCGAACAGGCGCTCTCCAGGGTCGTGTCCCAGGGGCCTGCGTCGTAGAGGCCGGTGCCAAGGTAGGTCGCGCTTTCGAGGCCGTAGAGTTCGGCGAGGTTCTCGGCGACCATGTCTTTGACAAGGCCGAAGTCGCCGATATGCCTTCCAAATGCGCGACGCTCCATGGCGCGCTGCGCGGTGAGTTTCGTCACCTTCTTGCCGAGGCCTAAGCAGCCAGCGGCGAGCGGTAGGCGTGCCTCGGCGAGGGTCCCCATGGCGACCTTGAAGCCGCGACCGCGCTCGCCGAGGGCGTGCTCATCGGGGACGAAGACGTCGTCGAAGATCACTCTCGTCGTCGAAGTGCCGCGGACGCCAAGCGTGTGCGCGGTATCGACGCCGGAGACGCCGGGCCCCCGTTCGACGATCATCGCAGTGATGCGCGGCTTTTTCCCCTGCTCGGGGGCAGAAGTCCTCGCAAATACGACAAAAATGGAGGCTTCGGCTCCGTTCGTTACCCAGACTTTTTCCCCGCGAAGGCGGTAGCCGCCGGTCGTCGGTTCGGCGAAGGTCGCCAGTGCGCCGGCGTCGCTACCGGCTCCGGTCTCCGTCAGTGCGAAGGCGCCGTAAGCTTCGCCGCGAGCAAGTCTTGGAATGAACTTCTCTTTTTGGGCATCGTTGCCGAATAGGAGAATGCTGCGAAGGGCGAGCGAGTGATGTGCACCGACGAAGGTCGCGAGCGACCCATCAATCGTGGCGAGCTCCTCCACCGCGCGGGCGGCCGACGTCAGCGACAGGCCGAGGCCGCCGAGGCGCTTTGGGGCGCTCATCCCAAGAATTCCCGTCTTGGCGAAGGCGGCGAGGACCGCCTCCGGGATCGTGCCTGCTCGGTCAATACGTGCAGAATCCACGTACTTATCCCCAGCCCGCCGGAGCCCGTCGAGCAGGGGGGTCAGCGCCTGGCGCTCGGGGAGTCCGGGGAGCGGGTAGGGGAAGAGCGCCTGCCCCTCGATCGCGCCGAAGAAGAGGGATTTGACGAAGCTCGTCTCGCTCATTCGACGGACCGCTACCACACCTCGCGTGGTGCTCGCGGTCTCGTTGCGCCGCCCCTCGATGGGGCGGCCGCCTCGCGCCAGCGGTGTGCAGATCCGCGTCGGCGCCTCCCGAGATAAGCGCAACAATTTTCGACGACTAGCGTGCCCTTTCGTCGTTGGCACGAAGCTTGCCCAAAATCCCGCCGTCTGCTAGGGGCCGCTTCCGTGGTCGCCGTCCAACTTTCCCCGCCCTCGACGGCCGCTCCGTCGCCGGGAACCGTGGTGGTGGCGATCCTCAACGCAACCCCCGATAGCTTCTTTGATGGCGAAGAAACTTCGCTAGAGGCGCGGCGTGCTCGCGGGGTTTCTGCCTTTGAAGCGGGCGCGGCGTGGCTCGATATTGGCGGAGAGTCGACGCGGCCAGGCGCGCCACGTGTCTCCGCCGATGTGCAGATCTCCCGCGTACTTCCTCTCGTTTCTGCCCTTGCGGTCGTCGGCCCGGTCTCCGTCGACACCACGCGTGCTTCCGTCGCAGGAGCCGCACTCCACGCGGGCGCGACGATGATCAATGACGTTTCCTGTCTTCGCGACGATCCCGAGCTCGCGTCGGTGGTTGCCGCGCACGGCGCCTTCCTCGTCCTGTCTCACGCGCGTGGCGGGCAGAGCCAGCTCCGCGGCTTCGGGGCTGTTCCGGAGGCGAGCTACCACGCGGTCGTCGACGAGGTCCTTGGTGAGCTGCTCCAAGCTGCCGACCGCGCTTGCGCGGCGGGGGTTGCGCCGGGAAAAATCATCCTCGATCCGGGGATCGGCTTCGACAAGAGCACCGCGCATAGTCTTGCAATTCTTCGTGAATTGCCGCGATTCGTCGCCGCATCCCCTTTTGCAACCTACGTCGGAGCGAGCCGAAAATCGGTGCTTTCCCTCCGCGGGGAGCCGCCGTCGGAGCGCCTCGGCGCCTCCCTCGCCGTCGCCCTTCACGCGCAAGCGGCTGGCGTTTCCTACGTTCGCGTCCACGACGTCGGCGATACCGTCCGTGCGCTCGCATTTGCGGAGCTCCTCCGGGGCGGGAGGGCCGCCTAGTGCTCGACGGATTCTTTCATCTCTTCGCCCGCCGCCCGCTGCTTCAGGTCGTCATCGATCTGGCCGATTTGCTGATCGTTGCGTGGGCCGTCTACCGCGTTTTACTCGTCGTTCGCGGCACACGCGCGATGCAAATGGCGAGCGGACTCGGGATCATTTTTGCCGTCTATCTCGTCGCTCAACGCGTAGGACTCGTTACTCTTTTTAATCTCCTGAGTGGCGTTCTTTCCGCGATTGCGCTCGTTGTCGTCGTGGTCTTTCAAAACGATATTCGCCGGGCGCTCATTCGCGTCGGCGCGCCGAACTTTTTGCCGGGGGCCCGCCTCCAGAAAGAGGCGAAAGCGATCGACGAGGTCGTCGCCGCCGCGACCGAGCTGGCCCGGCATCGTATGGGTGCCAGCATTCTTTTTGAACAAAATGCGAACGTTGACGAGTTCGTCGCAAGCTCCGGGACGGAGATCGACGCCGCTCTCCAGCGCGACCTTCTTGTTTCTCTGTTCGTGCCCGAAGGGGTGAATAAGCTCCACGATGGTGCGGTAATCGTCCGCAATCTTCGTATCGCGGAAGCCGGCGTGTTCTTTCCGATGCCCGAAGCCAAAAACTTCGACAAGGCGCTCGGTACGCGCCATCGATCGGCGGTCGGGATTACCGAAGAGACCGATGCGGTCGTGGTTGTCGTCTCCGAAGAGCGCGGAACAATCTCCGTTTGCTTTCAGGGGAACATTATTTCCAATCTCGACGGGACATCGCTCCGGCAGGCACTCTTTGGTTTGTTTGGGATTGCGACGAAAGAGCCGATCGCAGACCGCAAGAATGAAACGAAGATGAACCCCGCGGTCGCCAAAGAGCGCGGCAAAGACGGCCGTCCCGATTCGCGGATTCTTGCGCCGTCGGCACCGACGCCGCTCCCGACGGCAAGCCGCGGTTCCCTCCCACCGACCGCCCTCAAGACGCTTTCGGGCGTCGGCCGAACAACAAGCGAATCCGGGGAGTTGAAAACGGGCTCCGGGCGCATTTCCGTGCTGCCGCCAGCGCTGGCACGCGCGCACACACCGCCGCCCGCGACGCTCCCCGAGGCGCGCCGGGCCCTGGAAGCGCGCGAGTTGAAGGTCGAAAAGCCGAAGGAGGAGCCGGTCACGCGACCGATGGCGCAAGCCTCCACGACCGAGCTCCCCGATGCCGGTGATGACGACTCTCCGCCGCCTACTTCTGTGCGGTCTACACCGAAAGGGACGCCATGAAAGCGCTCGCCTTCTTTCGCGGGGCCGTCACCGAAAACGTCGGCCTCAAGGCGATAAGCCTCGTCGTCGCGCTCGTCCTCTACGCGATGGTTCATGGCAGCCAGGACACCCAGCACACGCTCGAGGTCCGTCTCGACGCGCTCCCGCCCCCGAAAGGCGGAGCAAAGATTCTCATGACTTCGCTCCCGCCGCGCGTCCGTGTCACCGTGCGGGGGCCGAAAATCGTCCTCGATGACGTGCATGCCGATGAGCTCGGCAAGATTGAAGTCGACTTGCGCCAGGGGACGCCGAAGCGCGTGCTCCTCGACGCAAACCTGGTGAAGGTCCCGCCGGGGCTCTCCGTCGAGCAGATCGAGCCCGCCTACCTGGAGCTCGATTGGGAAGATCGCGTCGAGCGCGATGTCCCCATTTTGGTAAGTGTTTCCGGTACTCCGCCCGCCGGCCTCGTCGTCAAGGGGGCACCGAAAGTCGAACCGGCGGTCGTCCACGTCGACGGCCCTAGGAGCCTCGTGCTCGTCATGCAGAACGTGCGCGCCGAACCCTTTGACGTTTCGCAGGTTTCCGAGGGGGACACCGTGCGCCTTTTGCCCATCGACCAGCCGCCGCCACGAGCCACCTTCGACCAGAAAGCGGCAAGCGTGACGCTCAAGGCGGCAAAGGAAATCGTCGAAAGGGCCTTTGATCGCCTCGAAGTGTCGATTGTTGGCGTCGCGAAAGCGAAGGCGAATCCGTCCCACGTCGACGTTCGTCTCGCCTGCGCCCCCCTCGTCGCAAAGACCCTTCGTGCCGAGCAGGTCGTTCCGTTCGTAGAAGTGCCTTCAAACGCAGCAAGCCGCGCCGTCGGTCCCGGCGCGACCCCGTCGAAGGAACCGGGGAGCCTCTCGCTGCCGGTGAACGTGAAGATCCCCGGCTGCGAAGCTACCGTCGTTCCGAGCGAGGTCGTCGTCCGGTGGTGACCTCCCTGTCAGACCGTTAGCTGCTCGCGCTTTCTTCGGAAATCGCGTCTGTGTTTTTCTTTGCGCCGCGGGTCACCCCGGTCTGAACGTCGCTCTCGACGCGCCCGTCGCGAAGGGTCACCACGCGCGGCATACTCTCGGCCAACTGGGCATTGTGCGTCACGACGACGATCGTCGTCCCGTGCTTTTCGTTGATCGTGAAGAATAGCTCGTGAATCTGGCTGGAGGTCTTTGAGTCGAGATTTCCCGTCGGCTCATCGGCCAGCAGCAACTTCGGATTGAGCAGAAGTGCCCGAGCAACCGCAACGCGCTGCTGCTCGCCGCCGGAGAGTTCCGTTGGTCGGTGGTGGAGGCGATGCCCAAGCCCTACGTCGGTGAGGAGGTCGTGAGCACGTGCTTCCAGCTCGCGCCGCCGCTTTCCCTGAATGAGTCCAGGCATGAAGACGTTCTCCACCGCCGTGAACTCCGGAAGAAGATGGTGAAATTGAAAGACGAAGCCTAGGCTTCGATTACGCAGGTCTGCAAGGCGGGCCCCGGACAGCTTTGTGACGTCGGACCCATCGACGAAGAGTTCGCCGGCGGTTGGAATGTCCAGCGTCCCCAAACAGTGGAGAAACGTAGACTTTCCGGCGCCGGATTGGCCGACGACACCGACCATCTCACCGGCTTCAATGGTAAGATTGATGCCACGAAGGACCTCCAAAGAGCGCCCTTCGTGCTCGTAGACCTTCTTGACGTTCTTCGCTTCGACGAGAGCCATCGTATTCTGCTTTCAGGAGTTCCGGAGGCCGTCGACGGGGCGTAGCCGTGACGCTGCCCAGGCCGGGTAAAAGGTGCTGAGGGTGCAAATGGCCATCGCGCCGAGGCCGATCACCACGAAGTCACTTGGATTCACCGCGACCGGGAGTTTATCGATGTAATAGACGTCCGGGTCGAGCTTCAGGCCGAACCACTTTACACCGGTCACAAGCGCGAGGCCGGTCGCCACCCCAAAGGCGGAACCGAAGGCGCCAATGATGGTCCCTTCGAGCATGAAGAGGCGAAGGATCGACCCGTCGGTTGCGCCGAGCGCCTTCAGGATCGCGATCTCGCGCCCCTTCTCAGTTACCATCAATAGCAACGTGCAGACGATGCAGAAGCTTGCGACAATCACGGCGATTGTAAGCAGGATCGAAACGACGAACTTTTCGAGCTTCAATGCCGAGAAGAGGTTCTTATTGATGTCGCGCCAATCGCGGAGCCGGAGGCCGGTGCCCGGTCGGGCGACGGTCCCTTTCGGGGCGCCCTCGGGAACCGCCTCTGGCTTGAGCGCCTCCGTGTTTGCTGCCGATGCGCCGACGACGGCGGTGACGTCGGGGACGGCGAGATCGACCCGGTCAGCATCTTCGACCTTCACGTCAATCGCGTGAATCTTGTCGCCGGTCCCGAAGAATTCTTGGGCAGTTCCGAGTGTTACATACACATGGGAAGCGTCGTACTCGTACATCCCCGAGAAGAAGATCCCTGCCACGCGGAAGCGGCGAGTGCGCGGCAGGATCCCCATCGGGCCGAGGTCCCCCATTGGCGAAACGAGCGTCACTTCGTCTCCGATGAAGAGCTGGAGCGTCTTCGCGAGCTCCCGCCCGACGACGATCCCTGCGCGATCGGGCCCCTTCTTGATCGCGTCGCGGACGGCGGGATCGAGCTTGTCGTACTCGGATTTCCGCGTAACCCCTTTGTGGAAGGGCTCCCCTTTGGGGCCGACGCCGATCACCGTTTCAGGCGGCAAATCGGCAAGAATTTCCGGATTTTCGAGCCACTCGAACTTCCCGAGTTCGACGTTGTTAGCAAGCTCGGTGACCGTCCCGTGGGTCGCCGGGTCGATGCCGCGAACGATGACACCGGCGAGGTTCGCTCGGGACTGGGCCATCGCCTCCCCCTGGACGACCGGCGTCGCGCCAACGACCTTCGGCGAGGCGCGGAGCTTTGTGAGGAGATCGTCGCTTCCGCCAAAGGGGGCGGCGCTCTCCTGGTCGACCACGATGTGCCCGCTGTTTCCGAGAATCTTCCGTTTGAGATCGCTCGAAAATCCTCCCATCATGGAGGTAACGCCGCACAACGAACAGGAACTGAGCGCGACGCTCAGAATCGACAATGTGCTGATAACTGTGAGGAAACCGGACTTCTTCGTTCGGACGTGCCGAGAGGCGACCGTCGGCACAAAGGAGCGCTTTTCCAGGAGATCCAGGAGGAGCGGGAAGAGCGTACCGACGAGGAACGCCGCGCTTGCGACCCCAAAAAGAATCGCGCCGCCGCGGACGAAGGTCTCCTGGGGGGAAAACCGAAACCCGGGAAGCACCGGGAGGCGGCTGCTCCAAAACGTCAATCCGCCGAAGCCGGCGATCGAAACGACCAGACCACCGCCGGTGAGCCCCTTTTTGTGGCGCCCAAGGAAGTCAGAAACGCTCGCTAAGAGAAAGACCGTCGTCGGCCCGAGGACCCAGATGAGGTCGAGCAGAAAGGCGAGCGTACCGAGTGCCGTGTAGCCGACCCATGCTTGGAAGAAGGCCCCCGGCGATAGAATCGCGGAGAACGCCCCCGTCGCTAGCCACGCAATCGCCCAAAGGGCGAGAAAGATCTGGGTGAGCGTCGCAAGAATCGGCAGCGCCCGTCGGTAACTCGCTGCGAAAGGTTTCGAGGCGAAGAAAAGGATAATCCCGAGGAGTTCAATCATCCTTCTTCGCGTCCGTAGGCGCCGATTGTTCGATCTTGCGAAGCTGGGGGAAGAGGATGACGTCGCGGATGCTCGCCTGGTTCGTGAGCATCATCACAAGGCGATCCATTCCCATCCCGAAGCCGGCCGCCGGCGGCATCCCATGCTCGAGGGCGCGCACGTAGTCCTCGTCAAAGTCCATCGTCTCTTCGGCACCGCGAGACTTCTTGTCGACCTGCTCTTGGAAGCGGGCCGCCTGGTCCTCGGGGTCGTTGAGTTCGCTGAAGGCATTGCACAATTCGCGGCCGTGGACGAACAGCTCGAAGCGGTCGACGAGCTTCGGATTGGCGTCGTTCTTCCGCGCAAGCGGCGAGGTCTCGAAGGGGTAGTCGGTGACGAACACCGGAAGGCTCTTCGTGCCGTCTGCACTTCGGAAGTCCTCCGCGAGGTAGGGCTCGACGAGGTACTCATAGAGGCAGAAGAGGCGCTCCCCGTCATTGTCGCACTTGAGAAAGCCCTTTCGGAAATTCCCCCAGTCGATCCCCTTTGCGCGCCTGGAGGACTTCGACCACTCTTTGATTTTTTCGACGAAGTCCGGTTTGAGCAACGCAACCAAACCGTTGCCACCGCCGTTTTCCGGCGTGGTTGCTGCGATCCAGTCGGCGATTTCCGCCTTCTTCGCCCCGTGGACGACGGCGTCGGCCATCGGGAGGCGAACGAACGGTTCATCAAAGGTGAACGGGCGACCGACCTTCCAGGCAGGCTGTCTCGCCGGCATTGCTGCGGAGAGGCGCGTGTCGACCTCCCGAAGGAGGACTTCGGCGAAGTCCATCAGGTCTTCGTAGTTCGCGTAGGCCCGGTAGAACTCGAGCATCGTGAACTCGGGGTTGTGGCGCGTCGAAATCCCCTCGTTCCGGTAGCAACGCCCGATCTCGTAGACGCGCTCAAGGCCGCCGACGAGGAGCCGTTTCAGAAACAATTCCGGCGCGATACGCAGGAAGAGGTCCATGTCGAGGGTGTTGTGGTGGGTCTCGAAGGGGCGCGCCGCCGCTCCGCCGATGAGCGAGTGCATCGTCGGCGTTTCGACTTCGAGGAAGCCATCGTCGTCGAGGACGGCGCGTACGGCGCGGAAGATCTGCGTGCGAGCTCGGAAGACGTCCTGGACGTCCGGGTTGGCGACGAGATCGACGTAGCGCTGGCGGTAGCGGGTTTCGACGTCGGAGAGGCCGTGCCACTTTTCGGGGAGCGGGCGGAAGGCTTTCGTCAACAAACGGATACGCTTGGGGGAGAGGGACAGTTCGCCCCGCTTCGACGCCGTGAGCGCCCCTTCCGCCTCGACCAGGTCGCCGATGTCGAGGGGATCGAGATCAGTGTAAGACGCACCCATCGTCGCTTCGTCGCACAGGAGCTGGAGCTCGCTGTCCCCTTCACGGAGCTTCATGAAGGTGAGGCCGCCGGTGCGCCGGATGGCGAGGAGCCGCCCGCGCACGTGGAGGAGTCCAGGCACGGCGGCAGCCACGGCGTCGGTATCGAAGCGCCCCTCGGAATTCAGCGCCGTTTGTGCGAGGTTCCGCGCGTCCGAAAGTCGCGTCGTGGCGCCGCCTAGCAAAGGCTTCGAGTCGTTCGCGAAGGGATTTTGCCCCGCTTCGCGGGCTCGCGCCGCCTTGGACTTGCGCCCGTCGATAATCGCCTGTTCCGCGCTGTGCCCCGTCTGCTTTTCCGTCGCGTCGACCATAAGTGGGTCGGCGTCTAGCGCAGATCGCGGTCGCTTCCCACGGAGACTACACGCCAGGGGGGATCGAGTGCTTTGAGGATAGTGGCTCGGGCGGCACCGTCGCCTGGACGTGGGCGATGATTCGCGCGACTTCCTCGCTGGAGAGCATGCAGGCTGCACCCAAGCGCGCGACCATCGCCTTTTCTGGAGCGCCGAGCCCTTTGGAGCCGTGGGCGACAAGGGCGGCGAAGCGAACCCCTTCTTCAACGCTGTCGCAATCACGAAGGATTGCTGCGATCAAACGGAGGCGACCTTCAATTCCCGCCGCCTCCGTGACTTCGATGCTCACATTGACAAGCGTCGCGACGAGGCTCGCACGCATCCGGGCGCCGAAGACAAGCGAGATGACATCTCGAAGCATCTCAAGCTCCGACGGATCAATCTGCCCGTCGGCCTGCGCAATCAAGACAGCGACGTCGATTAGGGGCGTCGGATAGTAGTCAAAACGGGCAAAATATTCAATGAGTGTATCGACGGTCGTCTGAAACGTATCGTGACTCATCAGATTCCCCCATTCTGGCCCGGCTTGGGCGGTGATTGACTGGGACTCTTCACCGCATCAAAGCCGATTTCCGAAACGCGGAGGTCGACCTGGCTCCGCCGCATCATCTGCTCGATTCCCAAGGAAAGCGCCGTTTGGGCGCGGAGTGCGCGCAGCCCCTCCAGCGTTTCCCGGCTCGCGCCACACTTCTCGGCTTCCCTCAACGTCGCTTCGATAGTCGCGAGCTGCCCGCGCTGAAGCGCCGAGAGCGACCACGTCATTTGGAGGAACGTATCGAAGAGATCTTCCAGTTCATCCCCGCGGCGAAGACGCTCCTTAATGGCGAGCTTTCCGGTGCCGACGCGACGGAGCAAGCGCTTCATCTTATGGACAGGGCCGACGATACGATGCGTGACGAATAGTCCCGTAAACAGGAGTACAAGAACGGTGAGCAGGCCGGTCGCACCGAGGAGGCGCTTCATCAGCGTCACCTCTTTGTCGACCGCCCTCCGGACTTCCTGAATGTCGGTCTGTTTCTTGGCCGCCTCTTCGTCACTCTTCTTCAAGTCGGCGTCGATGATCGCCGCGAGATCTTCATTGTCCGGGTCGGCCAGAAGCGCATTTTGCTTCGCCAATTTCGCGTTGGCCCGCGATTCGTTGAGAGCGCGCTGGGCCTCATCGACGGCGACCGCGGCGACGTCGCGGGCGGTGTTCGTCGTCCTGACGAGGAACAGCCCGGAAAGGCTGAGGACCAAGGCGACCGAACCGACTAAAATCCCAGTGTATTTGAACTGAAACCGGGCATCGAGCACGAGATTGCGCGGGATGCGGTTCGGTCGATCGGACATGGGCGCGATCTAACCCGGGATCGACGTGGAAGTCTCGCATTTGGGACGCGACCATTGGTCTCGTCGGCACCCGTTGATTCCTTCCGAGGGGGGCGCTACCTCCCCGCGTCATGGCCTCCGAACGCGAAGGTGTTCTTTTCCAGGCAGCGCGCGAGTGCGGTTTGGCCGAATGCTACATCGACTGCGTGCGTCCGCTCCTCCGCGAGGGACCTCGACCTCGATGCTGCGGCGGAGGCTGCGAACCGTGCGTCCAACTCTTGGAGGCGGTCGCCGAGCGCGTCCTCGAGATCGAAGAAGGGCTCACTTCAACAGCCGCCAATGAAGAAGCGCCCACCGGGGAACCCCGATAGGCGCTTGGTCGTGACGATGGCGGGCCCTGTCTCGTTGGGCCCAATGACGATGATTACACGTCGTCGGTGTTCTCGGCGCCGCCCTTCCGAAGGGTCCCGCCGGCGGCCGCCATCAAATACGCTTCGATGAAGGGATCGAGGTCTCCGTCGAGAACGCCGTCGACGCCGCCGGTTTCGTGTTGGGTCCGGAGGTCCTTCACCAAGCGGTACGGGGCGAGCACGTAGGAGCGAATCTGGTGCCCCCACGCGATGTCGGTCTTCGAGGCCTCGTAGGCATTCTTGGCGGCCTCCCGCTTTTGAATTTCCTGCTCGTAGAGCTTTGCTTTCAGCATCTTCAAGGCAAGAGCCCGGTTTTGATGCTGGGAGCGCTCTGCGCGGCACACGATCACGATTCCGCTGGGAATGTGCTTCATTCGAACAGCGGTTTCGACCTTATTGACGTTCTGTCCGCCTTTGCCACCGGCGCGCATCGTCGTCGTTTCGAGGTCTTCGTCTTTGACGACAATATCGATTTCGTCTTCGATATCGGGGGTTACTTCGACGGCCGCGAAGGCCGTTTGACGGCGCGCGTTCGCATCGAAGGGGCTGATGCGCACGAGGCGATGCACGCCATTTTCGGCCTTCAAGTGGCCAAAGGCGAATTCTCCCGTCACGGAGAAGGACGCACCATCAATGCCAGCTTCTTCCCCCTCCGCGAAGTCGAGGATCTCCGTCTTGAAACCTCGCTTTTCGCACCACCGAAGGTACATTCGGAGCAGCATCTGCGCCCAATCCTTCGCGTCGGTGCCCCCGGTCCCCGGGTGGATGCTCACGATCGCCGAAGCGTGATCCGCTTCGCCGGCGAGCATTCGCTTCAGCTCCATTTTTCGGACGCGTTCTTCGAGGGCGGGAAGCAGTCCCTCTGCCTCTTGAATCGTCGGTTCGTCGTTTTCTTGAACGCCGAGTTCAAGAAGCTCGCGGGCGTCGTCGACGTCGCGCACGGCCTTTTCAAACGTCTCTACCGTTTGCTCCAACGCGGAACGCTTACGCGTAACCGCCTGAGCCTTTTTCATGTCGTCCCAGAAGCCGGGCGCGAGCGTGCGATCGCCAAGGCGAGCGATGTCGTTTTTTAGCCTCGGGACGTCAAAGATACCCCCTTAGCGTCATGAGACGCCCTTGGAGGTCCTCGAGTTTCGTGCGGATGTCGGAAAGCATGCCGCGCTTCTGCAACGAGACGCATCGCCCGTCAAGCGCGCTAGGTTAAAGGCTATGCGCGAAGGGGAACCGAGTCACACCGCATCCTGGGTCGCGTTTCTTCGGGGGCTTGCCTCCCTTGGCGGGGCGCCGGTGAGCCAGGATCCCTATGCAGCGCGGCTCCTCGGCTGGCCTTACGCGATCCCCTTGCGTCTTGGCGGCGTATTTCCAAGTGTTTCACGCCGCTATTGTGCCATCCAGGACGCCCTCGACGGTGGCCGCATGCGTCACTTTGAGCTCCGTTCCGCGGCGATCGATGCCGCATTGATCGACTTTTCCCGGGAACATGCCGATGCGACGCTGGTGATTCTTGGCGCCGGTTTGGATGCGCGCGCCTACCGTCTCAAAGACGTTTTCGCCCGGTCGATTGAGATCGATCACCCAAGCACTCAACCGACGAAACGGCGTCGCTTGGAGCGGGCCGGCATCGCGTCGGACCATGTGACGTTTGCCCCATGCGACTTTTCCGACCGTGCCCTCGCCGATCTCCTCGCTCGCGAGGTGACGGGCGATCGGCCGGTCGCCGTCGTTTGGGAAGGGGTCACCATGTACCTCGATGCCGTTCACATCGACGCTTCCCTCGACGCGCTTGCGAAATACCTCCCGAACAAGTCGCTCCTTGCAGTCACCTATCTTGCCGCAAAACCAAACAAAGCGCTCGACCTCACCGTGCGTGCGGCGGGCGAACAGTTTCGTTTCTACGAAGCAAGGGAACGCTTCGCCGAGCGCCTAAAGGGGCACCGGTTTCGGGTGACCGAAGACAGCGGCGACGCCGAGTGGAATCGCCGCTTTCTCGAACGACCGACCCGCGCCGGGGACGACCTTGCGGAGCGCCTCGCCGTCGCGATCCGAGAAGGCTAGGAAAACGCCGTTAGAACGGGCATCGATTCACGATTGAAGCAGCGCCCCGCGAGACGCTGCGTCGTCAGTGGGACGAGGCGGCTTTCGAGGTCGGCTTCGCGTTCCAGAGGCGCGTCGTGAGCAGGAAGCCGACGATGGCGACCGGCAGGAGGGTCGCTGGCCACGTCCACCAATTCTTCGGGTCCCCAGCCGCCGCCGATTTGTCGGCAGGGATCGTGTGCTTCAACACGTACTGGCCGAGGGCGCCTCCGAAGTAGACGAAACCATCGATCAAACCGACGGCGACACCGGTATTTTTCTTTCCGCCAAAGTCCATGCTTGCGGTGCCGGAAAGCATCCCGTGAACGCCGATGATGGCGAGCAGCATGAGCACCCACGGCCACCCGGCGAAGCCAGGGATGACGAGCGTTCCGATTGCGACGCCAGTACCGACGACCATCACTCCGTACAACACCGCCGACACCGGGCCGCGGCGCGACTGGAAGATGCGATCGGAAATGACGCCGGCGAATACACCGCCAAGAATCCCCGCCGTACAATTGAGGATTCCCCAGTTGTGTCGGACGAATTCTTCCTTCCGGCCGACGGCATCCGCGAACGGCTTGTAGGTGTCCATGATCCCCGTTCGGAGGAATCCGGAGCAAAACTCTACCGCGGTAATCAGAAGGATCGCCGGATTCGTGAACATCTTCTTCGCGACGCCGAGCGGGCCAAGGGCAGGGCCATCATCGCTTTCGCTCGCGTCGCCGAGCGCGAAATTCGGGTGGCCAGCGTCCGACGGCTGATCCCGCACGAGGAGCGTGTCGATTCCTGCGAAGGCCAAAAGGATCGTCGAAGGGACCCAGAAGGCCCAACCGACGTGGAGCTTCTTCGCAATGAAGTTGCACCAGTCGTAGGCGAAATAGAGGCCCAAGCTGATAAGAATGCCGAAGATTCCGCCGAAGGTCCCGCGCTCGCGAATGTGGAACCATGCGCTGTTCACCTTCACGATGCTGACGGCACCGAAGGATTGAAAGTACATGTTCACCGCATAGAGCGCTTGGAGCGCGTGCAGCTCGGAGGGCGAATGCACCCCTTTGAGGACCAGGAAGCCGAGGCCGAGATTGGCGAGCCCGGAGCCGGCCGCCGCGAGAATAATCGTCGCTCGGCCCCCGAGGCGATCGGTGAGCGGCCCATTCAAAAGGAACGAAAGGCCGTAGACGAGTTTTCCGATCGAAGAGATGTCGGAAAACTGGTCGTAGGTCAGCGCGCCAATCGCTTTGTCGGTGCAAACCGAAAGGTTGTAGCGCCCCATGTAGAGGAACGCGTACGTCAGGCCGGCCGGAAGCCAGTTCAGCACGCGGCGGCGCTCGAAGGCCTTCGAGTGGCCGAGATCGACCTTGGGGAGGCGACTTACGACCGTAACCACGGTCGTGAGGAGAATCGCCAACGGGAGAAGTTCAGTGGCCCAACCCGGGAGATGCATCGGGCGGTGACCTTGGCACATTTCGACCCGTCGGCGGTGCCTGAAGTAGTCGCCGAAGGAGCTTGCCGCGAGGCGTTGAGCACGGCACCATCGGCGCCCTTATGCGCCACGCCGATTTGCTCGCGGAGCTTCCGCTCTTCGACACGCTCGCCTCGGAGGACCGAGAAGCGCTCGCGGCGCGCCTCATCGAGCGCCCATTCGCGCCGGGGGAAACGGTCTTCCGAATGGGGGATCCGGGCGCATCTATGTATATTGTTCTGACGGGCGCCGTTCAGATCTTTCTGCCTGGAAAGTCCGAAGACGTCGCCCCAGCGAGCGTGGCAAACGCCGAGAGAGAGAGTCACACCGCGGAGTCCGGAAGCGTGGCGAGTGCCCCGCGCGTTGTCCTGAAGGACGTGACGTCCGGCGAGTACTTCGGCGAGCTATCCCTCTTCGACGATAAGCCACGAAGCGCGAGTGTCGAAGCGATTACCGATGCGGTTCTTCTCGAACTGACTCGCGACGAGTTCGCTGCCCATCTCGCACGAAGCCCCAAAGCGGCGCTCACGATCTTGTCCGAGATGGCCGAGCGTCTTCGGGAGACGAATTCGCTGCTTTCCCAGCGTGCAGCCACCAATGCGCTCAAGGAACTTGAAGAAAATCTGACATTTGGGCAGCGCCTTGCCGATAAAGTTGCCGAACTCAATGGTAGTTGGGCCTTCATTCTGTTCCTGCTCGTGCTCACCGGGGCGTGGTCGCTTGTCAACGAGGTGTTGCACAAGCCTTTTGACCGCTACCCGTACACCTTTTTCAATTTGCTCCTCGCGATCCTTGTTGCCCTTCAGGGGCCGCTGATCGTGATGAGTCAGAACCGTCAAACGATCAAAGATCGCGCGCAGGCGGAGACCGACTTTCGCGTAAACCTCAAGAATGAAGTGAACATCGAACACCTCCGTCGCGAGCTGGCTGCACTCCGTTCGGATGCGCTTCGCCGCCTCGATGCGATCGAACGGGCCTATCGCGCCGATCGCGTCCGCACGGAAGTTCCGCGAAAATCGGGCGACGTCGAGGACGGCTTTTAGCGCCCGTTTTCGGGAAGCGGCAGCGTGATGCCGGTAAGGGCGAAGAGCGTCGCGTTCGCCGCCGTTGCATCGTCGAGCGCTTCCTCGCGAACCGTCGTGTCGTCGGTCGCTTGAAGGATGCGAAGCGCCCGGTTCCGCCGGTTGAGTTCGCCGATCACCTCGCGAAAGAGCTTCGTGCGCTGCGCGATCAGGTCCTGGCGGAGTCGTTCCAGCGTCGCTTCGTCATCTCCGGCGGCGATCCGGTCGAGGCGAAAGGTCAATCGCGCTTCGTAGTAGACGCGAGCGGCACTCGTTGCGTCTTCATTGGTTGTTCCGAGGTCATCGGTCGTCGACGTTGCTCGCAAGTCGGTGTTGCGCCCGGCGCGGAGCATCACCGTCGGGAGGAGCGCCGCGTTTCGTTGCCGGGCGGCGAGACTAGAAAGCCGCTCGAGGGCCTGCGCGAGGCCCGAGGTTCGTAGCGCCCCGTCCAGCAAACGCTGAATAAGTATGGGGTCCTGCGGAGCGGCACGGGAACGTGGCGCCGGGGGCTGGGGCGCGATCGGCGGCACTTCGGGGGGCGGCTCTGCGGCAATTTCCCCCTTCTTTGCGGCCGGAAGAGGCCGCGTGGTGCTGCCCGGAACGCGTGTCGTCCCCAAGGGGAGTGTGAGCATGACGACGAGCGAATTGTCGGATTGACCGCTCAAGATTGCGTGCCGTCCGACGACAGAAAACTCCGTTGAGGCCTGTTGGGCGAAGGCGTGCGTGGGAAGGCCAACGAGCACGAGCACGAGCGCGAACAGGAGGGGCCACCAGTGCCGAAGCGGAAGCCAGATCGGGGCAAACATGGGGCGGAAGCACCACATCCCGTGCCACGACAAAATCCTGAGGAGTTTTCGCCTTTGTTGGCAGTCGCCCCCCTGTCCCACGGCCGAAACGGCTGGCCCAGGCCAGGGGGGATGCGCTCCGCGTTTCGAGGGCGCGCGGCTATTGACGGGCGTTCTTTGCCGCGGCATCGGCGGCGAAGAGGATCGGGGCGACCATCCGCCCGCGTGCGTCGACGGCGGCAGGGGCGGTCACCGCGGCGGCGGCGGCGAGCGCGCGTTGGAGCGTGGCGTCGTCCTTTTCGCCGGACTGTTGAATATACTTCAATAAAAACAGAGCGGCCAACGCGTTCTCGTCGATGGGCTTTCGCCGCTGGGCGAAGATGCCTCGGGCGCCTGCGTCTTCCGTCGTTCCGTAGAAGCCGCCGTCGGGCGCCGCGAAGGAGGCCTCCAGCGCACGCACGACTGCACGCGCCTCTTCCGCGTACCGATCTCGTTGGCGCTTTTCGAGGAGCGGTGAGGAGGCGGCGAGCACGGATGGATCTGCAAGCGCCGTCAGTGCGAGGCCGATGTAGACCTGGTCGGCGAGCTGGCCGACCCGTGGGTTCGCCGCTTCGGTGGACGACTCGCCGGCGACGGGCGCATGCGAAAACCATCGAAATAACCCCTCTTTCGGCCGATGGGTCGCCAAAAATCGGTCCATCGCTCGCGTAGCTTCAGCGGCCGCTTCGGGGTGACCGGTCCGCGCGTAGGCGAGATACGCCAGTACGAAGAGTCCGTTTTCCTTGCCGTATTCGCCGCGGTCGATCCGTGGCACGCCGTAGCTAAGCCGCTCTGCTTCGGGGAGTGCGTAGTAGGCGTGGCCATCGAGGAAGCCCCGCTTGGCGTCGCCGTTGCCGAGATGCGCGCCGACGTCGGCATCCTGGCTCGTGTAGAAGCCGCCCTCGGGAGCGCGGAGGAAACGCTGGATGTAACGGAAGGTTCGATCGGCCCGCGCCTGGGCGCGAAGGGCCGCTGGAGTCGCCGCGTTCACGGCATCTGCCTCGCGGAGTACCACCGCCGCTTCTGCGTCGGCCCAGAGCGACAGCGCCTGCAGCGCCCCCAGCTTTTCAAAATGGGGCTCCTTCCAGGTTTTGCCAACGGAATATTGATAGATTCCCCCAAAGACCGGGTCATGAATCTGCCCCTCGGCGTCGAGGACCTGCGCGACGCGCTCGCGGGCGCCCGGCACGCCCCGTCGCGCTTTTTCCAGGAGCCAGAGATCGGCCCAGCCAACGGGGGCCTTCTGAAAGTCCCCCCAGCCGTAGGCCTTTGAATCCCATAAGTTCTCCAAAACGCGATCGATCCGTGTGCGATCTTCTGCGAACCGAGTGGCGGTCAAGGGGCCGGTCGCCAGGAGGGCAGGGGCGTTCCCCGTCGTCCGCCCGAGGGGGCTCTCGCTGGGGCTTTCTGGGGCTCGGGCGCCGGTCGCTTCGTCGAGGACGGCGGCGAGCTCGTCGGGCGTCAAATACCCTTGGAAAACGCCGAGTTCTTTCCCCTCCGGTGAGAAGATCACCGTCGCCGGCCACCCGAAGTTTCGGTAGCGCTCTTCGAGGTCGGGGCGCTCGTCGACGTCGACCTTCGCCGTCAAAAACCGGGCGTCGAGGCGGCTTCGGATGGCGGGGTCGTGGTAGGTCACCGCCTCCATCACGTGGCACCAGTGGCACCACTCCGCCGAGTTATCGAGGAGGACGAACTTCTTCGCCGCCGCCGATCGGACAAAGATTTCGCTGTCAAAGCTCTCCCAGGCGAGCGGCCCTTTGGGGGCGGCCGCTTCCGGCGGGGGGAGCGGAGCCTCCGCCACAACCAGTGCCGTGCGTGCGGCCGTGTGGGGTCTGCAGGCGGTTGCCCCAATCGAGGCCGCGCCAACGAAGGCCGCGCCAACGAAGGCTGCGCCAACCAGGAATCCAGAGCGATTGGCTTTCACGCCGAACGCTACGAACGTCGGCGCTGCCGGTTACTGGGCGGGGAGCAGCGTCGCCGTAAAGCTCGGACGCAGGTAAAACCCTCGTGGAATCGTCGCGAGCGTCTCCCCCTCCGGGCCGGTAAACGTCGTCCGTACGCTGCCATCGCGTGCTTTCGGGCGTACCTGGAGGGCGGTGCCGAGGTGGGCGGTGACCGCTTCCGCGCGCCCCCGCGCAAAGAGGCCGACGACCTCGTCAAAATCGGCGCGCAGCGTCGCCTCCTGATCGGCGGTCGGCGCCCACAAAAATGCGTGCAGAATACGCCGATCCCACCAGTCTTCCGGGGTCGCGTCGAAGGCGACCCACAGGACGTTCGCAAGCTTTTCGCGGACCCAACTCGTCTCCCAAACGAGCGTCTCCGTTTCGCGCAGCGAGAGCCGGCAGACGTAGGTCGACTCCTTCGGGCGCCCGCGCGCGTCGAGGGGAATGCTCTTTAACTCTACGCGAAGGCTTGGGAAATCGTGACGTCGCCCCTCATCGCCCGGCACACTCCACGCAAGGTCATCCGGGGTCGCGCCGAGGGCCCGCTCCAGGAGCTCCCCCTGCTTCCCTTTCGTCCGCCGGGGGTCGTCGTCGAGGCTCGTCCCGAGCGCCGCCGCAATTTCGCCAAGCGTCCGCCCGACGAGCTCCCGCGCGCGGAGGGCGAGCTCGTTGGCGTCCCGGGGGGCAGGCATTCGGCGGAGGGCCACCGCTCTGCTCTGCCACGACGGCGGCTCAGTTGTCGCCGACTTCCTTTTTCAAGGCGGTGATGAGCTTGTCTCGTTCGTCCTTTGGGAGCGTCCCCTCGTAGGCGGAGCGGACCTTCCCATCGGCGCCGACGAGCACGATCGTCGACTTGCCCTGGGTGAAGCCGGAGGCCTTCCGAAAGCTGCCGTCCCAATCGATGTAGATCTTCGAGTTAATCTTCTTTGATTCGCTGCGAATCGACGACTTTACGAAGGCGCTCGCCGGCCAGTAATCGTAACCTTCGACGTCCGCGATGGGGATGAGAGCAACCTTTGTGCGGTACTTCTCGCCACTTGCGAGCTTTCCGAGATCGTCCTTCAATTCTTTGTTCTGCGTCGCAGACCCTTTGTCTTCGTAGACAAGGAGCATCGGCTTCCCATTAACTGCGCGCGTATCAAAGGCGTTACCGTCGGCGTCCACAACGGTCCCCCCAGGCCGTGCGCCGCCGACGGCGGGGAGGGCCCGGGCGTCGGTGGCGAGACCGAGCACGAAGGGGACGGAAGCTACGGTGAGAAGAAAATGACGTCGGTCCATCGCGTGGTCCGATGCTCCATCGGCGCCGCCGTTGCGCTTGAGGTGGGGGGCAGATCAAAAAAGGGTCAGCGGCTGCGCACGATTCGCCAAGGTTGCGGAAACGGCCCGGCTTCGTCGAACATCGGAGCGTTGTGACGCCCAGCTCTGCCCTCACCCTTCGCGGGACTTCGCGAACGTTTGCCTCCTACCCGGGAGGGGCCGCCGATCTCGCCCGCTGCGAGGCGATCTTGCGGCAGGGGAGCAAGAGTTTTCACGCCGCCTCCCTGCTCCTCCCCCAGCGGGTTCGCCAGCCGGCGCTCGCCCTCTATGCGTTCTGCCGGGGCGTGGATGATGCCGTCGACGACGTCGACCTGCACGCGAGCAAACGCTCCGGCGAGCCCTCCACGGAGTTGGCGATCCGCGACGCGAAATTGCAGGCCTGCGAAACCCTCGAACGCCGCCTCCGCGCCGTCTACGCCGGGTGCCCCGAGGACCGGGGCGTCGATCGCCTCTTTGCGTCGCTCGTTGAGGAATTTTCCTTGCCGCAGGCCCTCCCAGAGGCGCTCCTCGATGGCATGCGGTGGGACGCGGAAGGGCGCACCTACGAGACCCTCGAAGAGGTCCACGCCTACGGAGCCCGCGTCGCCGGGACGGTCGGCGTCATGATGACGATCCTGATGCTCGGGCCGGCAAGCCCCTCCGAAGGGCCGGTGCGCCAGGTCCTCTACGCGCGCGCCGCCGACCTCGGGGTTGCGATGCAGCTTACAAACATCTCTCGCGACGTCGGCGAGGATGCCCGCATGGGGCGCGTGTATCTTCCCGGTAATTGGCTGCAAGATGCAGGTATCGATCGGGATGCCTTCCTCGCCAACCCGCACTTTTCGCCGGCGCTTGGGAGCGTGGTGGGGCGGCTGCTTGATGAGGCAGATCGCCTTTATGTACGGGCAGATGCAGGGATTCCCGGCCTCCCAGCCTCCTGCCGCCCGGCGATTCGGGCCGCACGTCACATTTACGCCGCCATCGGCACGATCGTCCGCCACCGGGGCCTCGACTCGGTCTCGTCGCGGGCCTCGACGTCGACGCTCCGCAAGTTGGCGCTCGTGTTCCGCTCCCTCTTTCCGAGCCGGTTCCCGCTGGAGGTGCAGACGGCGCCGCCGCTCGCCGGGACCGCCTTCCTCGTCGCCGCGAGCCTCCCCTCATGAGCGTGGAAGATACACGTATGCGCGACAAGCTCCGGGCTCTCGCCGGGGCTGAACTCGTCGAACGCCTCGATTTTCTTGAACGTCGTCAGCAGCGTCGCCTCCCGGACGCGCCGCTCCCGGTCCCCGCCGTCGACGATCGCCTTGATGCCGACGTCATCTTTGGCGGCGGCGGGCTCTCGCTTCTCATCGCCGCCGAGCTCGCCGGGCGGGGCGTCTCCGTCCTCGTCTTCGAGCGCGCCCGCGCGGGGACTGCCCACCGCGAATGGAACGCAAGCCGCAGCGAATTGCAGGTGCTCGTCGATCGCGGCCTCGTCGACGAAGCGACGCTCGCCGGGATGATTGTTGCATCTTACAAGGATGGGTTCTGTCGCTTTCATGGCGGTAAGGCCGATCACGTCGTCGCCGGTGTCCTCGATCAGGCGATCGACGCCGGACCGCTCGCCGCCCACGTCCGCGCGGTCGCCGAGGCGCGGGGCGTTCGCTTCATCGATGGCGTCTCCGTCGACGGCCTCGGAGCGGGCGACTACGGCGTCCGCGTCCGCGCGAAGCGCCTCGGAGAGATCCCGCTGGCCGACCAGAAAAAACCGGGAAAAGACGCCGTTTTTGCCCAGGCGAAGCTCTTCGTCGATGCCCGTGGAGCGAGCTCCCCCTACGCGACGGCCGACTTGCTCTGCCCGACGGTCGGCGGCGTCCTCCGCGGCCCCTGCACCGGGAGGCGCCCGTGGACGAGGCCGTCGTGGACGACGAAGTAGGCGACGCCGAAGAGGGTCATGCCGAGGCCGACGCCAAAGAGCAATTCGCGCGCGACCCCTTCCGGTCCGCGGCATCCGTAGAGAATGAACGCGATCGCCACCGGCGCATGCAACGCCGAGAGCGCGTCGTTCGCTTCCCACCAGGTTTTTCGCGGCCGATGGTGAGATCTGTGTACTTTCCACAGAATCCCGTGCCAGACGGCTCCGTGAAGGAACTGGGCCCAGAACTCCATCGCCACCGCCACGACCAACGTCGTCCCGATCCAGAGCGCGATCTTCATTGATACCTGCCTCAAAAAACCGCTGGTTCGAAGCCTTCTTTGCCCATCATGCGCGGGGGAGAATTGTGAAACAATTCAGCGAAGTTCGCGCCTTTCGTGCTTCGGAGACGGCGGCGATCGCGCGCGAAACACCGCTCCTTCTCGTGAGCAACCACACCGCCTGGTGGGACCCGCTCTTCGCGATCTGGCTCTCGAACTACATCCTTGGCGTCGATGGTCACGCCATGATGGATGCCGCAAACCTCCGTCGGTTGCCTTTCTTCGGCAAGGTCGGTGCGTTCGGCGTCGACCTCACCGACCCCGCCGACGGCGCCCGTGCCCTCCGCTACGCGATTCGGCTCCTTGGAAGGAGCCCCACCTCACAAGGGCCCGCCGCCTCGCCGATGGTCTGGATCTACGCGCAGGGGGCCGAACGCCCGATCACCGAGCCGCTCGTGTTTCGCCCCGGCGCCGCCGAGATCGCCTCGCTCGCCAAGAAGACAACGATTATACCTGTCGGAATTCGCTACGAATTTTCCCGCTTCGAAGCGCCTGTCGCCTGCCTCTCCTTTGGCGAACCGCTCGCTCGCGACGGCGCGAAAGGGCGCGTGACGACGGCGGCCCTCGAGACGGCCGTTTCCGGGGAACTTGCACGCATCGACGGAGCCCTCCGGGATGGATCGTTCTTTGGTGATGCCGCCACCTGGGGGCCGCTCCACGTCGCCGCACCTTCGCGGATCGGGATGCTCGCCGAGAGACTCCTCGCGTGGCTCACAGGACCATCTGTGCGCGCTTTGCCGCCTCCGTAAGCCGACCGCCGGCGAACGCGCGGGTGTTCCCCCGCCAGGTGATCTGCGCGGCGGTCAGCGCGCGCCCCCAGGCGACGAGGAGAACGACGTCGGCGATGACGGCGTCGACGACAGCATTGGCAAGAAAAACAAAGAATTGGGTGGGTGGACGATGGCGCCGTGCCGCGAGGGAAATCGCCAGTCGCGTCGCCGTGGCGAAGGCGAGCGGGCCCCACGCTCCGAAGGCGATGAGGGTGATGGCGAGCAGGGGGAACCCGGCGAGCAAAAGCGGGTAACTTGCAAGCAACGCGGGCCGCTGCAGGCGAATCACCGCGATCCAGCGGGCGTACCTCGCGATCACGGCAGCGACCGAGCGCCCCTCGGGGAAGGCCTCCGCGGCGAAAGGTGCAACCTGCACACGTTTCCCCGCGGCGCGAAGGCGGCGGGCGAGCTCCATGTCCTCCCCCAAGAAATTTCCAAGCGCGGCGAAGCCCCCGAGCGCCTCAAGATCGCTGCGCCGGATCGCAAACAGCTTGCCAACGAGCCCCGACGGATCAAGGGGGGCGAGCAACGGAAATGCGTGCAGACTGCCGGCAAGTACCGCCTGGGAGAGGCGATCGCCGACGATCCGCGGGACGCCGACTTCCACGGGGGGCGCCCAGACGACGGCGGTGTTCGGATCCTCGCGTAGCGGCGCGACCAGTGCAGCGAGGGTGCCTGGCGCGAGGCGGACGTCGCTGTCGGCGACGACGATATATGTGCATGATGCAGGAAAACCGAGCGCCTCGGCGGCGGCGAGCTGGGCGACTTTTGGGTTCGCTAACTCTTTCGAAGGATTCGTGATTCTTTCATCGAGGCGCGCGCGCGATCGCCGGTCGCGCCCCATCTTCGGGATTCGCCACGAGCGCCCACGCTTCGTTCGCCCCGTCCGTCAGCCGGAGCCGTTCCGCCAGCGCCCCCTCGGCACCGGCGCAGGGGCGCAAGAGGAGCGTCTCTTCGGACGCACCGCCTTCGCCGGTTCCGGCCGAACGAGCAAGTGCGCCAAACCGAAACGAGCCGACGATCGCCTTCGCCGCCGGCCCGAAGTAGGCCACTGCCAGGAGCCAAGGCCCAAAGAGTGCCGCCGAAATCACCGGTAACGACGCATGCGAAAGCCGATCAAGAACTGGCACCAGCGCGCCGAAAAGCGGTCGAGATTTACCGTTTCATGAACCGCCTGCATCCGGCGGCCGAAGAGGGTCGTCTCGACGAGGGAGCGCGCATAGAAGGGGGCATCTTCCATGGTTGCCAGGACGCGCGGCTCCCGGCCGACGTCGCAGCGGATGGCGCGATCCATCTGGAAGAGGGTGCTCGGCAAAAGGCGGCGCGGCGGTAGCGTGCAGTCTGCAGGGAGATCGTCACGGCCGCTCCGAGCGATCGTCTGCGGGGATGCACTCGTGCGCGCCGTTTCCTCACCGCCTTCGGCGGCTCCGGGCGGACGCGCACCTGCATCTCTCGGAAAGGTATCGTAAATAACGACACGGTTGCCGGAGTCGTCTTCGGCACGGCACCAGTCCCAGCTTGTAAAACCGCGCTCGAGCGGCTCGTCGCCGTCGTTCCCGTCGACGTAGCCGGAGCCGCGGAAGTCGAGGCGCGGCTCTTCAAAGAAGGCCTCGCAGCGCGCGACCGGCGCGTAGGGCGTCCACCGATGGCGCCCGGCGGGATCGAGGGGGTAGACGTCGGCGGTCGGCTCGGGGAAGGTGAAACGTACAACCCCGCGCAGAGGCTCGCCGAAAACGGCCGCTTTTTCGTCGATCCAAAAGAGAAGTCCGTCGCCGTCGCGAACGACGCGACTTGCGCCGATACGGAGCGTTGTGGCGCTCCGATCGAGGAGCGCGGCCCCCCCTTCCGTCAGGCAAAATCGCCCCTGTTTTCGGTCGTAGAGGATCGCGTTGAGGGTGACAAAGTCCTCCGGGCGGACCGTCTCTCCGCGGCTTTCTGCTTCCCGGCGGGCGGCGGCGAAATAGGGGGAGAAGACGTTGCCGATCATCGCGATCAGGACGACGCCACGGGCGCCGTCGTCGCTTACGCCGTCGGCGTAAAACCAGCGGTAGCCGTGCGGGGTGACCGGCGCGTCGAAGGGGATGCGGTGACTGCCGCGATCGCCGCGAGCCGTCCGGACAGCGCCGCCATCGGCACTCCGGCCCCCAGATGAATGCTGCCGCTCGCGAGGAAAAGTCCTGGGATCGGCGTCGTCGCCCCCGGCCGCTGAAAGGCCGAAAAGGGGCCGTGGCTCGCCCGTCCGTACAAGGCTCCGCCGGTCGCCGGGAAGCGCTTGGAGAAGTCGTAAGGCGTCCGACGGACCGTCTTCTCCGGGTTGAGTTGGAAGCCGCAGTCGTTCAGCAGGCGGTGAAGGGTCGCTTCGCATCGATCGAGTTCCGCGACGGGGAGGGGGCCATCGTCGCCGATGGCGGGGGCGTTGACGATGAGAAAGAGGCGGGTGACGTCGTCGGCCGCTGGACCGCCAGCGAAAATGCTGGGAGCGGCGGCGCGCGAGACGGCGGGCCCACTTTGACCGGGGGCCTCGCGATCCTGAGCGCAGATGTAGACGGTCGGTTCGCTTGGGAGAATCCGCTGGGAAAACAGTTCGCGAAACTCGCGCGCATAATCGTCCGAAAAGACAACAGTGTGGCGTGCAAGCGGGAGACCGGTCGGCCTCGCGAGCATCGAAAATGTGTAGGCCGACAAAGAGCGATCTTCGCGCTCGACCGCCTTCACGGCCCGCGTCGCCTCAGCGCCAAAGAGGCCTGTTGCGAGCGCCTGCGCATCCCCGGCATGGACGACGAGCGCCGCCGACACTTCCGTCGCCGTGGCCACGGGCCCACCCGTTCGAACGCCGACGACCCGCCCGTAGCGAACGACGATCTCCGAGACGGACGTTTTGAACTGAAACGTGACCCCCTGGCGAAGAGCTAATTGATAAAGGGCATTTGCGAGGGCGCGCATGCCGCCGGCTACGTGGTAGACCCCCTCTTGCTCGACGTGGGCGACGAGGGCGAGCGTCGCCGGGGCAGCAAACGGGGAGGAGCCGCAGTAGGTCGCGTAACGCCCGAAGAGCTGCTGCAGGCGCGGGTCTTCGAAGCGCGCCGTTAGCGATTGATGCAGGGTCCGCAGGCCGTCAATTTCGAGCGCCGCGCCGAAGCCGCGCTCGGAGAGATCTCGGAGGACGCTCCACGCAGTCGGCCGCTGGGCGACGACAAAGGGCTCTTTGACGGTGTCCCAAATCGCCTTTGTCGTTTTTGCGAAGGCGCGAAAGTTCTCTGCCTCTTTTTTGCCAAAGAAGCTGCCGACCTCGTCGATGGAGGCCTCCACGGTGTTTGCCAGGTCAAACGTCGGCGCCCCGTTCTTCCCCGACGTGCGCCAGGCGTGGCGGGCGACGATCGGTGCGGCGTGCATCGTCACGTGGTCCCGGAGGCGTTCCCCGCAGCGTTCGAAGAGTTCTTCAAAGACCCACGCCATCGTGAGCACGGTCGGTCCACAGTCGATGGCGTAGCTTTGTCCATCGAATTCAAGCGTATCGATGGCGAGCTTCCCGCCGGCAGTCGCCCCCGCTTCGAGGACGGTCACGCCGAACCCGGCACGCGCGAGGTCGATGGCGGCGACCAACCCTGCGACGCCCGCGCCAACAACCACCGCTTGATCCCGAGGATTCACGCGAATTTGATGCGTCTGCCGCCGCGATGGTTGCGCGTAGAAGCGCGCAACGGAGTTGAAACTTCGGCATCCGAGACCCCATGCAGTCTGAGCGGGCTATCCTGGGAAGCGGTGTCCGTGGCGCGCAGCGCCTTGAAGCAGAGTTGCGTGCCGCCGTGGAGGCGCTGCCTGCCGCCGGCGCCCCGGCACGGCTCGCAGCTGCCGTCGGCGACGCCCTCTTTCCCGGTGGCCAGCGGCTACGCCCGCGCCTGTTGCTCGCCATTTGCGCCGCCGAGGGGGGCCAAGATATCGATTTTGCTTTTGATGCCGCCGTCGCCGTCGAGTGCGTGCACGCCGCATCCCTCGCGCACGATGACCTCCCCTGCTTTGACGACGCCGACCTCCGACGCGGCAAGCCGACGATTCATAAGCGCTACGACGAGGCGACGGCGCTCCTTGTTGGGGACGGACTCCTCACGCTCGCCTTCGAACGGCTCGCCGCGAGCGAAGACCCGCGCGCGATACGTGCACTCCGCATCCTTCTTCGCGCGACCGGCCTCCACGGCGGTCTCATCGCCGGCCAGGGCTGGGAGCTTGAGCCTTCGACGAAGGTCTCCCCCGACGAAAGTGCCGTGCGTCGCTACCACGCCGGAAAAACCTCCGGTCTCTTCGCGGCGGCTGCCGGCATCGGCGCGCTCGCGGCGGGGGCCGATACGACCGCCTACACGGCGCTAGGTTACCGAATTGGCGGCCTTTACCAGTCGCCGATGACCTCCTCGATGCGACGGCGACCAGCGCGGCGACCGGTAAATCCTCGGGGCGCGACGCGGCGTTGGAGCGCCCCTCGCTCGTCCGCATCTACGGCGTCGCGGGGGCCCGCGCCGCCTTTGCGGAGGCCTTCGACGACCTGCTCGCGGCCGCGCCAAATCGTGCGGTATGCACCTTTCTCGAAGCTGCCCTCTCGCCGATTCGCGCACGGATCCTCCCGGCCGACGCCGCCCCCCGACGTGCCGCGATCGCCGTTTGAGCATGCGCAGTGCGCGCTTGCAGAAGCGCCGCGAACCTGAAAAAAGCATCGCGTCATGCTGGAAATTTCTTTCATTCGCCAGAACGTCGACCTTGTGCGCGCGGCCATCGCCAATAAGCGCCTCGACGTAAACCTCGACGACCTTCTCGAGGCCGACAAAGAGCGTCGCGACGCGATGGGCAAGCTGGAGGCGGTCCGCGCGCGGAAGAACGAAATCGCGTCGATCATCCCGAAGGCGAGCAAGGAAGAGCGCCCGGCCCTCATCGAGGAGGGGAAGGCGGTAAAGACCCAGTTGGAGCAGCTTGAGCCGGGCATGGCGGCGATCGCCAAGCGCTACGAAGACCTCATGCTGCGGATTCCGAGCATCCCGCGCCCTGAGGTCCCCGTCGGCAAAGGGGAAGAGGACAACGTCGAGATCCGCAAGGTCGGCACGAAACGCGAATTCGCGTTTAAGCCGAAGGACCATGTGGAATTGATGACCGCACTGAAAATGGTGAACTGGGACGGGCCTCGTCAGTTCGCCGGTGGTCGTTCCTACGCATTGACTGGCCTCGGTGCGCTCCTCGAAATGGCGGTCACCCGCCTCGCTGTCGACACGCTTGTGGAGCGCGGTCTCAACCCGGTGCTCCCCCCGGTGCTCGTTCGCGAGCGGGCGATGACCGGCACCGGGTTCTTCCCCCTCGGTCGCGAAGAGGCCTACAACATCGGCGCCGACGACCTCTTTCTCGTGGGAACGAGCGAAGTTCCGCTCGTGTCGCTCCACGCCGACCAGGTCCTCGACGCCAAAGACCTGCCGATCCGCTACGCCGGCATCTCCAACTGCTTCCGCCGGGAAGCGGGCGCCGCCGGCAAGGATACGCGGGGCCTCTACCGCGTTCATCAGTTCACGAAGGTCGAGCAGGTCGTCTTTTGCGTTCCTGACGAAGCGGTCGCCGAAGAAGAGCACTACAAGCTCCTCGGAAACGCGGAAGCGATCCTCGCGAAACTCGAGATTCCCTACCGCGTTGCGATTGCCTGCACGGGCGAAATTGGGCTCGGTCAAACGCGGAAACACGAAGTCGAAAGCTGGATGCCGAGCCGGGAAGCCTATTCGGAGACCCACTCCTGCTCGACGCTCGGTGACTTCCAGGCGCGCCGCTCGAACATTCGCGTACGCCTCGCCGACGGCAGCACTGCCTTCGCCTACACGCTGAACAACACGGCGGTCGCGAGCCCGCGCATCCTCATTCCGCTCCTCGAAAACCACCAGAACGAGGACGGGAGCATTTACGTGCCGCCGGCGCTCCGCCCCTACCTGTTCGGTCGCGAGGTCCTTCGCCCCAACGAAGCGATCTGACGCGCGAAACGCTCACGAAAACGCCCGGAAGAGAGTTCTCTTTCGGGCGTTTTTTTTTGTCAGACGTAGCGGGCGAGGAGGGGGCCGAGCTCCTCGATGCGGGCTTCGGGCCAATGCTCGCGGGGGGTAAGGATCGCGCCGTCGAGGGCGTGCTGGGCGCGCGGCGCGGCGACGGAGCGGCCGATCGGGATCGCGGGGATCGCCTTTTCGATGGTTTTTCGCGCGAGTTCCGCGTTCGCGTGGAGCTGACGGACGACGGTCGCGATGTCGACGACCTCTTCCTTCCAGGCGTCGTAGTCGGTGACCATGCTCATCGGCGCGTAGGAAATTTCCGCTTCGCGCGCGAGCTTCGCCTCGGCGAGGTTCGTCATGCCGACGACATCCCAGCCCTGGGCCCGGTGAAAAGCCGATTCGGCGCGCGTCGAGAAGGCGGGCCCTTCCATGTTCACGTAGGTGCCGCCCCGGTGGCAGACGGCTCCAGCATCGAGGGCCGCTTCCCGCAGAATTTCTTGAAGAATATGGCAGACCGGATCGCCGAAGGCGACGTGGGCGACGATCCCGTTCCCGAAAAACGTGTGGGCGGAGGGATCGCGCTTGGTGCGGTCGAAGAATTGGTCGGGGAAGACAAAGTGGCCCGGCGCGAGCTCCTCTTTGAGGGAGCCTACCGCGCTTGCCGCGAGGAGCCAGCGGACGCCAAGTTGCTTGAAGGCATGAATATTCGCGCGATGGGGCAGCTCAGACGGGGAGAGCCGGTGCCCAGCACCGTGGCGCGGGAGGAAGGCGACGCGGCGGCCAGCGAGCGTGCCGATGCGGAAGGTGTCCGAGGGGGCGCCATACGGCGTCGCGAGGGCGACCTCATGGACGTCGGTGAGGGCATCGATGGCGTAGAGGCCGCTGCCGCCGATGACGCCGATTTCGCAGGAATATTCGCTAGGTAGTTGGCTCATCGGACGATGGCCACCTGGCCCGGCTCCACGTTGACGGAGACGGAACGCGTCGCACCGCCGGTCTTGATGCGGACGGTATGTGCCCCCGCGGGGACGCTCTTCTTGAAGATCGGGCAGGCGCCGAGCCCCTTGCCATCGAAGGTGGCGCTGTCGCAGGCCGGATTCGTCAAGACCGACACAAAGCCGCTCCCGGAGACCTTTGCGGTCGGCGTCGGTGTCGGCGTGGGGGTCTTGGTTGGGGTCGGCGTCGGCGTCGGCGTGGGGGTCTTGGTCGGCGTCGGGGTGGGGGTGGGCGTTGCTACCGTCGGCGCCGGGTCCTTTGTGGGGGCCGGTTCCGCGGTTGCGACGGAAGGGGCGGTCGCCGTGTCGGTCGGGGCCGCCGTCGCTGCCGTCGCGGTGTCGGTCGGGAGCGGCGTCGGCGTCGGCGTCGGGACTTGGGCCGCCGCACGGGCCGCACTGGCACTTGCAAGGAGCGCGGCTGCCTGGGCTTCTGCCGCTTTTTGTTCTGCAACTGCAGCAGCTTGTGCCGCTTGTCGCTTGCGAAGAGCGCTGAACCCGAGAAGGAGCGCGACGATCACCACCAGGGCAAAAATCGCGAGTTCTCGCTTCCGCTTGTTGGGATCGGTCGCCGCCGGGACGACCGCCGTCGCCGCACTCGGTCCCGTCATCGGGATCGGCGCTGGGATCCCTGGCGGAAAGCCGGGGGGCGCGCCCGGGACGAAGGGGGCGTTCGGGTCGACGTTCGGAAAGCCGGGGGGCGCGCCCGGGACGAAGGGGGCGTTCGGGTCGACGTTCGGGAAGCCGGGGGGCGCGCCCGGGACGAAGGGGGCGTTCGGGTCGACGTTCGGGAAGCCGGCGGCGGCGAAGCCAGGGGGAAGGGGCGCCGGTGCGGGCGGCGCAGGCGCGGCGAAAGGGGCCCCCGGCGAGAAGCCGGGCGGGGCGCCGGGGAATGGAGCGACGTTCGACGGTTGGTAGAACGGGATATCTCCATCGTTTCCAGGCGCCTGCGGCGGGGCTGGCGCCGGGGCGGAAGCCTGGCGCGGGGCGAAGCCGGTCTGCTGGAGCTCGGGATTCGGTGCGGGGGGCGGCGGGACCGCGTCATCCACCAGGACGCGTGCGCTTGCAGCCTGCGGCGGTGGCCGCGACGGCGGCGGGGGCCGTGCATCGACGCTTGCCGCCATCGCCGCCGTGCGGTTCACCGGGCGCGCAGGCGCCGCGGGGGCGGGCGCGGCACGGGCCGACGGGTCGAAAAAGCCGGTCCGCTCGTCGTCGTCGCCAAAACCGGCGGGCGCCGGACGATCTGGGACGGCACCGGGGGCCCGAACGGGCGCTGCCGCCCGCGCTGAATGGTGGGACGGATCGAAAAAACCTGTCTTTTCGTCGTCGTTTCCAAAATTCGACGGGCGTGCAGCCATCGGTGCCGTCGCGGGCCGCGGCGCTCGGCCGGCGGCCGGGGGCATCGGCGATGCCATGGTCGGCGCACGGGCTCCGGCGTCAAAGAAGCCTGTTTTTTCGTCGTCGTCGCCAAAGTTTGCCGGCCCCGGCGGGCGCGGCGGGCCGTCTCCGAGAGGGCTCCCGTAGGGCGAGGGCGGGAGCTGCTGCTGGGCCGAAGCGTCGAAAAAGCCGGTACGGGCGTCGTCGTCGTCATCGTCGTAGCTCGGGCGGGGCGCCGGGGCCCCCGACGTCGCGGGCCCTGGGAAGACCGATTCGACGCGGGCCGGGCCGCCCCCCTGGAACTCTTGGGCGTGGTCCTGGAGGCGACCGGCCCATTGCTGGCGCCCCTTGCCGAAGTGGGTCGCTAGATGGCGTGCAAGTTGCTGTTTTCCATCGGGAACGAGGGCATCAATGCGCTGCCCGAAGAGGCGCGGGCGTGCCGGACGGGCCCGCGGATCGAGGGCGAACGCCTCTTGCATCAGCTGGTCGAGGGCGGCCGGGAAGCCGGGGAACGACGGCCCCAGCGGGTCGATGGTCGGCGCGTGGAAAAGGGCGCGTGCGTCCCGTTCGTTCTCTGCCTGAAAGAGGCGATAGCCGGTGCAGAGTTCCCAAAGCAGCGCGGACAGCGTGAAGACGAGGCCGCGCTCGTCGCGCACCCCCTGGTTCAACAGCTCGGGCGTCCCGTAGCCGTAGGTCGCCGTCGCGCTCAAGCGGCGCCCCCGGAGTTCCGCGGCCGGGTCGACGATTTTGACGATGCCGTCGTAGCTCACCGAGATCGCTTCGGGGGCGATTGATATTCCAGCATTTTCGGGCATTTCTGGCCGAAGCGCTACGTACAGAGCGTCGTAGGCGTGGGCCGCCCCCGCCACCGCCGCGGCCGCCGCCTGCCAGGGGATCGGTCGGCCGAATTCGGCCGCCTGCCGAAGACTTTCGAAGGACTCGCTGGGGACAAATTCTTCAACGACGAAGGGCGGTTCCCCGTCCCGGTCGCCACCGTCGAGCGATACGGCGATGTGGGGATGGGGCGGGAGCCGGAGCGCGACCTGGTGGGCCCGGCGGAAGGCGTTACGGGCGGCTGGGTCGTTGGCCCGCTCTTCGAGCTGGCGGCGCACAACGACGAAAGACCTCCCGTCGATGGAGGCGAGGTGGAAGCTGGCCGTGTCGTCCCGTCCGAGTTCTTCGAGGACCCGATACCGTCCGGAGCGCCCTTGAAGCTCGAAAAAGCCGTACCTCAACTCCGTGATCCTTCGCGTGAAGCGGCGCCCGATGATCGCGGTGCCGACAGGGTCCTTCGATCTTGACGCGACCGTTAAAACCCGTTGCAGTCGATAATCCGAAACCTTCGATACCGCGTTGCCTGGAAAAACCGAAGCGCGAAGTCGCTTTTTCCGTCGGCGCTGACGTCGCCGATTCCCCGGAGAGAAGTTGTTGACCCTCCGATCGGCCTGGGGTATGTGGCGATGGTCCCGACGGCACGCCGTTGGAACGGTGGTGGGGTAGCCAAGCGGTTAGGCATCGGTTTGCAAAACCGACATACGTGGGTTCAAATCCCATCCTCACCTCCCGAAGACCAGCCCAGCTGGCGACAGAGATCGACGACCCCGTCGGTCTCTTTTCCGTTTTGTTCTGCGCGTCATTCGCGCGCGCGAGGCCGCGCCGATTGAATCGAACCACGAACTGGGGTAGGTTCCTCGGATGCGCCTTCTCCGCCGTGCAGCTTTTCTCGCCACGCCCGTGCTCGTATTCGCCGCGTGCGGCCTCACGCTCGAAAACCTTGGTACCGGCGATGCCCCCGACGCTGCCGTTGACGGAGCGGTCACTCGCGATTCGTGTACCCCGCTTTCGAAGGCCTCGGCCTGCGGCACGAGCACGTGCGGTGCCATCGCCGACGGGTGCGGAGGGACGATCTCCTGCGGAACGTGCACCGCCAATCAGGATTGCATCGTTGCCGGGAGCGTTTCGAGCTGCGTCACCCGCCCCCCGACGTGCAAATCCTGCCAGGACGTCGGCGCCGCCTGCGGCTCGGTCCCCAATGGCTGCAACGGGAGTCTCGACTGCGGGGTGTGCCCCGCCGAAAAATTCTGCGATTCCACGAACCAATGCGCCGCCTGCGACGCTTCGGCGGTCGCCTGTGGCGGTGCACTCCCGGCCGGATGCACGGGGACGGGGACCCGTTGCAACGACCCCAACACGGAGGCCTGCGACGGACAAAAATGCGTCCCGTGCGACGTCGGCAACACCGCCTGCGGCAGCACGACGCCGGCAAGCTGCGCCGGCGGCGCGAAACCGGGAACCGTTTGCGGCGCCGGAACGACCTGCGTCGACAACGCCTGCGTCTCCTGTAACGTCGGCCAGACGGCCTGCGGCCAACAGACCCCCGCTGCCTGCGCGGGCGGCGCCAAGCCGGGCACGCAATGTGGCGCAAATACAAAGTGTTCCGCCAACGTGTGCGTCACGTGTGACCTCCTTCAGACCGCCTGTGGCCAACAGACGCCCGCTTCCTGCGCCGGCGGCGCGAAGCGGGGGACCCAGTGCCCCGACGCGGCTGTCTGCGTCGACAACGCCTGCAGGAGCTGCGATGCCGCGCAGACCACCTGCGGGACGAAGACGCCGGCGATTTGTTTGGTCGTCGGCGGCGGCGGCGGCGTCGACGGGAAGTTGTGCGCGAACAACAACGAGCAATGCTGCCCGAGCGGCCAGTGCAAGATGAACTGCCCTTGAGCGCCGTCGCCCGTCGTGTCCGGCTCGCCGCTTGGACCACCCTCGGTCTCGGGGGCGATGCCCCGGTGGTCGAACCGGCTTCTCTTGCAGAACTCCTGGCTTTTCTTCGGGAAACGACGGAGCCCTTCCGGGTTCTCGCCGGCGGGAGCAACCTGGTGATCGGCGATGGGGGGATCGACGAGACGGTCCTCCGTATCGGGCCGGAACTCGCGGGGATTTCGGTAGCGGAACGTCCCGAATACGCAGAGATTTCCGTCGAAGCGGGGCACCCGTGGGACGCGTTCGTCGCGTGGACCGTCGACCACGGTTGGAGCGGTCTCGAAGCGCTCTCCGGGATCCCTGGATCGGTCGGGGCGACGCCGATTCAGAACGTCGGCGCCTACGGGAGCGAGGTCGCCGACCGGCTGGTTTCCGTGCGCGCCTGGGATCGTTCTCGCGCAGAAATTGTTGAAATTCCTGCGAAAGAGTGCGCGTTCTCCTACCGGCATTCCCGTTTTCGCGACGACCTCGACCGGTTCGTCATCCTTTCGGTTACCTTCCGCCTCGACCGCTGTGCGCCGGGGGCGCCGGTTGCGGTGCCTGGCTACGCGGAACTCCGCCGCGCCGTGGGGGAAACCGCCGAGGGACCGACGCTCCGGGCGACGGTGATCGCGCTTCGTCGCGGCAAAGGGATGGTCGTCGACGCCGCCGACCCCGATAGCCGTAGCGCTGGGAGTTTCTTCACGAATCCGATCGTCGATGCCGATCAGTTGGCCGCCGTCCGAACGCGTGTTGCCGACCGGGGGATCGACCCGGCGACGATGCCGAGCTTTGCCGGTCCAAACGGCTCCCAAACGACGAAGCTATCTGCGGCGTGGCTCATCGAACGGGCCGGATTTCCTCGTGGATTTTCCCTGTCGCCCGGGGCCCGCGTCTCTCGCAAGCACACCCTAGCGTTGGTGCACACCGGCGGCGGCACGACCGGCGAACTGCTCGCCCTCGCCAGCCATCTGCGGGATGGCGTCGCTGCCGCCTTCGGCGTCACGCTGACGCCGGAGCCGGTCTTCTGGAACTGCGTCCTCAGCGGGCGCTAGTTCTTGATTTTCCTCGAAGTTCAGGGGGCGAAGACGCTGCCCGGCTTCTTGCCCGGCTTCTTGCCACCCCCGCCTGCCGGCTTGGTGCCGCCGCCTGCCGGCTTGGTGCCGCCGCCCGACGGCTTCTTCGTGCCAGTCGGCGTCGTCGGCTTCTGCGGATCGACGACCGGCGGGTCGACCGGCTTCGGCATCTCCATCGCCTCGAAGGTGCCCGTCTTCGCGATAAGCCCGCCCAAGTTCCAGGAATCGCCTGCTTTTCGCGGTTCGTTGTCGCAGATTTCTGCCGACTGGGAGCCGTTGATGAACACCGTGAGGCAGGCCGACGGCGAACCGGCGAAGCGGTCGTCGACGTACTTTACGCGCATCGGGAAGACCCCTTCTTGGGTCGCCACGCGGAGCGCCGTCTGGCCGGCGTCGACCTTGACGTCGCACCACGCCGGTTTCTTGGCCGACTCGACCGAGCAGATGCCGCGCTCGCGATCTTCCGCTTCGAGGATGACGCGGGGGAACGTTTTCGGGTCGTCTTTGGCGTCGAAATTGCCCCAGGCGAGCTGGACGTAGACGCCGGGCGCCTTGCCGGGGCCGCTCACGACGATCCCCATGCCGTCGGCGTGGCGGCCGCCCTCGTCGGTAACCTGAAAGCGGAGCGCGTAACGACCGACGACGTCGGCCCGGAAGCGCACACGCTCGCCACCCTGGACGTACTCGAGCTTTGCGTGGGAAGATTTGGGGAATTCGCCGAAGGACCAGGTCTTGTCGACGACGGCGAAGGTGCCGGTCGCTTCGATGCCGGCGCCGCACTCGACGCGATCACCCGGTTTGACGACGATCTCCGGCTCGGCCCCTTTGTTGCCGTCGATGGAGCAGGTGACCTTCGCCGTCGGCGCTTCGCCGCAGCCGGTCGCTTCGTCGCGCTCGATGTAGAAATGAATCGGTTTTTCCGTGCGATCGACCAGGATCATGTCCTGGGCGAGCGCGGTCCGCGCCTTAACCGGGCAGCCTTCGCCGGGGAGGTCTTCCTTGGCGTAGATGTACATCGCGACGCCGCTCTCGACGGCGGTGTGGAGCTTCATCGCCACCGTCCCGGCCCAGTCGGAGACGGCGACGACGACCATCTTCCGTTCCCAGTCGACCTGGGGCGCCTCGGGGGCGTGGTCGCTGCCGGCGAAGAGCTTGCTCCATTCGTCGGCGCTCTTCACGACGACGAAGCCCGACTTCGCCCCTTCGTTCTTCTCGGTGTCGAGGTGCTTGATGTCGAGGCGTTCGCCCCGCTCAACCTCGGCCGCTTTCCCGGTCTTGAGGCGATGGACCGTGAGCGCGGTGCTCGGACCGCAGGCGAAGGTGGTGGCGGCGAGCGCTGCAAGGGCCACGGAGGCAACGAGGGCGGATGCCGGAGACGAACGCATGGCGCCGATGTACCACGTTCCCTCCTCTTTGCCGACAAACCGGCGAATCTTGCCCCGCCGGAACCGCGTTCGTGGAGATCTCCGCGCCGTCCCCCGCTTCGCGGACGGACGCGCTAGGCCCGCTGGAAGCGCCGCCACGCCCAGACCAGGACCGGGATCGTCGGGCCGACGAGCACGAGGATCGCGAGCGGAAACGAGCTCGGCAAGGTGCCGTTGTTCTTCTGGAGCACGACGCCGCGCGCGTAAATCAGGAGGGAGATGTCGGTGACGAGGACGAGCGCCATCGTGACAATCCCCAAGATACGGCCTTCGGTGCGCGCCTCCATGGGCCGGTCCGCTAGCACAAAGCAGAAAGACAACGGGAGCGGTTCCCGTTGTCTTCCGTCGTTGCCCTCCGCCGCTGGCGGCTGGATGACGATCAGCGACCGATGTCGCCGCGGGTTTCGCAGCCGAGGACGACGTCGACGTTCGACGCCGGGTCGTTTTGGAGCTTCTTGCAGGCGCCCGGGCAGAGATCGATGGTCTTCGGTGCTGCCAAATTGTCGTAATGCCAGCCGTTTGCGTCGGTGCAATCCGAGCTATAGGCGAGGTCTTCTTTGACGCCACCGCTCGTGAGGACGACGTTGACCTTCTTCGGGTCGAGGGTCTCGCCGGCGGGCGGTGCCGGTACCTTCACGCTGCACGAAGCGGCCTTCGTACGGATGGTGTCGAAGGCGTTGGCGAGCTGGGTCGCGGCGGCGGCCGGGTCGTTGACGGAAATCAGGTAGGCGGCGTCGCCGGTCGCCGGAGCCTGGGGATCGCCGGCGCGGGCGATCGCGTTCAGGTTGGTGAGCGAGTCGGCGCCGCTGGAGACGCCGATCACGTAGGTCTTAAAGCCGGAACCGAGGGCGGCCGAGACCTCAGCGTTGACGTTGGCGATGCTGTCGACAAGGTCGTTCGACTGGGTCTCGCACCACTGGGGGTAGCCGTCGGTGAAGAGGAGGAGGGCCGTCTTTTCGCCGGCGCCGGCCGCTGCCTGGATCTTGCGGGCGACCGTCGTCGCACCGTTGACCGCGTGCTTCGTCGGCGTCGTGAAACCGGCGTTGTCCGGCTTGATGAGCGCGCTGGAGGCGTTCGCGTTCGGGAGCGCCTGCTCGTAGAGTTCGACGTCTTTGATCAGGTCGCGATCATTGATGTCGTTGCCGTCGTAGTACTCGTTCTTGCAAACGCGGGTCGAGTCGCCCCCCGAGTTTGCGTCGGCGCTGATCGCACGCTTCGGGAAGGCGACGAGGCTCGCCTTGGAGCCGGTCGTCTTGGCGTTTGCGAAGAAGGACTTGAGGGCGGCCGTCGACACGCCCCAGCGGGAGTCGGCGCGGCCGCAGTCACGCTCGGCGGGGAGGGTGACGTTCGGGTTGTTCGGATCTTTCTGCGAGTAGCAGCGCCCGCCCGGGTAGCAGCACATCGAAGACGACCGATCGAACACAACGACCAAGTGGAAGGGGATCTTTGCGGCGGCAACCGTCGCAGAGGCGCACTTCGTGAAGCCGGAATCGGGGAGCTGGGCATCGCCGGAGCTGCCATCTGGAAGGTCCGGATTGACCGGCGTGCCGGAGTCCGGGATCGTGAGGACGCCGGTGTCGGGGAAGTCCGAGTTGTCGACGTTGCTGCCGCAAGCGCCTAGCGCGGTCAGCGAGCCCAAACCTACGGCGAGTACGATTCCAATGCGCTTCATGCGAGTCCTCCAGACGGCGAGCGAGAAAGGCGAGAACGTCAAGACAGAGCGGCGCCCTGTCAAAGTTGAATGGAGGCGTCATAGCCTATTTTGCCGCCCACGGGGGCCGGCCCGGTGCGAAATGTGCGCAAAACGTCAAGCGGCCAGTGGATCGGGGAAGGTCCATCCACGTGCATGCACTCGCGGGCGAGGACGAAGGTGTTCCTCGATCCGCGCGAGGGGGGCGTACTCAGCCTTTCTTGGCCCAAACCTCGACGTGTGCGCGCTTCTTTGCGTCCAGATTTCCGTATTTAAACGTGATCTTCTTGATCACGCGCTCTTTGCCGGGAAGATCAATCACGCGGCTGCGGGAGCCTTCCTTGAAGAGGAGGCGCGTCGTCGGCGAGAACTTCTCGCCGTTCCCGAACTCGATCTCGATGTCGTAGAGGGCGATCTCTTCCTTTTCGACGAAGATCGCGATGCTGGTGAACTCCGCCTTCGAGGAGGGCTTGATGACGTCGGTGTCGACTTTGCCCTGCACGACGCGCTCGCCGAGCTTCTTCCAGCCCGACTTGGCCTCTGGCTTCGCGGCGAAGGTCCCCGGCTCCGGGGCCGGGGGATCGGCGAAGGCGACCGGGGCGGCGAGGAAGAGCGCGAGGGCGGGAATCAGGGCGAAACGCTTGATCATGGGGAGCCCTATTGCGGCAATGGCGCCTGTGTGGCGCTCAAGACCTACGTCGGCATCCAGACGAACGTACCCGTTGCCGAAGTCACTGCCAGCGGCTGGACCCAGTGCTTCGTGAATCGCATGGACGACTTCGCGACGCCGGTCGCCTCGATGACCGCCGCCTGCGCGGGGGCGCGCATCATGATGGCCTGCCGCGCGACCGGCGCGGCGACCCTCCAGCTCATGGCCGAAGCGCCGCGGGCCGACGTCCTCTTCGACACCGCTACCGGAAACGTGGTCCACAACGCGAACGGGACCGACTGGTACTACAACACCTCCTGGTCGATGGGGTTCGCCCCGGCCGGTGCCGGCGTGAGCCGGAGCAGCTGCGACGTCGGATCGACGCAGGCCGATCAGCGGCTGTGCATCCACACCGGTGGCGGCACGTTCAATGGGGGCTACCGCTGCGGCGCGGCGACGGGGCTCAACAACAGTGCCGCCTACGAGCGTGTGTTCTTCACGAGCCCGTGAAACGTCCGGTTTTCCGGGGGAAAGGCGCTGGATCCCAGCGCCTTTCTTCGTTTGTGCCTCGACGTTTGTGCCCGTTCCGCAAGGCCGCCCCGCGAAGTGCCTACGCGCCGAGTACGTCCTCGCCTGCTAGCGCGGATCGAGGAACAAGCTGCAGGTCGGCCTCGGGGTCGAAATCGAGGCGAATCGAAAGGGGAATTCCGCGCGCCCCAAAGACGTGGAGGCGTGCAGCGCTCTCGGGGACGATCCGGTCGAGGGAGAGTTCGGGCCCTTCGATGGTCACCGGTGGCGCCGGCGAAATCGTGACGCCGCAGCGCCGGAGGCTCCCGCTGAGGAGCGTCGCAAGGGCGCACGCCAAATCCCGTGCCCGATCGCGAACCGCCTGGTCGTGGAGGGCGACGCCGGCCGTCAGCACGAGGAGATCGGGGGTGGTCGCGACTAAATCTCACGAAGCTTCTTGCGTCACAGCCCATCGGGCTCAAACGGAC
>DYPH01000096.1 GCA_020720045.1 Sorangium cellulosum | reverse complement strand
AGTTGGATCCGCCGTCAACGCGGCGGATCGATGCAACCCACGGGCGGTCTAGGAATTTCGCTGGCGGTCGCGAACGGACGGGCGCTGTGGAAGAGGGCCCGCCGTCTCTCTCGGCCGCCGTGGATGCGGCTGCTAGGAATTTCGCTGGCGGTCGCGAACGGACGGGCGCTGTGGAAGAGGGCCCGCCGTCTCTCTCGGCCGCCGTGGATGCGGCTGCTAGGAATTTCGCTGGCGGTCGCGAACGGACGGGCCCGGGGGGAGGACTTGTGCTCTAGTCCCGCCGCCATGTCGCGCCCCTTTTTTTACCGCCAAGTTCCGGTGCTTGCTGCGCTCCTCGCGCTCGGCGCAGCGCCGTTCGGTGTAGCTTGCAACGGAAAAAAGCCGACCGCCGAAACGACCGATGCCGCCAAGACGAGCGAGGCCGTGACGCCGGAACAGGCAAAGATGGTCCTCGCAAAAGCGGGCGATGTGACGATTACCGTCGGTGATTTCGCCGAGCTCCTTCAGGCGATGGACGAGTTTGATCGCCTCCGTTACCAGTCGCCGGAGCGCCGAAAAGAGCTGCTCGACGAGCTCATCAACGTCGAACTTCTCGCGCAAGAAGCGGTCCGAAAGGGCTACGACAAGAGCCCAGAGGCGCAGGCAGAACTGCATGGAATCCTTCGCGATGCCTATCTCGGGACGGTCCGCAAAGACGCGGTGAAGCCCCAAGACGTCCCGGAAGCGGAGGCGCGGGACTACTTTGCGAAACACAAAGAAGATTACAAGGACCCGGAGCGCCGTCGCGTCTCGGTGATCTATCTTCGGGACCCGAAAGTTGCCGAGCAAGTTCAGGCAAAAGCCAAAGAGGCGAAAGACGCCGCTTCTTGGGGGAAGCTCGTCATCGAGAAGAGCCAGGACCCGGGCGCCAAGCTCCCGGTGCCGGTCGACCTCGTCGGCGATCTCGGCATCGTGAGTCCGCCCGGCGATCCTCGCGGCGAGAACGCCCGCGTGCCCGAAGCGGTGCGCACCGAACTCTTCGCTCTCAAGCAGCTCGGCGACATCAGCGAGAAGCCGGTCAAGGTCGCGCCGGATAAGTTTTATATTGTACGATACACGCAAAAGACCGAGGCCCACGAGCGGACCTACGAAGAGGCCGAGCGGACGATCCGCGTGAAGCTCGCTCAAGAGAAGGCGCGGGCTCGCGAGCGTGAAGTCCTCGAAACGTTGAGCAAAAAGTACGCGATCGTCATCGATGAAGCGGTGCTTGCGAGCGTGAAAGTCGACGCGCCGGGTCCCGCTCCGTCGACCTCCGCGAGCGCTGCCCCCGCGCCGGACACCGCACCGAAGCCGGTCCACGAACACACCCACTGAGCCATGGAACGCGTGGAACATGCAGGGAAGCGCGTGCTTCCCGTCGTCGCCCCGAGCGAGCGACCGGCCGCCGCGAAACGCCCCACGAAGCGGGAGCAGGCCGACTGGCGTTGGCAAATCCGAAACGCGATCACCAGCGTTTCTTCGCTCGCGCGCGAAATCCCTTTGACCCCCAACGAACGCGCCGGCGCCGAACTCGCCGAGCGCCAGGGGCTCCCGATCGGGATCACGCCCTACTACCTGTCGCTCGTCGATCGCGCCGACCCGAACTGCGCCATCCGCAGGCAGTGCGTCCCCGTCGCCAACGAAGGCGAGTTCCTCCCCGGTGACCTCGCCGATCCGCTCGGCGAGGAGGACCACGAGGTCGCCCCCCACCTCGTCCAACGTTACCAGGACCGCGCCCTCCTGCTCGTTACCGATCGCTGCGCCGTATACTGCCGATTTTGCACACGATCTCGCATGGTCGGTGACGGCGGTGGCCCCGTATCGGACGCAAAGCTCGCCCCCGCGCTCGCCTACCTGCGGAGCCACCCGGAGGTCCGCGACGTCATCGTTTCCGGCGGCGACCCCTTCGCCCTCGCGACCGATCGACTCGTCCGCATCGTCGCCGCCCTCCGCGAAATTCCCCACCTCGACACGATCCGCCTCGCGACCCGCGTCCCGGTGACGCTCCCCCAGCGGATCACCCCGGAACTCGTCCGCGCCCTTCGCCCCCACCACCCGCTCTGGGTGATGACCCATTTCAATCACCCAAAAGAGCTCACCCCCGAGAGCCGAAAGGCCTGTGAGCGCTTGCTCGATGCCGGGTTTCCCGTCATGAATCAAACGGTACTCTTGCGAGGTATCAATGACGATGCCGACACCCTTGAAACCCTGTTTCGTGGCCTGATTCGCACGCGCGTCCGTCCTTACTACTTGCTCCAGATGGACCCGGTCCGCGGAACGAGCCACCTGCGCACGCCGCTGGCTCAGGGACTCTCGATTGTCGGTCAGCTTCAAGGGCGATTGACTGGCATCGCACTTCCGAAATTTATTGTCGACACTCCTGGTGGAAAAGGGAAAGTTCCCCTGGTCGCCGAAGAGATCGTCGCTCGCGGCGAAGGGACGACCACGCTGCGCACGTTCCGCGGCGAAGAAGTCGAGTACATCGACCCTGTTCTCCGCTGACGCGGGGTCGGCCTTTCGCAACACTTTCGTGACGCCGGCGCGAAACCGTTCCGAAACCTGGCGTCCGGCAGGAGGCGTGATAGACCGCCGCGCATGCGCTTCCTCGCCGCCACTTCTCTTGTCGTCACCAGCTTCTTTGCGTGTGCCGAAGGGAGCGACAACAGCTTCCAGAAAGCCGACGGGAGCGTTTCCGAGGACTCCGGAATTCCGCTGCTCCCCGACACGTCGACCGGAAAACCGGACGGCGCTGTGATCCCGTCGGGGCCGCCCCAGGTCTTCGGCCACAGCGGCGACACGCTTTACAAGCTCGACGCAGACACCAAGCAGGTCACCGTCATCGGCAAGCTGACCGGCTGCGACGGCTCGCTCCTCGATCTCGCAATCGACAAAGATTCCAACGCGGTCGGCGTCACCAAAGCGTCGATGTACAAGATCAACCTGGGCACTGGCGCCTGTTCGCTGATCCACACCCGAACCGACAACGTCGATTATCCGACGTCTCTCACTTTCGTACCCGCGGGCACTCGAAACGCGACCCGCGAAGCGCTCGTCGGATACGGCGGTGTTGGGAGTGCTCCTGGTTCGTTTTACATCGAATTTGATCCCGCCACGGGTCAGCAGGTCTGGCAAAACTCCGCACCGTTGCCCAACGGCCTTGAGTCGAGCGGCGATATCGTCTCCCTGATCAATGGCCCGAGCTACTTGACAGTCAAAGGCAGCTACAAGAAGGGTAGCAAGACCTACCAATGTGCCGATTGTATCGTTCAGGTTGACCCGGCCACTGGGAAACCTATCAACGATACTAACGCGATTTATTACGACCTCAATCCACACCGCGGCGTCTTCGGTGTGGCGTTTTGGGGCGGTGTCGTGTACGGCTTCTCCAAGGCCGGTGACCTGTTTTCTATTCGGTTTCCGACGAGCGGAACGCAAGCTCAGCTCACCGACATCGCCATCTCGAACGCTCCGGCAGACTTGTCCTTCTTCGGAGCTGGATCGACGACGGCGGCTCCGTTGGACGGGCGTTAATCGTCCTGTTCTTGGGACGGATGTCTCTTTCGAGAATCGGCCACTTCTTTCAAAGAGAGGCGGCCGATTCTTCGTTTGTGTCGCGTGGCATGCGCAGAGAAACGTCTCCGTCCCGTCCCATCTCCGCGATTGTGCTAGAGCGAACGCCATGAAGCGCGTGCCCCTTTCGCTCGTTGCCCCCATGTTCTCCGCGTTCGCCCTTTTCGCAGCGGCTGCCGTCGCGTGCGGCGGTGACGAGGAGGGAAGCCGTTTCGACGCCGGCGCCGGTGCCGATGGCTCGGTGTCCGTCGATAGCGGCGGCGGGACCGACAGCGGCGGTATCCCCGACATTCCGGATGGTTCGTCCTCGCAACCGGACGCGGCGCCGACCGGTCCTGCCCAGGTCTTCGGCCACAGTTCAGACACCCTCTACAAGGTCGATCCGACGACAAAGTCGGTCACCGTCGTCGGCAAGATGACCGGTTGTGGCAACTCGGTGATCGACATCGCCCTCGACAAAGATTCGAACATGGTCGCCTCCACGAGCGACTCCCTCTACCGCGTCGACATCGCCACCGGCGCCTGCACGCTGCTTGGATGGTCGGGGGCCCCCTACCCGAATTCACTCTCGTTTGTACCGGTTGGCACCGTCGACCCGACCCGCGAGGGGCTCGTCGGCTACAACGGCTCCGAGTACATTCAGTTCGACCCGACCACCGGGGCGCGCATTTCTTCAAAACCGAATGCGCTCCCCAGCGGCCTCGCTTCCAGTGGCGATATCGTCTCGATCATCAATGGTCCGAGCTACCTCACCGTGACCGGCTCCTACAACGGGACGCGCTGCGGCGACTGCCTCGTGGAAGTCGACCCGAAGACCGGCGCCTTCAAAGCCATGTGGGGCGACATCGGCTTTCCGAGCGTCTGGGGGATCGCCTTCTGGGCCGGCGCCGTCTACGGCTTCGATTCCGCCGGGGATCTCTTCGAAGTGAAGTTCCCCGCAGCGCCGGGAACTCCCCTTATTTCCACGAAAATTGCGATTCCGGCGGCCCCACCAGGGCTCTCCTTCTACGGAGCCGGTTCGACGACGTCGGCCCCGGTAGGCGGCGGGCGCTGATCGGCCCCGAATCCCGCGGGACAAGCGCCCCGAATTCGCGGTAAAAGCGCCCCCCATGGCGACCCCGAATGACTCCCTCGCGCGTCTCGATGCGATGAACGAAAAGGCCCTCCAAGGTGGAGGCGCCGCTCGTATCCAGAAGCAGCACGAAGGCGGCAAGCTGACGGCGCGTGAGCGCATTGACCTTCTCCTCGATCCCGGCTCCTTCGTCGAGATCGGCCGCTTCGTGCAGCACCGCTGCACCGATTTCGGCATGGAAAATCAGAAGTTCCTCGGGGACGGCGTCATCACCGGCTACGGCACCGTCGACGGCCGGAAGACCTTCGTCTTCGCCCAGGACTTCACCGTCTTCGGCGGCAGCCTCTCGGGGGCCTACGCGCAAAAGATCTGCAAAGTCATGGATATGGCGATGAAGGTCGGCGCGCCGGTCATCGGCCTCAACGACTCCGGCGGCGCCCGCATCCAGGAGGGGGTCGAGTCGCTCGCCGGCTACGCCGACATCTTCCTGAAGAACACGCTCGCCAGCGGCGTGATCCCGCAAATCTCGGCGATCATGGGCCCCTGCGCCGGCGGCGCCGTCTACTCGCCGTCGATCACCGACTTCATTCTGATGGTCGAAGAGACCTCCTACATGTTCATCACCGGCCCCGAGGTCATCAAAGCGGTGACCCACGAGGAGGTGACGAAAGAGGATCTCGGCGGCGCAAGCGCCCACGCCACCAAGAGCGGCGTCTGCCACCTCACGAGCCCCGACGACCGGACCTGCATCGCGCAGATCCGCGAGATACTTTCCTATTTGCCGTCGAACAACCAGGAAGATCCCCCCTTCAAGGCGAGCAGCGATCCGGCGACGCGGGAAGTCCCCGCCCTCGACACGATGATCCCCCTTGAGTCGAACCGCCCCTACGACGTGAAAGAGGTCATCGCCGCTGTCGTCGACGACGGAACGCTCTTTGAGATCGCCGAGGCCTACGCGGCGAACATCGTCGTTGGGTTTGCGCGCATCGGTGGGCGTGCCGTCGGCATCGTCGCGAATCAACCGGCGGTCCTCGCGGGCGTATTGGACATCGACGCCTCCAAGAAGGCGGCCCGCTTCGTCCGTTTCTGCGACTGTTTTAATATCCCGCTCGTGACCCTGGTCGACGTCCCCGGCTTCCTCCCAGGCACCGACCAGGAGTACGGCGGCATCATCACCCACGGCGCGAAGCTCCTCTTTGCCTTCGCCGAGGCGACCGTGCCGAAAGTTACCGTAATTCTTCGGAAAGCCTACGGTGGTGCCTACGACGTCATGGCTTCGAAGCACATTCGCGCCGACATCAACTTCGCCTTCCCCATGGCCGAAATCGCCGTCATGGGTCCGGATGGCGCCGTCAATATCATTCGGAAGTCGGAGATCGCCAAAGCGGAAAACCCCGAGGCGACCCGTCAGGCATTCATTGCCGAATACAAAGAGCGCTTTGCCAACCCCTACAAGGCGGCCGAGCTCGGTTACATCGACGAAGTCATCTACCCGCGCACCCTCCGCGCGCGCCTCCATGCTTCGCTCGAGATGCTCAAAGACAAGCGCGATTCCAACCCGCCGAAGAAGCACTCGAACATCCCGCTCTGATTCGCGCCGCCGAAGGAATGCCACCGATGAAATCTCTTTTTGTGGCATTCCTTGCCGCGTCTCCCTGCCGACGCTCGGCTGTTCAAAGCTGCTCGCGAAGAAGACGGCACCGATCGACGAGCCGCTTTCCCAGTCGATGACGAGTAAGAATGGCTATGCGGTCATTCACTATCCGTCGTCGTTTGCCGGCAAGAAGATCGACGAAGCGGGCGTGCAAGCGGGTCGAAACATCATGCTTGCGACCGATGAAGCGCTCGTCGTCCTCGCCATTCCGAACCCCGTCGCGGACGAGGTTGCCGAGTTCGATCGGGTGACCTTCGACGCGCAGGTCGCCTCCTACAAAGACATGAATTACGTGCAGTCCCACGAAGGTCCTGGGAAATGTGCCGGGCGCGCGGGCATCGTCCACGACGGCGGCATGAAGGCGATGGGCAACGCGTACACGACCATGCATTGCTCGTTTGTCGAAGAGGGGCGCGGCTACGCGATCGTTTACGTCTACCCGACGGCGAATCCGGAACAGAAAACGCTCCTCGAACGCATGGTCGCTGCGATTGAGTTTCCGGTCCCCGCTGCCAAATAGTTAGAAACGAGCACAAAAGAAAGCCGCGGAACCTCGGGTGAGGCTTCGCGGCTCTTCGTTGCCGAAGGGGCTTCAGGCGGTGGGGGTCGTCTCGCTGCGGAAGATCTCGACCTTCTGGAGGACGACGTCGGTCTTCGGCTTGTCGCCGGCGCTCGTCGGAACGCGGGCGATCTTGCCGACGAGGTCGGCGCCGACGATGACCTTCCCGAAGACCGAGTGACGGTTGTCGAGGTGGGGCGTCGAGCGCTCGGTGACGAAGAACTGGGACCCGTTCGTGCCGGGGCCGGCGTTCGCCATGGAGAGGATGCCGCCGCCCTGGTGGCGGAGCTCGGGGTGGAATTCGTCGGCGAAGCGGTAGCCGGGGCCGCCACGACCGGTGCCGGCCGGGTCGCCCATCTGGATCATGAAGTCGGGGATCACGCGGTGGGCGATCGTCCCGTCGTAGTAGGGGACGCCGCTCATTTCTTTGTTGGTGGCCGGGTGGATGTACGGTTGGGTACCGGTCGCCAAACCGACGAAATTCTTGACGGTATTCGGGGCGCGGTGCTCTTCGAGCTGCACGATCATCGTGCCGAGGCTCGTGACGAGCCGCGCGTAGAGGTTGCCGGTTCCGGGGACGTTGATGGCGGGAAAGAGGGCGCTAACCATAGGTGGTGCGCACCGTACCAACGTTCCCGTCGCCGCGCGGGGGGATTTCGAGGGGATGGGCCTTGCCAAACGGCGCCAGTTGGTGCGCGGCGTCAAATGCGACCGTCGGTGCGATTTCTTCCGTCCATCCCGAGCGGTTTGGGTAACCTCACCGCCGTCGTGCGCGGGGCGGTCCCGCTAGCAATCGCCGTGGACGCATCGTCCACGTAGCGAGCACGCCGGAGGCGGCCTGTGATCATCTGTCCGAAGTGCGGAAAGGAAAACCAGGATCACTACAAGTACTGCTTAGGGTGCGGTGCGGAGTTGCCCAAGGACGGAGGCGCGCGCGCCCCTGTCGCGGCACCCCCGGTCGCTCCGGCAGCCCCTGTCGTGCCCCCGGAGCCGGTCTATGTGCCGCCTGCACCGATCCCGGTGCCTGTCGCGGTACCGGTACCTGTCGCAGCGCCGGTGGCGCCGGTCGCTACTGGTCCGGTCGTGCAACCCGCCTATGGAAGTGCGCCTCCGCCTGCCGCCGTGGTCGCTCCGGTCGTGGCCCCCGTCGTCGCGCCGGCTCCCGTCATCGCCGCACCCGCCACGTCGCCGTGCCCCCAGTGTGGCCATCAGAACGCACCGAACAATTTGTTCTGTGGTTCCTGCGGGTTCCGCCTCGGTGGCGCCCCTGGCATTGGCGCAACCGCCGCGGCGTCTTCGCCGCCAGTCGCGACGCCAGCCGCCACGCCGACCCGCACGGTCCTCCTCACCGCGCTCCGCGCCGATGGCACGGAAGCGGGCAACTACACGCTCCCCCCCGGCACGATTTCGATCGGTCGCGAATCGGGCGGCATCTTCGCCGGTGACAGCTACCTCTCGCCGCGCCACGCGATCTTTACCCAGCACGCAGACCGCCTGCTGGTGCGCGACGACGGTTCCCTCAACGGCGTCTATCGCAAGCTTTATCGGGATGTTCCGGTGGAGATTCGCCACACGGACGTCTTCCGTATCGGCCAAGAGATCATCCGCTTTGAAGCGATGGCCGCCCCGGAACCGACCCCGGAAGGCGTCGAACGCCTCGGCGCGCCGGCGAAGGGGTACCTTGGTCGTATCGCCCTCGTCGTCGGCCGCGACTCCACCGGCAATGCCTTCCCGGTCCCCGAGAATGGCATCCACCTCGGTCGCGAGCGCGGTGACGTCCTCTTCCCCGAGGACGGCTACGTCTCCGGTCTCCACTGTCGAATCGCCCCCGACGGCGCCGCCATCTACCTGACCGACCTCGGCAGCTCGAACGGCACTTTCCTTCGTCTTCGCGAGGAGATCGAAGTGATCAACGGCGATATCCTCCTCATGGGGCAGCAGCTCTTCCGCGTGAACTTCTGAGGGCGGAATGAGCAGTACCCCCACCGTCCGCGTGGTTGCGGCGGTCGTCGAGCAGGACGGCCGCTACCTGATTACCCAACGTCGCGCCGCCGCGGTGCTTCCGCTTCTGTGGGAGTTCCCGGGTGGCCGCGTCGAGGACGGCGAGACCGACGCCGACGCCCTCCAGCGCGAGTTTCGTCACCGGCTCGGCTGCGAGATTTCCTGTGGGCGGCTCATCTCCTTTGTGAGCCACCCCTACGAGAAATACGCTGTCGAATTGTACCTTTACGAGTGTCGGATCACCGCCGGCGAGCCCGAAGCGAAGGTCGTTCACGCCTTCAAATGGGTCACCTCCGGCGAGTTCGAGCAGCATCCGTTCACGCCGGCCGACGAAGCCTCGATGTCGAAGCTCCTCGGCATCGGCTGAGGGTCGCCGAGAGATTCGCGACAACCCCGTCCCATCCCATCGCGGAGAGACGGGGTTTTTCTTTGAAAAATCAGGGAGCTTGGTGGAGCGTTCCGTCGGCGCAGTAGCCCCAGGCGTCCCACCCGGAACTTGTACACACGAAGAGGTCTTCGCAGCCGCAGCAGCCGCTTGGGCAGGCGGCGGCGAGGGCGAGGGGGCAGTCGGGGGGCTCAAGGACCGGGCAAGTGGAGCCGCCCCCTGCGCCATCGGGGAGCGGGCCATCGAAGCGTGAGGCGTCGCTCGGGGCGGCGTCTAGGCTTGCGTCGGCCCCGGTGTCGCTCGCGGCATCGCCCCCCGCCTCACGGGCCGGACAAACGGCGACCTGCTGCCAAACGCCCGTAAGTGTTTCGGTATTTGTCTCCACGCAGCGCCAGGTGACCGCACATTCCCGATCGCTACACGCATCGACGCCAGACTTCGTCGGGCAGCCGCCTTCGGGGATGACGCCACAGTCGGTGTCGCCGATCCGTTGGCCATCGCAAGCGCTGACTAGCGCCCCGAAGCCGAGAACGCCGAGGCTGAGGATGCCGAGTGCGGAACGGAGGCCACGGGACGCAGAGAACATGCGCTCGGGCTACACGGCCGCCCGGTCCTGCGCTACCGCGAAAGCACCCATGAAGTTCTCCCGATCCGCCCTCGTTGTCGCCCTCGCCGTCGCCCCTGCACTCTCCGTCGCTTGCGGCGGCGCGAAGGCGAACACGCCCCTCGAAAACGGCGCCGCCCCCGCCACAAGCGCGTCGGTGACGCCCGACGCACCGGCGACCACGACGGAACTCCCGGCGACGACCGCCTCGGGGACGCCCCTCGAAAAAGTAGCGCCTGCAACGACTTCCACGCCCGCCGCCTCGGCTACGCCCCCCAGCGACGCCCCCAAAGGCAAAGCGACGGAGCCGGGGCGCTCGGTCGCCGACATCCAAGCGGCCATCCAGGCGAAGCGCGCCGAAGCCCGCGCCTGCTACGACGCCGGCGTCGCCAAGAACCCGGCGATCGCCGAAGGGGATCTCGTGGTGAACTTCTACCTGGGCGCCGATGGCACGGTGAAGAACCTCGAAGTCGACCCCCAGAAGTCGCAGATCACCGACGCTGCCGTCGGTGCCTGCGTCACCGGGGTTTTGGGGAAGCTCTCATTTCCGAAGAGCGCAAAGGGCTTTGAAACGCGAGCCAGCTATCCGTTTAACTTTAAGAAAAAGGCGTCGCAAGTCGCTCACTGAATCGGCTTTCTGCCCGTCTCAATCGCCAGTAACGAGCCAGCCCCACGCGGTCCAATTCTGGAACCAGGTGCCGAGCGCGCCGAGCATTTCGTCCTCGGTGGCGCCGGCATCCTCCGCGGCCCCCTCCAGCGCCGCCCCGAGCGGCTCCCCGCGACGCAGGCGCGTGAGCGTGAAGTAGGCAGCTGCCGTCACGTACATGTACTCGAGACCCCGTTGATGGTCGCGGGCCACGACGACGTAGGTCTTCTTGCTTTCAGGGATTTTCGGCGCTTCCGTGTCGTCACGCAGCGCGATTCGCAGCTCACACAGCGGGAAGTCGAGTTCCACGAGGCGGAGCGCCGGTTGCACGGCGAGCACGAGTTCGCCGAGCGCCTCCGGATCGACGGCCGCTAGCGCCGCGGCGGTGAGCGGGGTCGCGTCGGCGTCGCCGAAGGCATCGCAAAAGGCCCATTCGAGGCGCGCCAAATCGCGGGTGACGGCGTCCTCGGTCTGCGTCGCAAGGAACGCCGGGAGCCCAGCGCCGAGCGTGTACAAGTTCCAATCAGGGGGCGGATGGGCCGCAAGAAAATCGGTAACAAGAGCGCGCCATTGGGCGCTCCCGAGGCGGCGGGCGAGGGCGCGAAAATCGTCTTCGAGGGCGCCCGCGAGGCGGTCCAAATACTGGACCCGATAGGCTTCGATTTGATCTTCCGCGAGCATCCGCGGCGAGTCGGCGACAAAGGCCGGAAGCTCACGGCAGACCGCGTCGTCGTCATGAACGACGGTCGGTCGCTGGATCCAATTCACGAAGGTATCGGCCAGCGCGCGGAGTTCGTCGGGGGCGTTGGCATCGCGGACGGACGCGTGCAGGAATTCGTTGGTGCTCAAACTAATTCTCCGGGAGTCTGCACGGAGTTTGCCGAAAGGGGCTCTTTTGTTGCGGTCCCAACGCTGGACAACGTCGCTTCCTGACGGGCCGCGCGGGCCTTTGCCGCCTCGGCGGCGACGACGGGGAAGGCCGGAATTTCTTCGTCCCACTCGATGAGCGTCGTCACCGGCCCGGTGCGCGCGATCGTTCGCCGATAGAGGCTCCAGACGGCATCGGCGACCGGTCTGCTGTGCGTGTCGAAGAGGAAAAATCCGGGGGTGCCTGTTGAAGTGGGCCCGCCGTCTCTCGCGACGCCGCCCCCAGTCAAATCGCTGGCGGTCGCGAACGGACGGGCCCCTGTGGAAGTGGGCCCGCCGTCTCTCGCGACGCCGCCCCCAGTCAAATCGCTGGCGGTCGCGAACGGACGGGCCCCTGCCGCGTCCTTCGGGCGTCCACGCATCGGGCGTTCGCTGTGGCCAGCGAGGTGTATTTGCACGACGCGCTCGGGGTCGATCCCGTCGATGTAGCGGCGCGGATCGAAGCCGTGGTTCGTCGCGGCGACGAAGACGTTGTTCACGTCAAAGAGCAGCCCGCAGTCGGCACGTTCCGCAATTCGTGAGAGAAATTCCCATTCGGGCATCGCATCGGCGCGCCAGCTCACGTAGCTCGAAGGGTTTTCCAAAAGGAACGGGCGCCCGATGGCGTCGCACACCGCGCGAATGCGATCGGCGACCCAATCGGCGACCTTCTCCGTGCAGGGGAGCGGCAGGAGGTCGTGGACTTCGACGCCGTGGGCCGCCGTGAAGCAGAGGTGATCGGAGAACCAGGGGGCGTCGAGGCGGTCGACGAGGCGCCGCAAACGCCGCAAATGATCGACGTTGAGGCGATCGGTGCCGCCGAGGTTGAGGGAGACGCCGTGGGGGATCACTGGATAGTTGGTGCTCAAACGATCGAGCGTCGCAAGCGGGCGCCCCCCGTCGCCGAGGTAGTTCTCCGAGATCACCTCGAACCAATCGATTGCAGCAAGTCCTGCAGTATTTTCAGGGAGTTCTGGGCTCTCAAGGATCGCCGCTCGATGGGGCGCACGAAAGCCGATGCCGATCCCAAGATCGGGGACGCCATGCCGTTTACGAAAGCTCATTGCCGGTCTCCTTCGCGCAAGCCGCGCCCGAATCTCGCACCGCCCCACAAAAAGCAGAAGGGCGAAGCCTCCGAAGATGCTTCGCCCTCGCTCGGTTGCCCGGGACGTTAGCGCGCGTCGCGCCAAATCCTGGGCAAGCGCATCACTTGGCGGCGGGGGCCGGAGCGCCGCTGCAGGACTTCTTCTCGCCGGAAGCGGCGGGGGCGGCGCTGCAGGACTTCTTCTCGCCGGAAGCGGCGGCCGCGCTGCAGGACGCCTTGGCGCCTTCTGCGGCGGGGGCTTCCGCCGGCTTCGCGTCGCCGCCGCAGCCAGCGCCGAGGCCGAGGATGATGCCGGAAACAGCGACGGTGGCGAGGGACTTGCTGAACTTCATGAGAAACTCTCCTTCAGAGGGCCGCAGGGCGCGGCGGGTGATGCACGATTACTTAACGTCGTCGATGACGCTGCCCCGTGGGCGCTGCGCGGGAAAAACCTGCGCAACCGAGTGCAGTGTCTGCGTGTCGCCAGAAAAGTACGCGGAGACGATACGGGGGGTTTCGCAAGGAGCGCTACTTTTTTTCACGTCGCGCTTTTCTCCGTGCGGCAAGGCACCGCATCGGAGGCCGCGCACGGCACAATTTAAGCGGCGCGCGTGACCCAGGCGGGCACACCTTGTGTATTCTGCACGTTATGCGGAATCGCTCCGAGGGGCGCGTTCCGAGCGCGTCGCACGGGGGACCGCTCATGCTAGCTTCGCGCCGTGGTCGAAGCCTCTGTAGATGCCGGAAGACGTTCCCCCTTTGAGCGGCTCCTCCACGATTCGCGCGCTCTTGATGCCACGCGCGCCGTCGCCCGGGAGGGCTGGGTGGCGACGCTCTCGCCAGAACGCCTCGACGACCTCTTCGAATTCGAGACGCTCCTCAAGGGTTTGGTTTGCTTTGGGAATCCGCGCAATCATGGCGGCCCGACGAAGCGCACCGCCGTCGTCGCCCAGGACTTCCGCGAGGCCCAGGAGTGCGTCGCCGAGGCGACCCATCGCATCCTCGCCCTCGCCGAGCGCCTCCTCGAAGGGCGCGGGCGCGCCTATTTTTTCCAGCGCTACTTGGAGACCGTTCTCCCCGACGACGGAGCTCGCGCGCGCCTCTCGAAGACGGAACACGGCACCCCGGAAGACTCCCTCTACGCACTCCGCGCCGGCTTTGCGAACCTCGACGAAGTCATCGGTGCCCTCGCGCGCCTACCCCGCGTCCCCTACCGGACTTTCCACGCGACCATCGGCATCGCCACGCGGGAGATCACCCAAAGCGGCTTCTTTGATCCGCTGCGAGCTCTTGAATTTCGACCGGAATTTGACCGTCCCGCCCATCGGGTCCTCGTCGATCTCGTCGACGAAATTCCCGACCCGGTCGCCGCGCGGCTTGTCGCCCTCACGTTCCTGACGCTCTTCCGCATGCTCGCCTACACCGACCTGCTCGAGGCGAAGCTCCACGAGCGGGACGGCGATCGCCGCCACGTCGACGGCACCCTCCACGCGATCCTCGCAGCCCTCCGCTCAGACGCCCGCGCGCTTACGAGCTACGTCGGCAAAAAATCGGGAATTCTCCTCTCGGAGAGCTACGATCGCCGCCTGTTTTCCCTGCGATCGAGCGAACTTCGAGACGCCTACGACGACCTCGTCCACGAAGCGGTCTGGCTCCGCGGCGTGAAGATCACCCTCCGCGGGATCGCCGCGAACCTCCGCCTCGAGCTGCGTCGCGTCTTCGAACACGAGCTCCCGGCGCCGGAACAGCGCATCACCGGCGGCGCGCTACGGGCCCGTGTAGCCGTTGCCGTCGCCCTCCTGCGCCCGGCGTTCCAGAACGCCGTCATCGTCCTCGGGAGGGCCTTTGGCGCCCCTCTCGACGAGACCCGCATCGACCTCCGCACCGGTGCCGAGATCCCCGCGCTCTTCGACGACCCGGTGTCGCGCCGCGCCCTCTCCGAGCGGCTCCGTCGCGACGTCTGGATGTTTGGTCACGTCGTCCGAGCGTTCGCCGAAAAAGCGAGCGATTTGCCCCCCCTCGATGAAGCCTGGGACGACGCGCCGCCGCTCGCGTTCGTGCACCGCTTCCTCTCTTACTTTCGCGCGATGGGCTACCCGCTGCTCCGGCACGCCGATTACCCGCGCTTCGATGCCTTCTTCGACGCCCTCGCCGAACTCGAAGACGACGATCTCGCCGCACCGGTCCGCCTCCACGATGCCGTCGTCGAAGCAGAGGCTTTCCATGCGTTTCTCCTCGAACTTTTCGAGCGCATCGGTCAGCGTAGCGAGCTCGAAGGGATCCCCTTCGATCGGCGCGGCGCCGCCCTCGCGTTGAAGAGCTTCCTCGCCGAGTAGGTTTGTGCGCCGATCGCCTCCGGGAAGGGGCGGTCAAGCGGAAAGAAGGCGAGACTGCCTTTCGGTCGGGTACGTCGAACCGAGGGGGCGCTCCACCGCGGGACGGGGCTCGCGTGAGCACCGTGCGTGCGACGATGTGCGTGTCCCCAGCACATTTACCGACATAGGGGGCCGATTGATTACGTCAGTGTCGTAGGTGACCGACGCGTTGCGTCAATCCCCGATTGAGGCACGGCTGCAGCACAAAAAGAAAGAAGGGACCGGTTTCCCGATCCCTTCTCCCGTGCCGACCGACGTTTCCGCCGATCTGCCCCTTCATTCTTCGTCGGAAAAGCTACCCGTGACGGCGCTGGGGACGCCAGCCGGCGGCGAAACCTTCTTCGTCGGCTTCTTCGGTGCCGGAGCCGGCTTCTTGGCCGGAGCTGCGCCCTTCTTTACCGGCGCGGGGGCCGCCTTCTTGGCGGGGGCCTTGACGGGGGCGGGAGCCGGCTTCTTGGCCGGAGCTGCGCCCTTCTTTGCCGGAGCGGGGGCGGGGGCTGCCTTCTTGGCGGGGGCCTTCGTGGGAGCCGGAGCCGGCTTCTTGGCCGGCGCCTTAGCGGGGGCGGGGGCTGCCTTCTTGGCGGGGGCCTTCGCGGGAGCCGGAGCCGGCTTCTTGGCCGGAGCTGCGCCCTTCTTTGCCGGAGCGGGAGCCGGCTTCTTTGCCGGAGCCGCCGCCTTTTTCGCCGGTGCCGGAGCCGGCGCAGGCTTCTTTGCCGGTGCCGGAGCCTTTGCCGCCGGTTTCTTTTCCGGAGCCGCCTTTTTCGCGGGGGCCTTCGGTGCCGGCTTCTTTGCGGGCGCCGCCTTCGTCGCAGTCTTCTTCGCAGCCATGATGTGTCCTCCTGCAGAGGTTGTTACACGACGTATATGGTCACGTAGTTTAGTCGTCAAAGAAAAAAACTTGACGGATTCCGCGGCCTCGTTTTGGGAAAAATACCTGCCGACACCGCAAAAAATTCGCTTGAAATGGGCAAATCGGTAGTTCGTTGCTACGCAAACGAATCGATGCAGGTTTCCGATTCGTCTAAAATCGGAAATATGGGGTGAGCAGGAAGGGGCGCCCCGTCGCCCGCCACCGGAAGTTGGCTGACTGCGTCATGATCACCCCGCTCGCACGCGAGCAGCCCGGGGCCGGCACCCGGGGGCGCTTTGCTGTCGCCCCACGACTCCTTCCTTGACGGCCCTCGTTCGCGAGACGTACAGGTTTTTTCGCGGCGGGGGCCCCCAGCTCGGCCCCGTCGCCATCGCCGTTGAAACGCACGGCGTACAGTCCCCTTCAGTCAGGAGTCTCTCCGTGTCGATGTCCACCACCACGCTCCGTTTTGCCCGGGCCCTCGCCCTTCCGCTCCTCGTGACGCTCGCCGGCTGCGGCCACTCCGATGAGGAGATGGAGGCAAAGCAGCGCGAGATCGACAAGCTCGCGACCGACCTCAACACCGCGAAGGGGCAGCTCGCCGAAGATCAGAAGCGCTACGGCGAAGCCCAGGACGAGCTCAAGCGCCTCAAGGGGCAGCTCGACCAGGCCGGTCTCGGTCTCGCCAAGTCCAAAGAAGAGATGGCGAAGCTCCAGGAAGCGCTCGCTCAGTACAAGGCGCGCGCCGACCAGCTCGCCGCCATTGAGGCCCGCTTCAAGGCGCTCAAGGCGAAGCTCGATGGGGTCCCTGGCCTCAAGGTCGTCATCCGCAACAACCGGATGGTGATCCAGCTCCCCGGCGACGTCCTCTTCGACTCCGGCAAGGACGAACTCAAGCAGGGCGGCAAAGACGCGCTCCTCCAGATTTCTGAAATCATTCGCGGCGATAAAGACCTCGCTTCCCGCAACTTCCAGGTCGCCGGCCACACGGACAACGTCCGCTACGGCGGCGGTCCCTTCCACGACAACTGGGGCCTCTCCCTCGCGCGCGCGCGCACGGTCCTCCTCTTCGTCATCGCGCCGGCGACGGAAGGGAAAGACAAGAAGCTCCAAGGCGGCGGCCTCGACGCCCTCCATTGGGCGGCGGCCGGCTACGGCGAGACCGATCCCCAGCAGGGCAGCGCAGCCACGCAGTCGAAGGAGCAGCAGCAGAGCAACCGCCGCGTTGAGCTCGTGCTCCAACCGAGCCTCGATGAAATGCTCGACCTCACGAAGATTCACTGAGTCTTTCGAGGTTTTCTGAAACGGGGAAGGGCCTGGCTCTTCTCCGTTTTCGTTTGGTCTTGCTGAAGAGAGCCGCCATGAACGTCGCCACCCTCGATCTTGGAACGAACACAATCCTGCTCCTCATCGCGACCCGGGATCCCTCGGGCGTTGTGCGCGCCGTCCATCAGGAGATGCGGATCGTGCGCCTCGGCGAAGGGGTCGATAAAACACGCCGTTTCGCCGATGCGGCGATCGCGCGGACCCTCGCCGCCATCGAAGAGTTTGCCGTGATCGCCCGGCGCTTTGACGTCCGCGAGACACGCGCCGTCGGTACGTCCGCCATGCGCGACGCCGCCGGTGGTGAACCGATCGTCGCAGCCATCAAGCGCGAATTCGGTGCAGAAATCGCGGTGATTTCTGGCGAACGCGAAGCAAGTCTGACCTTTCAAGGGGCCCTCTCGGGGATGTCTTTGGCGGAAGACGGGCCGGTCCTTGTCTTTGACATCGGGGGCGGCTCGACGGAGATCGTCATCGGCCACGGCGGAAAAGTGCACTATGCACGGAGCTACGATCTTGGCTCGGTCCGCCTCACCGACCGCCACGTCCACGACGACCCGCCAAGCGCGGAGACACTCGCCACCCTCCGCGCCGCGATCGCCGCCGAACTCGACTTCTCCGATGGTGCCTTCGACGCCGTCCGTGGGCGCTGCCCGGTCGGCATCGCCGGGACGGTCACGACCCTCGTCGCCGTCGATCGCGCCATGGAAGTCTACGACGGCTCAAAGGTGCATGGTGCACACTTTTCGCGAGAGGCGCTTGCCGCGACGGTCGCCCAGCTCGCTGCCGTCGATTGCGAAACGCGAGGGAAGATCGACGGGTTGTCGCCGAAGCGCGCCGACGTCATCGTCGCCGGTGCACTCCTCGTCGAAGCGATCCTGGATGGCCTTGGCGCCACCGAGATGCGCGTGAGCGACCGCGGCGTGCGATGGGGCCTCGCCGAAGAGGCGCTTTCCGCGTAGAGCCGCCGTTCACATGGATTCGGGTTTCGGAAGGGCGCACGGTGCCCTGCACCCGCGGGTGCGCAAGGTACTGGAGCGCGTCTACGCCATCGACGGCGTCGCAGAGGCGCGCGCCTGGCTCTGGCCGGGCCACATGGCGGTCGCGGTGAATGGCGTCGGCGCGGAGGCTCACCTCCTTCGTCGCGTCGCCGCCGCCTGCCAGGGCCTCGAAGAGCCGAACGAAGAGTGGAGTTTCGGCATTCTGGGCGACTGAACGCGCGTTTGACGGCTTTTGACTTCCCGAACTCTTCTCCGGCCGTATCCTCGCCGGCACCATGCGCCGTTTTGAGTTCTCCGACGGGTCTTCGAACAAATTCTGGCAGATCAGCCGTCAGGGCGCCGAGCTCCGCGTCACGTTTGGGAAGATCGGCACTGCCGGTCAGACCCAACTCAAAGAGCTGGGCACGGAAGCGGCGGCGATCGCCGAGCACGACAAGCTCATCAAAGAGAAGACGAAGAAGGGCTACGCGGAAACGGGCGCACCAAACACCCCCGAGGGCGCGGAGGCGAAAGTTGCGACCGCGCCTTCAGCGCCCGCCGCGGCAAAACCTGCGAAGGCAGAAAAAGCTGTAAAAGCAACAAAGGCGGCAACGCCGGAGAAGGTTGCCGACGTTCCGCTGCCGCCAGTCGCCACGCCGCCGATCGACCTTGCGGGCGTTGAGCCGTACACGCCCGAGGAGAAGCTCGTGCTCGCCGAAGAGAAGGTGACCGAGGCCGAGCCGTCCGGAATCGCCGGCGTGCTTGCGACGATGAACGGCTACAATTCGGATCTTCTTACGGAACTCACGAAGGGACTCAAGAAGACGGTCCCCGCGATGAAGGGGGCGACCGAGGCGGTGATCGCCGCGCTCAAGGCAAAGAAGGGGCTCGCAAGCGCCGATCGTGACCAGGCGGCGCTCCTCTTTTGCGTCGCTGGCGACTCACAGGTCGCCAACTACCTGGTGGAGGCCTTCGGCTTCCCGTTCGCCGTCGATGCCTACGCCCATCGCCTCGATTTCCTTACTGAAAATGACGGTGGTGCCCGCTACCTCGTCCCCGTCAACCCCGGTGAGCGTTGGGTCTGCCGCATCTGGCCAGCGACAGCGCTTGGCGCCATGCGCGCACGGATCCCGAGCGCCGATTGGGCCGCCGGCATCGCGCTTCTCGCGAAGGCGCGCGCCACGCAGACGCTCCGCGCGCAGCGAAACGAGTGCAACGCGATCGCGCGGGATCCTGCCTGGGCGATCGAAGATTCCGCGACGTTGACCGGGGGCTACCAGGACTACCAGCTCGCCGTCGTCACGATGAAGGCGCTGACCGACCTCCCGACCCTCACAGCGGTCGCAAAAAAATACGGCGATTACGTGCTTCAGGCGGGTCTCCTGGCGCGCCTGGGCCTCGTCGCCGCCCCCATCGTCCTCGAAGCCTTCGCAAAAGACCCGAGCAACCAGTGGATTGCAGGCCAGTTCGTCGGTGTGGAGACCCTCGCGCGCGCGAAGATCTTCGCCCAAGCGCTCGCCAACAAGAACGCGGCGGTCCACGCGAAAACCTTCTTTGAAGCTCGCCCCGACTTCGCCATTGTTGCGCTTGCCCCGATCGCCGCCGCCGGGGGTAAGCTTGCCCCGTTCGCGAAGCCGGCCCTCGCCACCGCGATGCACGCACGCCCCGATCTCGCGCCGCGACTTGCCCATTTGATGGACGCAAAGACCCGCACCTTCCTCTTTGCCTCGCCGGTGGAGCGCCTCCCCGACGCGAACCTCGCCGATCTCCCGAAAGATCTGCAGAAGCTCGCCGCGGAAGGTGCCCCGAAGAAGGTCGCACCGATGCCTGATTTCGTGAGGGATCTTCCGCAGATTCGTCTCAACGAGACGAAGACGGTCCTCCCCGCTTCGGCGGTTGCCATCCTGCTTACGAGCGTACGCGCGAGCAAGATCGCATCATCGAAGAAGCAGCAGCCGGGCGGAGAGCGCATCTGCAGTTCTGCGCGCCGTTTCCTCACCGCCTTTTACGGTTCCGGGCGGACGCGCATCTGCATCGAACTCCGCGCCGTCTCCCGCTTCGCGGACGGACGCATCGACGCCGATTTGTGTGCATGTTGCAATCGGTCTCTGGGCCTTTGCCGAGTACCGGAGGCTCTTCGGCGCCGAGGCCCGCGCCGCAGAAAAGGTCACGCTCACCGGCGCGCTGGCGGGAACCAGCGCAGCGGCTGGCAGCGCGGGCGCGGATGAACCAAACCCGTACGCCCCGTTTGCGGCGCTCGTGGAGCATCTCCTGCTGCGCGGTGTCGTTGGCGGCGCAGAAGCCTTCGCAACCGTCGCTTCGGCCGTTCCCCGCCTCGACGAAGCACGCGCCCCCCGCTGGTTGGTCCTGGCTGTCGCCGAATTGGTTGCACAAGTCGATGCCTACGCCCATCGCAGCGCCCGTTACGATGCCGGCCGCGTCGCAGCAATCGCCGGCGAGATCGTCGGCCGCCTCCGCGCCGGGACCGACGAAACGCTCGGGATCGGACTCCCCGCAGAGACGAAAGTCGGCCGTACGCGCCTGCTTTCGCTTGGTGCGCGAACGTTTGCCGACGGCGACGACCGCCGCGTGGAAGTGACGTTTGTTGAGCCTGATTCAGGTACGCCTATTCTCTTTGAAAAATCTTGGGATCACGACGAGGTGGGCGAGATCGCCCGACGGCCGGTTCTGCCGCGGACGCCGCTAGGTACCCTCGCGGAAGGGCAGCTCATCACCGACGCAGCCGTCCGGCAGGCCGACGGAACCGTCCGTTTTTCCGTCGGTCGTGGCGCAGGGACGACGTCGGTCCTTCCCCAGGCGGGCGATTGGGGCCGCCTCTCCTCGCGCCTCGTCGTGCGGGACTTCGCGGCGGCGTTGCGGGCGCGCACCGAGGGGCTCCCGCGCTTCTTGGGCCCGCGGACACGCACCGAAACATTGGCGATTGTTGCCGATTTTTCCGTCGAAGCGATCGTTTACGTGGCCGAGGAACAGGCGATCCTCGGGACGCTCGTCGACGGCCAAGGGGGGCGGCTCCTTGTGCGTCGTCGCCACGCGGCCGTAGCGCCGCTCGCGCTGCCGATCCTCAGCGAGTTGCTGCCGCGGGCGCTCTTCCTTTCCGGCGATCTTCGCGCCGAAGCGGGGCGCCTCGTCCTCGACCCGCTCGCCGTCGTCGCCGATGGAAAGGTCCATGTTCTCGACACCTCCCAGGCGCCAGGCGCGGCAGCGGGGACCGCCCCGCTGCCTCCGGGCTCCGCGCTCGGCGGGGATGGCCGTCTCGATCCCCTCCAGCGCTTCGTCGAGGACCTCGTCCACGGCGGTCTCGGGCGCCGGCGAGGGGCGCAAGTGCAGGCGGCAGCCGTCGCTGCCGATGCCCTCGAAGGGGCTGGCTACCTGCAGATTGCAGGCAAAATCCGTGCGTGGGCACGCGCGCCCGAGGATCGGGAGGCCTTCTTCGACCTCCTCGTCCTCGCCGCCGTCGCCCGCGAAAGCTAACGCCCCCGTCCGCTAGGGGCGGCTTCGCAGGTTTTCTTGCGGGTAGCTCGGCTCGCTCTTCGGTTCCGCGAGGCAGCCGCGCTGGTCCCCCGCCGAAAGACCGCCGATCACGCGGGCGGCGTCGGTGCCGAAGCCTTCGCCGAAGGCGACGTTGACCGGATTGATGAGGTTCAAATAGCAAGGAAATGCCGGGGCATCGACCGCCTTCCCCTCATCACGCCAGAAGTAGAACTGGCTATGAACCGTCCACAAATACCCGTAGCTGTAGGCGGTCGGATTCGTGCGCCAGCCAGCAATTCGGGCGACGGGGACGCGGTAGTGCTTCTCACGCTCTTTCACGACGAGCGCCGCATCATCGAGCGCCTTTCGTGCATTTGCGAGGGCTACCAATCGCGATTGCTGGGCGCCTGAATCGAAGTAGCCGTCGACGTAGGTGTAAAGTCCATGCACCTGCGCGGCGCGGAGCGCGGTCATCTTGGCGGCGTCGGCGAGGTCGTCGAGGAGGTCCTTCGTGTAGGCGGGGACCTTGCTTCGAAGCGCGTCGCCGCGTGCGGCGAGCGCTCCGAAGCGGGCCTCCATTTCGGCGAGGAGCGGGTCGACCTCTTTCGTGTAGCCGGGGCCGCTGTGGAGCGGGTTCCGCATGTCGACGAGCCCGAGTTTGTCGGGCTGGGTCGGCGGGAGCGCCGTGACGACCTTGGACATGTCGTCCCAGGTTTCCCAGCCTTGCAGGTAGGCCTGCCCGTTTCGCTGGACGACGGTAGACGGCGATTTTCCTGCGACTTTTCCGAGGATCAGCAGGTCGTACTCGGCCTTGGAGACGTCGACGATCCAGTTCTCGACGTCGCTCTTTGCGCTGCCGAAAATCTGGGTGACCGGCTGGAGGGCGCCGCGGAACGCTTCGTCGGCGCTGAGGCTCGGCGCCCCTGGGTTCCACGCGGCGCGCGCCGCAACGACGTCGTTCAGCCAGTAGCCCCACTCCCAGCCGCTTGAGAAGATGAGCTGCCCGTCCATCTTTGCGCCCCGCTTGCTCATCCGGTTGTTTGCTTCGTCGTCGGCGATCAAACGGAGATCGCTCAGGCGTCTCTCCGCGTAGATGGGGAGAAACAACGGGACATCTACATCGAAGCTCACCCAGTAGGCGGTCTCCGGGTACCAGAGCACCGGTCGCCGACCGACCTCCTGGCGCAAGAAATCGTGGAGGTACCCGAAGTCGGTGTTGTTGTAGGTCGGCGCCGGGTCGTGAAGACCGTAGTGCTGAACCGTGTGCGGCAAAACGCCAAGGCGCGGGTCGGCGTGGTGGGGGAGGAAGTTGAAGTTGATGTCCTTCCCGGTAACCGGATCGGGGAAGCCCTTTGCTGTTTGACCGGTCGAAGCATGGGCTTTGATAAATACCGGCTTCTTCCAACGCTCCTCGGAATGTTTGGTGACTTCGTTCATCCAGTCGAGCATCCGCTGCGGTGCCGGCGCGGTGAACTCGCTCGTCCCCGATTCGGTGCCGAGGAAGTCGAACCCGCAGGAGAGCACCCAGTCGATGCGGCCGTCGATCTCGGCAAGTTCGGCCGCTTCGTTGTTCGCGTTCTGATTTCTTAGGAGTCGAAAGGCGTGCTGCTGCCCGAAGACAATCGGCACATCGACGCCGACTTTGATGCCAAATTCGTGGGCGCGATCGACGAGCCGCTTCAAGCGCGCCTGGCGCACCGGGCCGTCGGCGAAGGTCTTCCAGTCGTCGGCGTAGAGGAGGAACCACTCGACCTCTGTCTGCCGGTTCGCGAGGAGCCATTCGAGGTAGCGATCCCACTCGGGGAGCATCGCTTCAAAGCCGTTCGCGTCGTCGGGGCCGGTCACCCCCCAGCCTTGGAGGAGCTCGGTCAGCTCCAACGGGTGCTGGGTATGCAGGTGAATCGCGCGCGTCTTCCAGCGGGGGGCTTCGCTGATCTTCAGGGAATTGGCTGGCGGTGTGAGCGCGGAGGGGACCGTCGGCGCGAGCGGGTGGAGGAAGCCGAAGCCGAGGTTTTCGAGGAGCGTGTAGGATGCATAGACGCTCGCCCGCGGCGTCCGCGCGTCGCCGACGGCCGCCATGCGTCGACCGCCGCCGCTCGTCTCCTCAAGGACGACGAAGCGCTCGTCGTCGTTCCCCGCCGGAAGTGCGCTCGCCGGGGCGATCCGATCGGCGACGGCACCGTGGCCGAAAAGAAGATGCAGAGCCCCGGCCGCGAGCGCCGGTTCATCCTTCGGATCGATCTCCACGGCCGCCGGAGAAGCCGCGTTGAGATGGAGGCGGATACGCTCTTTGACCGGCGCCGGAAACTCAGCACCAAACGCATACACGACGCCGCTCACCGTCGCGGGAACTGCACTGTCGGTCGCCCCCCCGTCGACCCTGCTGGGCGGATCGACGGTCGCCGCCGTTTCCGAGCCACACGCGGCAGGGCCAACAAAAAGTGCCGAAAGCGCGAGCGGCACGAGGGCCGCGGACAGCGACGAGAGCGGGCGACGACGGAGCATAAAGACCTTCCGGAAGGCGGACAACGGGCCGAGCGACGGGACCGAAGGAGCCTACGCGAAATTCTCTCCGAGGCGACCGATGAATCAGTTTTTCACGCCGCCGCCACGCACCGCCGCCGCCGCCTGTAGCGCTGCGTCAATCGCGCCTTTTGCGTCATTTTTTGCGCCGGCGGCCGCGGGCTTTCCGAGGAGACCGCCAGCGGAGGTGTCGACACACCCCTTGTCGCCCGGGCGGCACGACGTTGCGCTGGGGACTTTCGCGAAGACCGTCGTTCCACCGGCGCTGGCACCCGCACCCGCCGGCTTTCCATCGCCGCGCGTGGCGAGCGGGCGCGCCGTCTCCGGGCGTACGGCCGGTGGACGGACGGTCTCCGCGCGTGCGAGGGTTGCGACAAACGCTCGTTGCGCCGATCGATCAATCGTCGGAGTTGCCCGTTCGGGGCGTGCGATGCGCTCGAACGTCCCCTTTGCGATGGGCGTGACGATGAGCCGTTCCGGTCTTGAAAAAGATGCTTTCCCGCAAACTTGTGCCGAGGCCGTCGGCGCGATGGTCGCGATCAGTGTCGCGCCGAGGACGAGCGAAAACCCACGAAGAAGGTGTGAAGAGGCCATGGAAACTCCGTTGGAGAGGCGGCGATCCTTCGCCGGCATTAGTGGTTCACGATGCTTCCCTCCTCCACATCCCGGGCCAACAGTGCGCGCGTGGAAATTCTCAGGCGAAACCGCAAAAAAGCGCCGAACCCCGGCAAAGGGATCGGCGCGAGCGTCACGATCCTGACGCCTTCGCGCCGTCGATCGTGCCGAATGCAGACGGCTAACGGAGGATCGCTTTGAGGTCGCGGGCGACTTCGCTCCGCACGACGGGGGCGACGTCGGCCGCGTCGCAGCGGCCGCCGCTCAAATCTTCAAAGGCGACGCTCTCAAGGCCTATCGGTTCCGTTTGCCAAGACTGGCCCCCGGAGATCGCGAGACCCCCGTGGTGGAGGACGGCGCGCACGCCAAAGCCGGGGAAGAGGCGCCAGGATTCGTAAAAGATCCCCGCATCTTCCGGGCGACCATGCTGCCACTTCGCCTCCAGAAGTCGAGCGGCGAGGGCGGCCGGTTTCATCTTCCGCGCCGTGTCGATCGTGAGTTCGGCGACGTCGATGTAGAGTTCGCGGCCGAGCTGCTCAAACGGCGGAATCAATTTCGATTCTGCGAAATGCTCCGACCAGGCAACGCGATCGGCCTCGGAAAACGCAATTCGGTGGGGGACCGTCACCGCGCCTTGGGCGAGGATCGCCTCCTTGGAAATTTCGCTGTAGTCGACGCGCACAAAGCTCCCGCGCGCGGCGCCGGGGTCGATGGTTCCGCGGAAGAGGAGCGGAGCTGGGCCGTCGCCGCCCGCCGAAAGCACGAGCCCCGTGAAGAGGTGTTGGGCGAGCGGGTGGGCGGCGAGGGCGAGGAAGAGGGGGGCTGGCCAGACGCGACCGCCGACCATCGCCTGTTCGAGGCGATCGGCTTCGCGGATAAGGAGCCGCTCCACGCGCGCCGCGAGCTCTTCAAAGCGATTCTTTTCGGCGGTATACGCGTCTTTGTCCTCCTTCGCCCCCTTCTTGGGGACCGCCGCGAGGAGGGCGTTCGGGTCGTCTCCGCCGCGTAGATAGACCTTCTTCCCGGCGGGGCCGGCGGCGTCGACGACCACCGGCGCATAGGCGACCTCTTTGAAGCGGAAGGTGACCCCGAGATCGAAGACCGGAATCGCGCGATCGGCCGCCTCCGAGGCGATGAACCGATTGATGCATGCTGCAAAGGATGCAGTGTCCAGATTTCTTCCGTCACGCTCGCGGGTGACAAGCTCCCGGGCACGCCCGCCGAGGCCATCGGTCGTCGCCGCCCGTGCCCAGTAAGAGATCCAGCTCAGGCCGGCGTCTATCGAGGAGGGGACGACGCTTTTGCCGAGAACTCCGCTTTGCGGACGGACGCGTCCGTGGCGGGCGAAGGCCTCTAGGTAGCTGCTCGGAATCTCCTTTTCGGAGTGCGACACGTCCTCGCGAA
>DYPH01000222.1 GCA_020720045.1 Sorangium cellulosum | reverse complement strand
TCGCGGTGGCTTCCAAACAGGCTTGCAAGCCTCTCAGAAAGCCTCGCGGTGGCTTCCAGACGGCTTGCAAGCCTCTCGGAGAGCCTCGCGGTGGCTTCCAGACGGCTTGCAAGGGTGTGCGACAGGGGCGTTGCTGGCGAGCGTGAGCGCTTGTGGTAAAGCGGCGCGCCATGGCTCGCGGTACCTTACCTGTGCTTCTTGGAGTTTTCGCCGTCGCCGCGTGCACGGAGCTGCCGACCATCACCGAGGCGCCTGCCGATGGCGGAACGTCCGTCGACGCGGGAACGCCACCGACCGACAGCGGCATGGTGGATGGCTCCGTCGAGCCGCCCCGAGGGGATGCGGGACCGAGGCCGGACGCCGGTCCGCCGGTCGACCAGGTCAGGACCGTGTGCAACAAGCCCGGCACGAACTTCGTCCAGCGCGTCGACTTCGGCGTCACCTGCGAAGGCGATTGGGCAATATTCGAAGCTCGCCGGGACGCGCGTGCGGATCGACTTCGTCGTCCCCAATCAGGTCGCGAAGCGGTCGCTGGAGTTCGCCTACGCGAGCGCAGCGACCTCGCTCGCGTAGCTGGTCGCCGCGGCGGCGCCGCTCAGTGGCGGTGGGTCCCCGTCGGTCCCGACCGGGTTCACGATGATTGGGCCGACAACGGCGGGGCTCAATTTCGGCGCAGAAGCGTTTGCCCAGGTCCGCATCGGCCTCGTCGGCACCCCGGTGATGAACGCCCCGCCGACCTCCTGGCTCGGCGTCGGCGGGCGCTTCGGCTCATCGTGCAGCGGACCGATCAGCTCCGTCCCGACACCGACCGTTGGCAACGGGTACGCGAGCGTCTGCAGCGCTAACCCCACGTACATCGGTGCCGCGGCCACCGTGTACGTGAAGTGACCCTTACGGGCCGTGCGCTCGCGTTTTCCGTGTGCTAGCCCCGCGCGCATGCGCCGAACGTTGCTTGTTTTTCTTGCAGTTGCCGCCACCGCCTGTAGCGAGCTCCCGGCGATCACCGCCGGCCCCACGGACGGCGGCCCCACGGACGGCGGAACGACGCCAGTCGACGGCGCCACCGGGGCAGCGGACGCGGGGCCGAAAACAGATGCGGGGCCCCCCACCGAGAGCTCCCCGTGCAACGGGTCTACGCTGCCCGTCCAAATGCTCGCCGACGAAACGCCCGTGTACTGCGACGGGAAGTGGGCGCTCGTCTTGAAGGCAGACGCGATGTCGAAGGATTTCGCCTTCGATGGCCCGTGTTGGCAGTCGGCCTGCTCGCTCGACGACACCGCCGACGCGAGCAGCGCGCTCACCGAAAAGGAAGCCCGTTATGCCGCCTACTCCCGGGTGCGAGGCACCCACGTGCGCATCGTGATGAAAGGCCCCGGAACCAACGGCGCAAGGCCCGCAGAATGGTCGTTCCGGTTCGCCGACGACGCGAACCCGGCGTCGCTGGCGGCGAAAATCGTCACGCCGAATCCCCCGGCCAGGGCTGGCGGCGTCCCCACCGATGGTCCGAGCGACATGTCCCGCGTCGGAAACGAGTCGGCCGAAGGGCTCTCGCTCGCGGTGACTCAGCCGGCCGACACCCGCGTTCGTATTGGACGGATTGGCAAGGCGCAGACGAACAGCGCGCCGTGGTTCGGCGTCGGCGGCGTCGGCGCCTGTCAGGATACCGCAGGGAGTGCGCCTACGGTGGGGGGATGCAGTGCGACGACGGTGTCGAAGGCCTTCGCCTACGTGTACGTCAGGTGACCGGAGCGCGATCGGCGAGCTTCCGAAGCGTGAGCACGTGGAGGACAAGGGCGGCCGGTACGAAGAAGGTCGCAATGAAGGTGTAGGGGAACATCCCGATGGCCTGGTTGGGGACGTCGGTCGCCAATGCGGCGATCGCCGGGGTGGTGAGCACGCCGCGGGCGGCGACGTGGACGACCAGCAGGATCCCGACGACGTTCCACAAGACCAGGAACTTCTGGGAGATTTTCCCACGGAGGGCCAAGTATCCGACGATCGGCGCCGAGAGCCCCATGACAATGTCGAAGTTGGCCCCTTCGTAGGTCATCATTTGCGGAAGTAGGCGCGCCTTCCACAGCGCATGAAGCAGCAGTTCCAAGGGGAAGCGGAACACCTGGACCGCGATCAATGCGGCCAAGGGCGCCTGTTGAGCAAGCGCTTTGGCCCCTTTGCTGCGGGCGGCAAACACCACCCACGCCACAATTCCCGGCGCTACAAACAGGAACGCCGGCGGGCGGACGTCGACGCGGGCGAGCCAGCCGCTCCACGAAAGGAGCCCCGTGAACACCAGCCAACCGACCAGGACGGCAAGCGGCGCGCGAAGGGGCTGGCCGCGTGAGGAAGGCGACGATGGCACCGAGAAGCGCGAAAAAGAGGGCCCAAAAGGCGACGAGCATGGCGCTCCCTAGGGTCATGGCGGAAGCACAACCATCCACTTTGCACAAAAAGAGACGGCCCCCCGCAGCGCTTCGGGGGGCCGATCCGGTCCTAGGAGGTAGCGGTCAGTTGATGCCCGCCTGGTCGTCTTCCATGTCCTTCACACGCTTGCCGTCCCACTTCTTCACGCGGTGAAGAAGGTAGGCAAAGGTCGTGTCCGGCGGAAGAACGACCTTCGTCGTCGTCGTGGAGCTCCCGCTTCCCTTGACCTCGATCTCGAGACCATTGACGGTTCCGTTCGCAGAGCCCGAGCCGCCCATCGTAACGGTGCTCGCGAGCTCCGCTTCCATGGCGACGTAGACTTCGCTCACAATGCGCGCGTCTTTGCCTTCGTCTTTGATCGCTTGGCGCGCGTCGTTCGCGTGATTGTTGAGGAGGTCTTTGAGGTCCCCTTCCGCGATCGAAAACTTCACGAGGACGAGCTTTGCGCTCTTCGCCGCATCGACGCTGAAGCTGGCTTTGCCGCCACCCTTCTGCAGGTAGTTCACGCCCCCCTCGATCTCCGCCTTCGAGACTTTGGACCAGTCGACGGCGATCGGGCCGGTGATCTTTACGGGGACCTTCGCGAGCGTCGCCCCGGGGATCGTCTTCTCGATGGCGAGGTAGTTCGGCGCGGTAATCGGCGTCTTCTTCTCGCCGTAGGAGCCGAGCGCGACGTCGGTCGCCTTTCCGCGGAAGAAGCGCTGACCGCCGTCAATCACAAGCGCCTTCTTGGTGATTTTGACGTCGCCGGCGAGTGCCGGGAAGGCGAGCAACGTGATCGATGCGAGCGCGGCGGCGGCAAAACGATTCCACTTCTTCATCGTGATTCCCCTCATCCCTGTGTGGCGTCAGCTCCGCGGAACATCCGTGAGCGTCTACGCAAGTGGTGGAAAGGTCGCACGCGATTTGGAGGCCTGTCTAGGCCCCTTTTTGAGAACGTTTCCCAGCGCGAATAGCACCCTCACCTTTTGGGTGTGAAATCCGACAGTTAAAATAAGTCACCTACTTTAATTTAGGCGACGTGCGGCCGCGGAAGGTGGACGGCGGGACCTTCTCCCAGCGCTTGAAGGCGCGGCGGAAGTTCGCGAGCTCCGAGTAGCCGAGCCGGTAGGCGATCTCCTCGAGGCCGAAACGCCCGGAAGCGACCTGCTCGACGGCGAGGCGGTGGCGGACGTCTTCGAGGACGGCGCGGAAGCTCGTCCCCTCGGCGATCAGGTGCCGGTGAAGGGTGCGCGGTGTGCGGTGGAGGCGGCGCGCAATCACCGGAAACGATGGGAATCCCTCCTGATTTTCGAGGAGGATCCGGCGAACCTTGCCGGCGAGGGTGTCGTCGGCGGTGAGCTTGGCGAGCTCCCGTTCGCAGATGCGCGCCGCCTCCGCGAAGGCCTCCGGATCGGCGAGGGCGAGGGGCCGATCGAGCCCCTCCTCGGGGACGACAAAGCCGGCCCACCCGGCTTCAAAGGTGACCGGCGCGCCAAAGAATTCCCGGGCTAGCGCCGCGTAATCGCGGGACGGGCCCCTGGCGGAGGCTTCCCCGGGGATCGCCCATGGAAAGGCGACCGATGCGACCCGGCAAGCGCCGAGGGAAATCGTTGCGAGGACGTTCGCCACGCTGAGCAGGATCGCTTCGAGGACCGGTCGCTCCATGGTGCCGAGCGGCTCTGTCGGGACGACCGCCACGCGGACCCCGCCGGACGGCTCCGGGGTCACCGCCACCTGGACGAGCGACGTCCGCAGCCGCGTAAACGCGCCGAAGAGCCCGAGCGCGTCGCGGACCGTCCCCGCGCTCAGCGCCGCGTAGCCGAGCATCCCGTGGCTCTGCGCAACGAGGCGCCGCCCGACGAAGAGCCCCAGCGCCGGCTCCTGGGAGGCTTCGAGGGCGGCGGCCACAAAGCGCAGAAATTGCTCAAGATCGACGGTCAGCGATGGGTCCGCCAGGGCGGCGACGGAGAGGCCCACCGGGGCGAGCCACGCCGCGGAGCTCTCCGCATCGCCACCGACGGCCGCGACAACCTGGCGCAGGTAGGCGGCAGAGAGCGTGAACGCGGCGGGCGACATGCCGACAGAGATCGCGGGCGCCGGCGACGCTGTCAACCGGCCCTAGGTAGCTGCTCGGAATCTCCTTTTCGGAGTGCGACACGTCCTCGCGAA
>DYPH01000221.1 GCA_020720045.1 Sorangium cellulosum | reverse complement strand
TTTCGCGAGGACGTGTCGCACTCCGAAAAGGAGATTCCGAGCAGCTACCTAGGAAAGTGGGCCCGCCGTCTCCGGCGTCGCCGCTGCCAGCAAAATTGCTGGTCGACGCCGACGGACGGGCCCCGCGGCACGACCAAATCGGCGGCAGGAGCGCTCTGGAGGTGCGCTCGCGAATTGCCTGCGGTAGACGGCTCCGCCATGACCGAGCCCGTGCTTGCCCCCGAACCGCGCTTTCCCTTCCTCCTCCTCGACGTCGACGCGGAAGAGGCCGACGTCTTCTCAGCAGCCCTCTTTGAGTGCGGCGCCGATGGCGTGGAAGAGCGCGACGCGACGACGCTTATCAAGGGGCGTACCGGCGACAAGGTGACGCTCGTCGGCTCCTTCGAGACGATGGAAGAAGCCGAAATGGCTCGTGAATCTTTCAAGTCCTCGATGGAAGAAGATCCGGCGCTTGCCGCCATGAACCCGGTCCTTGAGGTCATCGTCGGCGACGCCTGGCGCGACGCTTGGAAGGTCCACTTCCGCCCCTTCGCCATCGGCCCCGGCATCGTCATTCGGCCGCCGTGGGAGACCTACGAAGCCAAAGCCGGCGAAATCGTTCTCGAACTGGAGCCGGGTCGCGCCTTCGGGACCGGCCTCCACGAAACGACGAGCCTCGTGGCTGCTCTGCTCTGCAATTCGAAAGAGCGCTTCGCCGGCCAGGAAATTCTCGACGTCGGCACCGGCTCCGGCATCCTCGCCCTCATCGCCCTCGCCCACGGCGCCGGCAAGGCCCGCTGCACCGACAACGACCCCGACGTCGTCGATGTCGTCCTCGAGAACGCCGGCCGCAACGGCCTCGGCGACCGCGTCGTCGTCGATACGACCGACATCAAGGACGTCGCCGGCACCTATCCGGTCGTCGTCGCCAACATCGAAGCGCGCATCCTGATCCCGATGGCGGCCGATCTCACCGCCCGCGTCGCGAAGGACGGCCTCCTCGTCCTCTCCGGCATCCTCGTCCCCCAAAAGGCCGACGTCATCGCCGCCTACGCCCCCTTCGGCATGACCGTCGTCGACGCGCCGGAAAAGGGGGAGTGGATCTCCATCGCCTTCACCAAGGCCTGAGATCATGCGCACGATCCGCCTCCCGCTCTCGCCACTACCTGAGGAAAATCAGGTTGTTGCGCTACCGCCGGAGGCGGTCCGCTATTTGAGTACCGTGCTCCGCCTGCGGGCGGGGGCGAGGTTTGTCGCCTTTGATCGCCGGACGGGGATGGAAGCCGACGGCGAACTCCTCGAAGGGGGGGCCTCCTTCGGGCCGGCCCGGCCGGGGGTCGTCGCCGATGCTCCGGCGCTGCTCCTGCAGGGGTGGGCGAAGGGGGACAAGAACGAGAGCGTGCTCCAAGATGCGACCGAGCTCGGCGCGAGCCATGTGCTGTTCTTTGCGGCGGCGCGCAGCGTCGCAAAAGTCGAAGAAGGCAAAAAGAGGGCTGCGAAAGAAGAGCGTTTGATGGCGGTCGCCGAAGGGGCGGCGCGGCAGTCGGGGCGCGCCGATGTGCCGGTCGTGACGACGCCGGTCCCGCTGACCGAGGCGCTCGCGGAGGCGGCGGCGGTCGCGGAGCAGCGCTTTGTGCTCGTGCCGACCGCGACGCGATCGCTGGGTACCAAATGGGTGCATCATGCACATGAGTCGGTAGCGTTCCTCGTGGGGCCTGAGGGGGGTCTTGCGCCCGAGGAGATCGCGCTCGCGGAGACCTTTGGGTTTGTTCCCGTTTCCCTCGGCGCCTACGTCCTCCGCTGCGAGACCGTCGCTGCGGCGCTCCTCGGCGCGCTCCGTGTGCTCCGAACGGACCCCCGCGCCCCCGCAAAACTGCGCTAGCATCGCCGCCCCAATGCTTGAGCGCATCGCCCTCCACCAGACGCGCCTCCGGACCCCGGGCCTCGGCCTCGACGCGAAAGGGGTCGCCCTCGGCGCCAAGGGGCTCGTGCTCCTTCCGAGCATCGATCGTCTTGTTGCGTTCCTCGCCGTGTATACGCGGGAACGGAGCCTGGAAGACCTTCTTCAATCGCTGGTGATCCGCGCCGTCAAATCGAAATTGGGGACGCGAGAACTCGTTCTTGAGGTGAGCGCCGAGTCGTCGGACCGCATGGATCGCCTCGCCGAGACGGCCCGCCTCGTCGGCGGCTTCAGCTTCACCGGCACGAGCCGCCACTTCGTCCAGTATCGGGATGCCGCCGCCCCCTTCGGCTACGACGCCGGCCAGCTCCTCCCGAGCGACGCAGCGCTGGTGCTCTACCACGACACCTTCACGCAGAGTTACGAGGCCGACGCCCCCATCGACCTGCGCGCGCTCCTCCTCCGGCTGGAGCCCCACGTCGACCCGACGACCGCCCTCGAAGATGGACCGCGCTGGTTCGTCACCGAGCAGGGCTTAGGTCCTGCATTGATTCACTATTTCGTGCGCTCGCGCGTCCAGGCCGATGTGACGATCGCCGAGTGGCCGCCGGAGAGCGCCTTCGACGAGGGGCCGGTGCGCCGCTACCTGTTTCAGGTCACCGATCTCCCGCCACGGATGAAGCGTCTCCTCCACTCGACGCCGGGAATTGTGGGGTTCCTGCCGACGGCCCCCGGCGTCGCCGTCGAGGCTGGTTTCCGCCACCCGGTCACCCTGCGCGCCTGCCCGGTCTTTGACGGCGGCGGGATGGTCTTCCTCCGCGGCCACCGTAAAGAGCCGCTGATTGTAAAGCAACTTCCGCAACTTGGGGACGTTCGCGCCTTCGCGCGCGTGGAGCTCCACGGCCTCGACGTGGGTCAGAAGCCGGCGGCCCAGCAGACGCGCGCCCCGGAGCCGGTCCGCGTCCCCCTCCGGATCGTGCCGACGACGCGCGCCTTCCGGAACGTCACCGCCTCCTTCCTGCTCCCCCATGAGGTCCCCCTCTTCCGGAAGCTCGCCTACGCGCTCCCCCCTTCAACGATCGCCAAGACCCGCATCGCGATCACGGCGAAGGGGGCTTTCTTGCGCAATTCTCAGGGGATCGAAGCGATCCCCCTCGGCGAGTTTTTCGTCGAGGTCCACCCCCAGCTCCACCTCCCGGCCGGCTTCGACTTCATTCCTGCCGTCGCGCCGGAAGTGCTCCACCGCGCCCTCGGGACGCCGCCGGGGGTTGCCGTGTTTGTGATGCGGGATGGAAAGGCCCTTTCCGTCGAGGAACACGGGTTTGTCCCCCTTGAGACGCTTCTGCTGGAGGCGACCCCCTGGGAGCCGCTCGCGGCAGAACCGATCGAGCGTGCGCTGGCAGAAACTCCGATTGAGTTGACGACGAACGAACTCGGCTTCTTTCCGCTCTCGGGCGTCGCCCCGCCGAAGGAGACGGCCCTCTAATGGCGGAGACCGTCCACGCGCTCGCCGAGCGCCTCTTTGTCGGCTTTTTGGCGCCCCTCGTCGTCGGCGGGACGATGACGCCGGGGCACCCGATCGGCGGGGAGGCTGCTTTTTCCCTCGCAGAGTCCGATCATCCCTCGGCCGACATCGACCTGCGCGCCCATGTCGATCTCGCGCGTGTCCGCCGGGCGCGCTCCCTCCTGCCGATCGATCGCTTTGATGGCATCGACGGCGCGAGCTGGGTCCTTGCCGCGGCCCTTCACGATCTCGTGCTGACGGCACATCCCGAACTTGCAAAGACCTTTCAATCGGACAATCCGCAGAAGCTACTGACGATTGTGTTGGCTACGCTGGACAAGGTGCCGACAACACAAACGCCCGGAGAGGCGCTTGCTCGACACACCCTCTTTGCACGAATGCTTGAGATTTCTCGCACCGATCGTGCGATTTCCTGGTGGACCGGGAAGGCGCTCTTCCTCGGTGAGGAGGTCCCGGCGCGCCTCACTGCGTGGCCCGAGTTTCGAAAGGTGCAAATCGACGAACAGCACCACCCGCTGGTGACGCTCCCGGCCCATGGTGGCCGCGTCGATCCACTCGGCTTCCGGGAGGCGGTCGGGCGCTTCTTGGGAAAAACCCCGCTTACCGACTTCGCCTACCTCCACCGCGATGCCGGCGACGATTCGCTCTTTCCGCCGTTTTCGCTCACGGCGAGCCACCTCGCGCTGCTCGGTACGCGGGCCGGGAGGACCCTCGCCTTGCGTGCAGAGTGCACGGGGAACCTCGATCGGATGTCCACGACCGCGAACGCCCTCGGTACCGCCGATCGCGCTCTTGGGCGGGCGGTCCGCCTGCTTGCCCATGGCGGTGGCGGTTGGGGGCGCGCCACAGCACCGATCGCCTATTTGGGGGAGCGCGTCCTGCGGCGGGCCCAACAGGAACTCGCGAGCGCGTCCGACCCGAAACCGCTGGTTCTTCCAAGCGATCCGGAAGCGGTCGTCGCGCTCACGTGGGGGGCCGCCTGGGCCCAGTTGGAGATCGCCCTCCACGGGGAGAGCTTCTCCGCGCTGGAGCGCCGTGGGCTCCTCGCGCTGATCGCCCCCCTCGCCAGCCACGGCGCTGCGAGCGATGTGAAAGCGCGCCTCGAAGCCTCCCTCGCGAGCTAGACCGCCCGTGGGTTGCATCGATCCGCCGCGTTGACGGCGGATCCAAC
>DYPH01000011.1 GCA_020720045.1 Sorangium cellulosum | reverse complement strand
TGCTTTGATCACATCCCGTGTAAATTGCAATTCCGAGCAGCTACCTAGGCCGGGTCGGCGACGAGCACGAGCTGCCCATCTTCAAGAATTTCAATCTTTTTCTGTTTGAACAGCCGACCGCTTGCCCGTTTGAAGGCCTTCTTGCTGATTCGAAAGAGCGCGTAGATCTCTTCCGGCTCGCTCTTGTCGCCGATCGCCGCGCTCCCCGGCGTCTCCAGGTGGGCGAGGATCGCGGTGGCATCGCCATCGAGTTCTTCATGAGCTCGCTGGCGCAAGGAGAGCTCGACCTTCCCGTCTCGGTGAATGTTCGCGATGCGAAATTTCGCAGCCTCCCCTTTGCGGAGGCGATGGGGCTCGGTAGCCGGGAGGAGCCCGATGCAGCGGCGCTCCAGGATCACGAAGAGGCCGCGGTCGGGATCGCGCCGCCACGCTTCACCCTCGACCCAGCTCTCCGCCGCGAAGTTCGGCACCCCCTTCAAGTGTTCGCGCACCTTTGTCGTGCCGGCGAGGCGACCGCTCTCGTCGACGTAAAGCGCCACCGCCACGACGTCCCCTACGGCGAGAGGTGCCACCTGCTCACCGAGCGGAATCAGAAGTTCTTTCGCAAGTCCCCAATCGGCGAAGGCGCCAAACGGCGCGGAATCGACGATGGTGACAAATGCAACTTCACCGCGCATCAAACGTGGCTTTGCACGCGTTGCGACCGGGCGATCCTCGGAGTCGAGGTACAGAAAGACGTCAACATCGTCGCCGACGGCCGGCTCCTCGCCCGCGGCGCGGATCGGGGCGAGCTCGGCGCCGGGGAGGAGGACGACGCGTGGAATCGTCTGTTCGGTGCCGTCTTCGAAGGTAGCGGGCTCCTCGTAGAGGGTGAGAAACGCGCCGGGCGTTCCGAAGCGGACGATCGGGAGCGTGTGGCGTTGACCAAGCATGGCGGCGAGCCGGGGGTCGATCGGCATCCGCTGGGCGACGGCAAGGGGCGGGCGGCGCCCGGTCCGTTCGCGGCTGCCGGCAAATTTGCTGGGTCCGGCGTCGCGGGGTGTTCGCGAACGGACGGGCCCTTGTTGAAACGGGCCCGCCGTCTCTCGCGACGCCGTCACGTTCAAATTTGCTGGCGTTCGCGAACGGACGGGCCCTTGTTGAAACGGGCCCGCCGTCTCTCGCGACGCCGTCACGTTCAAATTTGCTGGCGTTCGCGAACGGACGGGCCCTTTACGATTCGAAAAAGTCACGACGCGGCCTCAAAGGTGGAAGGGGACTCGCTGCCGACGGACGGCGACGAATTTCGCAAAGGGGCGGCAGAATCCCCAAAATATTCGGCAATTTTTGCCTCAGCATCGGCGCCGAAGAAGAGGCGGCACGCTTCGCGAAGGCCGGGGGCGTTTTGGATCGCGTCGCGTCGGAGAACCAGGGCGATCTTCGAACGGCGCCGAAGGAAGTCGTCGAGCTTCACGATCATCTCTCGCCGCGCCGCCAGCTCGATTTCACAACGCAGGTATTCGGCCCCTTCAATGAGTACATTGGCGCTCGTGGGATCGGCACGAATCGCTTCCAACAAATCGAAAGCCTGTGCGCCGTAGCGGCGCCAAAGACGGGTCGATAGCGGCTCCGACGAGGTGGATGACGTTCGCTGATCCAGGTCCATCAATCGGGCCTGGTGGAAGAACGAGTCGCGGACGTCGTCGGCCGGCTCCCCGTACCATCGCGCTTTCGGAAACGGGAGCGAGATACCGAGTTTCTCAACGATCGCAGCAACCTCTTCGCCGACGTTCAAACAATCGGTCAGCTTTCCACCGAAGATGCTCATCTGCTTCTTGGCCTCGTCGACTTCTACGACGTGCTTCCGCGACATCTGCATCCAGTCGGTGCTGGCTCCACCTTTTGTGCTCACCGCGAGCGGGCGAACGCCGCAACGCTCAGCAATGATGTCGGCTTCCGTCAGCGGTTTGTCGAGCTTGAGGCGCTTGTTAATGTTCTCCAGGACGAAACGGCGGTCCTCGGCGGTCACGTCTGTTTGAGGAGCGTCGACGCGAGTGTCGGTGGTGCCGATGCATGTGCGCGGTCCCATCGGAATTACGAAAAACAGCCGTCCGTCGTCTGCGAAGAAGGTCAGCACTCGCTGGTGGGGCGTGAGTCGATTGACGATGAGATGAATGCCCTTCGAAAACACGTGCTTGTGTTCGGTCTTCATCCCATTCTTTGTATTCAACGCGTCGACGAAGGGGCCGCACGCATTGAGCAGAACTTTCGCCTGGATCGGGAAGGTTTCGCCTGTGAGTGAGTCCCGTCCGACGGCGTGCCAGAGGCCATCGCCCTCGCGCTTCGCTTCGGAAACTTCGACATAATTCGCGGCAATGCAGCCGTGATCGAGGGCGCCTCGTACGAAGTTCCACACGAAGCGCGCGTCGTTGTCGTTGAGGTAGGCGTCCGAGTATTCGAAACCTCCGTCGCTCCCCTTCAATTCCAGAATCGGTTCTTCCTTGGCGATCGTACGCATCGGAAGCAAGCGCGGTTTTTTGGTAAAAAAGTTTCCGATGAGCCAGTAGAACCACGTGCCGAGCGCGAGCTTCCAGAGGCCGTGACGGAACCCTTTTTCGTGCATCACGTAGAAGCGGATCTCGCGGACCGTCGACGGGTAGCTCCGGATCAAATGGTTGCGAGACATGCAGAGCTTTCGCACGAGGGCGAACTCGAAGCTCTCCATGTACTTGATGCCGCCCCACGCCAAGTTGGACGATTGCTGGCTCGTAAACGAAGCAAAATCACCGCGATCGACGAAGGCGACGCGTGCCCCTCGGGCCGAAAGGCAGGCGGCCGCGACCGCGCCATTGATGCCACCGCCGACGACAAGCACGTCGTGGATGCCTTGTTGGAGCCGCGCCACGTTGGTCGTGCGCAGCGACGGCGCCGCGGGACTGCGAGAGGACAACATGGCGCCGACCATAGATCAGAATCCCGAACACCGCGCACCGATGGACGGAAGCGGCGCAAACCGCGGCGGCCGTCGCTTCCCGCTCGCTTTCCCACCGCGGAATGTGCCAGGAGGCGTAGCGAACCGCTTGCGACTCTTCGACCTTCCGTCGGCGGGACCTCGGGCGGACGCGCTCCCTCTCCGGGAGCGCCGAGCGCGCCCATCGACGCCGGGGCGCCTCTACCGCGCGGCTCACCAGGAGAAAACCTGGCTTTGAGCCCCACGTCCCCTCAAAAGGCGTCGTCGAAAAGACCGAAACTTCCGCATGCAATTTTCTGATTTCGCGCTCTCCGAGCCGATTCTCCGCGCCGTTCGTGATGCCGGCTACGATACGCCGACCCCCATTCAGCAGAAGGCGATCCCCGATGTGGTCGCCGGCCGTGACCTCCTCGGGTGCGCACAGACCGGCACCGGGAAGACCGCCGCCTTCGCGCTCCCGATCCTTGAGCGCCTGCTCCTCGCCAAGGCGAAACGGGAAGACGTCTCCCTCGCCGGAAAGCCGGCGGGCCGTGGCGACGCAGCGCCCGGGCGCCGGAAGCTCCGCGTACTCGTCCTCTCGCCGACGCGAGAGCTCGCCGCACAAATTCACGAGAGCTTCGAGACCTACGGGAAGTTTACCGGGTTTCGTTCGGCGGTTGTTTTCGGCGGCGTAAACATCAATCGCCAGATCACCGAACTCGGTCGCGGCGTCGACATTCTCGTCGCAACGCCGGGGCGTCTTCTCGATCTGCTTGGGCAGCGCGCGCTTACGCTCTCCGATTTGACCGTCTTCGTCCTCGACGAGGCCGATCGGATGCTCGATATGGGGTTCATCCACGACGTCCGGAAGATCGCCGCGCTCGTCCCTAAAGTCCGTCAGACGTTGTTCTTTTCGGCGACGATGCCCGACGACATCCGCGCGCTTTCGAAGAACATTTTGACGAATCCCGTCGAGGTCGCCGTCACCCCGGTCGCATCGACGGCAGAGACCATCGATCAACGGATGTACTTCGTGGAGAAGGCGGACAAGCGCCACCTCCTCGTCTCCGTCCTCAAAGACGAGAATATCGAGCGCGCGCTCGTCTTCACGCGCACGAAGCACGGCGCGAACCGGGTCGTCGAGCACCTCGAAAAACTCGGCATTGCCGCCGCAGCCATTCACGGCAACAAATCCCAGAACGCCCGCGAACGCGCCCTCGATGGCTTCAAGGCCTCGGAGATCCGCGTCCTCGTCGCGACCGACATCGCCGCCCGCGGCATCGACATCGACGGCCTCGCCTTCGTCGTTAACTACGAGCTGCCGAACATCCCCGAGAGCTACGTCCACCGGATCGGCCGCACCGGTCGCGCCGGGGCCTCCGGTCGCGCGATCTCGTTCTGCGAGGCCGAAGAGCGCCCCTACCTCCGCGACATCGAGAAGCTGATTCGTCGGAAGATTGACGTCATCGCTGAGCACCCGTATCCGTCACCGCTCGGTATTCCCTCGGGAATCCCCGGTTCGGACCGTCGCGCAGCGGAGGCCTTCGCTCGTACCGCCGCCGCTTCTGATCCCGATGCCCGTCCGCCGCGCGAGTCTGGCGGCCGCGGCCGCGGTGGCAATCAGGGGCGCCCGGGATCCGGATCGCGACCCGGTGCGCGCTCCGGCCTCGGTGGTCGTCCCGAAGCGCGCCCCATCGGGGGTCGCCCGATCGCCGCAGCCCCGGCCGGCTCCCCGGCACGTCCCGCCCGCCCCAACGGAGCGGTACCCAACGCCCCCGTAGCCCCCGGCGCGCGCCCGGCCACGTCCAACCACCCTCGCGGACACCGCGGCGGTGGCGGTCCGCGCGGCCCGTCCGCACGCTGAAACTCGCTGGAATCACGCGCTTTTCTTGCGCACTCGGAGAACGTTAGATGCTTGCCACGTCGAAGCTTGGAAAGTCCTACGGCGGTCGCGTCCTTTTTGAGGATGTCTCCCTGCAGCTCAATCGAGGCTCGCGTTACGGGCTCGTCGGCGCCAACGGCGCGGGCAAATCTACGTTTCTCCGGATTCTGTGCAGCGACGAAGAGGCGTCGGAGGGGCATGTGATGATTGCGGCGAACACGCGTATGAGCGTGCTTCGCCAAGATCGTTTCCTCGACGACGCCTCCCTTGTGATCGACCTCACCATGGCCGGCGATACCGTCGTCTGGGGGGCGATGCAGGAGAAGGCGGCGCTGGAAGAGGGGCATGGCGATGCAAGCCAAGTTGTCGCTCTAGAAGAGCGCATCGCGATGCATGATGGATACACGCTTCGTGCGCGCGCGACGGCGATCCTCGAAGGACTCGGCCTCCCGATCGCGACCCACGAGCGCCCGCTCGGTGAGCTTTCTGGCGGGTTTAAGCTTCGCGTGCTCCTCGCTCAGGTCCTCCTCGGCGGCCCCGACCTGCTCATGCTCGACGAGCCGACGAACCACCTCGATATCCTCTCGATTCGGTGGCTCGAGCGGTTCCTTGCAGGATACACCGGTTGCGCGATCGTCATTTCCCACGATCGACGCTTCCTCGACGCGACCGCGACGCACATTCTCGACGTCGACTACGGCACCGTCACGATCTATACGGGCAATTATACGGCCTTCGTCGCCAACAAACAGGCAATTCGCGAACGCAAAGAGGCGGAAGTTGCCCGTGCAGAAGCAAAAATTGCCGAAAAGCGAGCCTTCGTCGACCGCTTCGGAGCGAAAGCGACAAAGGCGAAACAGGCCCAGAGCCGCCTGAAACAGATCGAAAAGATCGAGGTCGAAGAGCTCGCCGCGACGAACCGTCGTACCCCTCACTTCCGCTTCGAAGCCGAGCGACCGAGCGGTCGCGACGTGCTTACTGCCGAGAAGCTAGCGAAGGCGTACGGGGAGAAGAAAGTCCTTACAAACGTGGGGCTTACCATCCGTCGTGGCGAAAAGGTCGCCATCATCGGGCCGAACGGGCTCGGGAAATCGACGCTGCTGAAGGTCCTCGTCGGGGAGACGCCGAGCGACGAAGGGACCGTCGCGTGGGGCCACGAAACCCGCATTGGTTATTTCGCGCAAGATCACAAAGACCTGCTCCCCGATCCCAAGGCGACCCCGCTGGACGTCGTTTGGAACGACATCCCGCAGGCGGCGACGACTTACGTGCGCGGCCAGCTTGGGCGCGTGCTCTTCAGCGGCGAGGACGTCACCAAGCCGGTCGGCGCCCTCTCCGGCGGCGAGGCCGCGCGGCTCGTCTTCTGTCGAATCATGGTGAAACGTCCGAACGTGCTCGTCCTTGACGAGCCGACGAACCACCTCGACATGGAAGCGATCGATGCATTGACCGATGCGCTTAAGGCCTTTGATGGGACGGTGATCTTCGTCTCCCACGATCGCGCGTTCGTCGCTTCGGTGGCGACGCGTATCTTCGAACTCACGCCGACGGGGCCGCGGGACTTTCCCGGAACCTATGACGAATACCTTTCTCGCCAGGGGGAAGACCACCTCGATGGGGATCGCGTCGTCCTCAAAGCGAAAGAGGCTGCGAAGGCTGAATCAAAAGGGGAATCGGCGGCGCTCAGTTGGGAAGAGCAAAAGAAGCTTCGCAACCGAAAGCGCGACCTCCCGGTGAAGCGGGACAAGGTGCTCGCCGCCATGGAAGTCGCTGAAGCGCGGCGCAAAGCGATCACCGACGGCTATGCCGCCGAAGGGTTCTTCGAGAAGACCCCCGCCGACGTCCTCGCTGCCCTCGAGAAGGAAGACAAGGACCTGGCCGCCCAGGTCGATGCGTTCGTCGCCGAGTGGGAGCGCTTGGAAGCGGAAATTGAGGCGCTCGGCCCCTGAGGCCGCGCCGGTAAGCCCTCAGAAGATCGCGTAAAAGAACGGCGCGAGGAAGCTTGCGCCGCCGGTTGCGAGGAGCAGCCCGATGGCGGCGAGGAGCACGAGCGCCAGCGGGACGACGAAGTAAGGGTAGTCGCGCCCCACGTAAGCGAGGAGCGACCGGAGGGTCTTGAGGCGGCTCAGAAGGTTCATCGGCGCGTAATGATGAGGTTTTCGACGACGAGTACGTCGACTTGGGAATCGCGGAAGAAGGCGACCACATCTTCGGCGCGCGTGCAAATCGGCTCGCGCCGGCCGTTGAGCGATGTGTTGAGCACGACCGGCGGCAACCCAAGCGCTGCAAGTTCGCCGAGGACCCGGTAGACAAAGCCTTCGCCGACGGTCTGCAGGCGGGCCGTGCCGTCGACATGGGTGACCGCCGCGAGGGCGTCTTCGCGGTAGCCGGTCGGTACCGGCGGAACATGCCGAAGTCCTGTCATAAATCGTGTCGTTGCGTCCGGCGGGGCACCGAACCAGGCGGCTGCGTCTTCGTCCCGCGTCAACGGCGCGAAAGGGCGGAACGGCTCACGGTGCTTGACGGCCCGATTGAGCGCCTCCCGTATCGAGGCGGGGCCCGGCGGCGCCAGGAGCGAGCGGTGGCCAAGCGCCCGCGGCCCGAATTCGGCGCGCCCCGTGGCGAGCGCCACGATTTTCCCTGCAGCAATCGCACGGGCGACGTAGGCCTCGGCGGCGTCGCTAATGGCGACGGAAAGGCCGAAGGCTTCTGCGAGCGCTGCCGCCCGTTGCCGGTCGATGGCGGGGCCGAGAAACGCGTCGCGGAGCGGCTTTGGAGCGACCCCCTGGCTACGCACATAATGGCTGTAGGCTGCACCAATGGCCGAACCGGCGTCGTCGGCCCCCGGCGGGACGAAGACGTTCTCAAAGCCACTTTCGCGGACGAGGCGGCCAATCGCTACCGCATTCAGGGCGACGCCACCGGCGATACAAAGCGTATTGGACTTCGTCTTCTATCTCAGAATTCTTGCCAAATCAAGGAGCCGATCCTCGAGGACTTCTTGGACGGATGCTGCCAGATCGGCGTAGCGTCGATCGCGCGCGTCGCCGAGTTCCCAAGGCATGCCAGGCTGGCGTGCCTCGCCAAACTCGGCGATCATGCGCGCCGAATAGCCGACGGAAGTGCCTGTTTCGTAGGCAAAATAGCGACGATCCAGCCGGACGGAACCGTCCGCGGTCACCGCCGCGAGCTTGGCGATCTCGGCTTTGAAGCGAGGCTCCCCAAACGCAGCGAGCCCCATGAACTTGTATTCGCCCTCGTTGACTTCAAAGCCTAGCAGAGCCGCAAATGCTGCATAAAAAAGGCCGAGCGAATGGGGAAAATTGGTTTGAAAAAGCGGGGTGGAGAGGCCTGTCGTGCGGGATGCGAGGTAGCCGGCTGTCGACAGGCGTTCGCCAACGCCGTCGACGGTGAGCACCGCGGCGTCGTCGGCTCCGCTCGCGTAGAACGCGTAGGCGGCATGGCTCGCATGATGATCACCCGGGTACACCTTCTCGCGGGGGGCGCCGGCGGCGGCGGCGAGGTCATCGAGGACCCACAACTTGGTTCCGAGCTCTTCGCGAAGGGCCACGGGAAACTGCCGAAAAGATTCTGGAAAGTTCCGAAAGCAATCGACGAACACCCGTGAGGCGCGGGCGATCGGGTTCTCATGGAAGACGACGGCGTCGAGGGCATCCCCCGATATGCCCGCCTCGGCGAGGCACCACGCGATGGCGCGTTTCGGGAGTGCGGCGTCCCCCTTTTTCCGGGAAAGGCGCTCCTCGGCGACCGCGGCGACGACCTCGCCGTCGATGAGCAGGGCGGCGGCGGCATCGTGGAAGAGCGCGGAAACACCGAGGATCGCGCTCATCGGGGCGGAAGCGCTTCCGGGGGCTCACGCCGTCCGGCGAGGGAGAGCGCGGCGACCGGCCCGGCGAGGAAATAGAGAGCGATCGCGAGCAGCGAAAAGAGCGGCGCCGTCAGCGTCCCCCCGGCGGCACGCCACAACGGGACGACCTCGCCCGCCTGCGCACGAAGGAGCGCACGCCGGGCCGCACCGGGCGCGCCGGAAAGTTCCACAAGGAGTTCCCAGGTATACGCGGCGTGGTTCCGTTCGTCTTCGGCCACGCGGCGGCACAGGGCGGCGCTGCGCGGGTCGCCGGCGGCGTCGAGGATCGCAATCCGGGTCTCGAGCTGGGCGAGGGCGCGTGCCTCGCCGTGATGAACAAATGCTAAAAATTCAAGCTCTTCGCGTTGGCCGAGACCGGTCGGCGCCACCTGGGCCTCGACCCGCGAGGGGTCGCCGAAGGGGACGCGGCTCCCGACGTCCTCCGCGACGTGCCCCAGCTCCTCGGCGCGCTTGGCGAACATTCGTGTGTGGCGCATTTCGTCGGCGGCGTGCGCCAGGTAGCGTGCCGCCCGCTCCGCCGAAGGCGTCCGCGCGGCTGCCTCGCGGAGGTCGAGCATGCTCTCCCATTCGGAGCGCGCAAAACTCTCAAAAAGACGAGCGGTTAACCACGGTGATGCGTGGACGAACGGTGCGGTACACGCCACCGGCACGCAGGCCAGGAGCGTCCAGATTCCGCGCGGGAACGCCACCGATTCCTGCATTGCGGCGACGGTAGCACTTTCTCTCCCGGCACCGACGTGTTCAGCCTGGCCCCGTGATTCCGATCCTCCACCGCGACGCCGAGCTCTTGGTCGTCGACAAGCCGGCCGGGCTCCTGACCCACCGGACCGAGCTCGCCCCCGATCGCGACGTCGCCATGATGCGCGCCCGAGACACCCTCCAGGCGCTCCTTGACGCGGAACGCTCGGCCGCCGACGCGCCAGAACATGCTGAAAGATCAGCAGCTTCTCGCCCGCCCGAAACTACCGTAGGTGAGGAAGCGGAGAACACGACTGCCGCTTACGTGTACCCGGTCCACCGCCTCGATCGGGGGACGAGCGGCGCTCTCGCGTTCGCGCTCACGGAAGACGCCGCCCGGAGCTACCGGACCGCCTTCGACGAAGGGCGCGTCGAAAAAGTGTATTATGCACTCGCTCGCGGGACGATGCCGGCGGAGGCCCACGTCGAGTACGCGATCCCAAAAGCGGAGGGGAAGGAGCGCGTGATGGCGGTCACCGACTTTCGCCTCCTGCACGCCGGCGAGTGGTTTTGCCTCGTGGAGGCCCGGCCAAGAACCGGGAAATTCCATCAGATTCGTAGGCACCTCGCCCACCTCCGCCACCCGATCGCTGGCGACACAAACTACGGCACCGGCTGGTTTACACGGAAGGTCCGCGAGGAGGGGGGGCTCGTGCGCCTCGGCCTTCATGCGGCCTCGATCACGCTTCCAGGGCCGCCCCACGATCCGTCTCCGATCACCGTCCACGCCCCCCTCGCGAGCGACTTCCGGGAAGCGCTCCTGCGGTTTGGGGTCCCGGAAGAGCTCGTCGCGACGCTCTAAATAAAGAGTCCCAATGACTCTTTATAAGGGTCGTAGAGACTTTATTTTGCGATGGGGCCGCGGAAGCTGAGGGCGATGTCGTCGGCGCCATGCTTCGGAATTTCATAGGTTTCCGCCTCGGAGAGGCGGACGGGGCCATGGACCTGCATGCCTGCCGCACCGATACCGCGCTCCCGGTTGCAGAAGCCGGTCGCCGACGGAGGCGCGTTTCCGTCGCCGCGACGGATGGTGACGTAACAGGTCGCCGTGGAGGCATTGACCGTCATTTCGAGCTTTTCATCGCTCTTGGCGGTCAGGACGCAAGGGACGTTGAAGTCGTCGGTCGGGGCGAGGCGGCAGAGGTAGTTCCCCGCGCGTAACCCATGGACTTCCTTCGTCGCCGTGGCGATCGGTGGCTTTGGCCCCCGGGGCCAGACGAGCGCCGCCACGCAGGCGATCGCGACGACGGCACCGACCACATACAGGCTCTTCGGAACCGGCTCGCTCATCGGAATCGGCCCAGTTTCGGGGGCGTCGGCGCGCGGCCGGAGGACCGCGGCCGGGAGCGCGGGGGCGGAGAAGGTGTTCACCGTCCCGCCCCGCGAGGCCGGAGGGCGTTCGCCGCTCGGCGCCGTTCCAAAGCGCTCCGGAAGGCTCGGTCGTTCTTGGAGGGGATTCGGCGTGGCGATCGTCGGTTCGAACCCGATGTAGCTGCTGCTCGTCTGCGCCGCTTCCTCACGTAAGTATTGAACAAGACGATCGGTTTCGCCGGCAAGTGGCTGCGGCGCAGCCACCGTCTCGGCAAACACCCGTGCGGCGATGCGCGCTTCCGGAAAGCGCTTGGAAGGGTCCCGATCGACGCAGCGAGCAAACCAAGCGTCGAAGCCATCGGGCAGCGCGATGCCGTGCTCGCGGGCGCGGACCGACGGCGTCGGGATCGGCTCAAGCAGGAGCTCGCGGAGGAAGGCGGCCGGCGTGGAGTTGCTTGCACTTCCTGCCGATTTCCAGAAAGGTCTGCCGACGAGGCACGCATACGCCACCAGTCCAAACGGCCAGACGTCGGTCGCCGGTGAGAGGTGGGGCTCCGATTCGGTCTGCTCGGGGGCGAGCCAAAAGGGGGTACCTACCGCTTGCGTGCCGACCCGCGACGCGTGTTTGACGTCCTTTGCAACGCCGAAATCGAGCAATTTCACGAAGAACGGCGCCGTTGCGCTGCTCGCCCGGCAGAGAAAGATGTTCTCCGGTTTGACGTCGCGATGGACGATCCCGAGGTCGCCGGCGGCGCCGAGGCCGTGGGCCACCTGGGTAAGGATCGCCGACGTCATCGCCGGGGAGAGCGGGGCGAGGGTGTCAAGCCCGCGCGCCAGTGAGGCGCCGGCGAGCAGTTCCATGACCAAATACGCGACGTTGAGCGTTGCGTCGTGGCCGGCGGTGAGGACCTTCACCACATGATCGCTCTCGACGGTCGCCGCGAGTTCCGCTTCACGCCGGAAGCGCTTCGTCAGCGATTCGTCGAAGGAGAGCGTTTCATGCATCACCTTGAGCGCTCGGCGTACGCCGGTGGACCGCTGAAGCGCGACGTATACAGCCCCCATACCCCCCTCGGCGAGGGGGCGCTCGATCACAAAATCACCACCAATTTCGGTACCATTGGCGATCCGCGACGTTGAAATTCGGCCCTGACTGCCGCCACCGCCGTCGCCGGCAGGTCGATCCGACCGCGGGGCAGCCGTCGGCGAAGTCTCGAAACGGTCGGGCTCCATGCGGCGGGGACTCTACTGCGATTTCGGCCGTTTCGTTCCGCGATCTCGGTCAGCGGGCGACAACGTCGAGGACCGAGTGGGCGGTCGTCACCACGGCGGTGGTCACGAGGCGGACCATCCCGTAGCTGAACGTGACCGTCGCGTCGTGGATGGCGCGCACGGCGCGGACCGGCGCTGCGATCGGCGGGACGCGATCCAGAAGTTCGAAGGGGCGAGCCGCTGTGGCGAGGTGGATGTCTTCGATGGCGCGCGAGCCGTGCTCGACGGCATCGTGCACCAGATCGAGAGACCCGCGAAGGCGCTGTTCTCCGAGCGAAATCGGTCGTTTGTGCGTCGGTCCGTCAGCGCGATCGGTCTCTTCGTTCATCCTGCAACTCCAGCGTCGGTGTACCATGCATGAATCTGGTCGTATACCTGCCGATCGTGGGCGAGGTCCATATGCGCCATCCGGCTGCCGTCGGCCCGTCGCGCCAAGATGGCTACGGCATGGCCCACACCGACGCCACCCGGCCCGGGGGCGGTCTGCCCGTGGGTTGCGCTCGTGATCGGCACCATGACGTCCCCCACAACGCGCGAAAGAAGCGGATCTTCGGAGAGCGTCCCTGCGATGAAGTGGTGCTTCAATGCGGGGAGGAGCGGAACCGGGTGGGCGGGATTCTCAAGAAGCGTCAGGCGCTTCTCCTGGAGGCTGTGTTCGTTCGTCAAATCGGCATCTCCGAGGTCTTTAATCCCGGCACTTCGGAGGTCTCCAAGAGTTGCCGCCAACCGCACGTAGGGATCGGGGATACGTCCGAGGAGGCGCGTTGCGAGACGGCCGAGGCGCTCCAGAGGGGCACCACGATGAGGGGTTCCGACGTAAAAGCATGATGTTACAAGTGAAAGCCACCCAGGCGGCTTCGAAGCTGTTGCTGCGACGTGGCAGGCGCTGCGAACGACGAGCCCGCCCATGCTGAACCCGAGGAGGACGATCTCTTCGACGGGGACTGGAAACTGGGCGACAAGCTTCTCGAGAAAAGATGAGAGGTGTGCGCCATTTTCGGGGATAGAAAGACCGGTGTTGTAGCGCACGTAGACCGGCGTCGCTGCGAAGTCTTTTGCAAATGAGATGCCGTAGTCGGTCGGCTGGTCGTCGACGACGTACTGCCAGTCGAGTTCGGTACACATCAGCCCGTGAAGCAGCACGACGACCCGCGAAGAGGCGGCGGGAAAGGCTTCTGCGAAGCCTTCCGTTGTGGCCGGGATCGGCCGGCCCGCCTGCGACGGCAGGACCGCTCCGAACGGCGTCGCGAGCCCGTTTCCGCGGCGATCCAGATAGTCGCCGACGGCGCCGTTGAGGATGGCCAACGTCCGTTCGAGGGCGGGGATCGCGGAAGGCGGTGAGGAAACGGCGAGCACAGGCGCGGGTGCAGCGGTCATGGCTCCAGGCTAGGGAAATTGTGCATCGCGTCAATCCGTCCGTCTTGCGCGTTTCCGACACCGGGCTGAGGGGGGACCAGGGGCTGGGGAATGGATGCCCCAGGCTCCCGTCTCCGTTGGGTACCGGCTGGGGCGCCCGCCCGGCGGAAACCGAAAGGAAATGTGCGTGCTTGCCCGAACTTGGCGCCTAGTGCCTACAGTTGATGCGGCTGTCCGACACCCCGGCACAGAACGTGTACGGCGAGCCGACATGAACACCCGCACCCCGAAGTTCCCCCTCATTCTTGGGTCTGTGACGCTGCTCGCTGCACTCGCTCTTGGAGGTTGTGCGGCGGAGGACGGGGATTTTGAAACCGTAGTGGAAGGGGACGACAGTCTCGTTACCCAGGAATCCCTTGAGCTCGGTGCGGGGCTTCCTGAAGCCGACTTCGACCAAGGCGCATTACGTGCGGATCAGCAAACAATCTCGCTACGCGCCTTCGATTCGCCGATAAAAGGGCAGGGCTCACGCGGCTGGTGTACGGCGTTTGCAACGATTGCCGCGATTGAAAATTTGGCGAAACAGAAGCTGAGTGTTTCCGCGGATCTTTCGGAGATTGATCATTATCAATCGTACCGTCGCTATGAAATGCTCACTTCCGTAAAGACGGCGTCGAAGGTTTCGATCGCCCCCGAGTCGGCGTGGCCCTACTACGGGAACCCGGTTGCCAACTACACGTCCCAGCGCCTTGCGAAGGTCGTCTCCTACGCGGCGCCGGAGACCCGCGACGAGGTGCTCGGCGAGCTCGCCGCCGGCCACCCGCTCGTGATCGGCATCAGCACCTTCAACAACTTTGGCGCCTCTGCCGATGGCCGCGTCCCGCTCCCCGCCGGACGACGTCGCGGGGGGCACGCCGTCGCCGTGACCGGCTTCGTCCGCGACGCAAGCTACGCCGGCGGCGGGTATCTGCTCTTCAAGAACTCCTGGGGGGAGAGCTTCGGCGACCATGGCTACGGGAAGCTACCGCTCGACTATTGCAAGTCTTCAAGCTGCTATTTCCTAGCAATTCGGAGTATTTCCTACCAAGGGGTGACGACGGTCGACTCGGGCGGCCCGTCTCCAACCCCGCCCGATCCGACGCCCGATCCGACGCCCGATCCGACGCCCGATCCGGCGAGTGCCGGCCCGGTGAACGACACGACGGTGCACGCGGTCGCGATTCACGACCCGGCTAACGGCGCCCGTTTTCAACTCGCGCTCTCCGCGCCCGCGTCGCTCCTCGCGTCGATCGCCAGCGTTCGCTACGACGTCGACGCGTCCTTTGGAAACGGACGTTATGCAACCTCGTCCGACCGAGGAACTGCGTTTAAGACGAGCACCGTCTACAAGACCTACGACCACGACTGGCGCACGAATGGAACCGAGGTGACGTTGACCGACGGGCGAAAGGTCTCTCTCGCAGGGGCAGTAATTCACTGGTGACCTCGCCGTTTCGTCGTCGCTCGCGGAACCACGTTCGCGGAAGGTCATCCAACACTCGCCGGACGCCGCAACCTCGGAAGAGCTTGCGGCGTCATTGCTTGTTTCGTCCAAGCAGGCGCGGAAAAACACTTCCCCTTTCTTCGAGAACGGGGCATTTCCGGCGGCACCGCGCCTTGCGGTCGTCGACACCTCCTCCCTGCTAAGGAAATTTCAAATGTCTCGCTCATTTGCCCTCCTCTCCGCCTCCGTCGCTCTCTTCGCAGTCGCCTGCGGAGGAGACCCGAAGCCCGCCGCCACGCCGGCCCCCGAGATCTCGGCGACGGCGCTGCCGACGGTGACGGCAGCCCCGAGCGCTTCAACGGCCCCGAGCGTGGAGCCGAAGCTTGAGAAGCCGGTCGAGCCGGAGCCGACGAAGGCGGCCGTCACCTTCACCGGCCCCTTCTCGACGCCGGAGAGCGTCCTCTATGACGCCGCCAACGACCGCTACCTCGTCTCGAACGTCAACGGAATGCCCGGAGCCGTCGACAACAACGGCTTCATTTCCGAGCTGACGCCGGATGGAAAGATCAAGGCGGAAAAGTGGATTGAGGGCGGGAAGAACAAGGTGACCCTCGACGCGCCGAAGGGGATGGCGATCGTGAAGGGGGTTCTCTACGTGGCCGACATCTCGACGGTCCGGATGTTTGACGCGAAGACCGGCGCAGCGAAGGGGGAGATCAAGCTCGAAGGGGCCACCTTCGCGAACGACATCGCCGCGAGCGCTGATGGGAAGATCTACGTTTCTGACTCGGGTATCAAGATCTCTGAAAAGGGAATTGAACCGACAAAAACCGACGCCGTTTGGGTGATCGAGAAGGGGAAGGCGAAGGCCTTCGCGAAGGGGGAAGAACTTGGCCACCCGAACGGCCTCGTCGTCGACGGAAAGAACGTTGTCGTCGTGACCTTCGGCTCCGGCGAACTCTACAAGCTGGATGAAAAAGGCACAAAGACCGGGGCGGTCAAGTTCCCGAAGGGGAGCCTCGACGGCATCGTTTCCTTCGGCGGCAAGTTTTTCGTAGCGAGCTGGGAGGGGGCTTCGGTCTTCGCGAGCGACGGAGCTGGTGCTGGCGCAACGGCAGTGATCGTGGGGACGAAGACCCCGGCCGATATCGGCTTCGATTCCAAGCGCAATCGCATCCTTGTTCCGAACTTCAATGGAAATGTCGTCCAGGCCTTCGATGTGAAGTGAGCTCCTGACGGCTCCAACGAAACGAAGGAAGCCCCCGAGAAATCTCGGGGGCTTCTTCGTTTCAGCGAAGGCGGAAGGTCACCAGGTCCGCTTCTTCGGGCGCTCTTCGCCGCCGGTAACCGGCTTTTTGGCGGGGGCCTTCTTGGCGGGCTTTGACGGCGGTGCTTCCGTGCCGACAATGCGACGGGGGGCCTTCGGTGCGTCTTTGTCAAAGGTGCGTACCGGGCGCGGTGCGTCTTTGTCAAACGTGCGCGCCGGGCGGGGTGCATCTTTGTCAAAGGTGCGTGCCGGGCGGGGTGCATCTTTGTCAAAGGTGCGTGCCGGGCGGGGTGCGTCGCGATCAAAGGTCCGTGCCGGTCGCGGCGCGTCGTTGTCGAAGGGGCGCGGGCCATCGAAGGTACGCGGCGGGCGCGGGCCATCGAAGGTACGCGGCGGGCGCGGACCGTCAAACATCCGGCCGTGGGGGGCGCCGTCGAAGCTTCGGGGCGTCCGCGGGCGCGGTCCGTCGCTGCCGAAAGCGGGGCGCGGGGCGCGCGGGGCGTCGCCAAAAGAGGGGCGCGGCGGCCGGGGGGCGCGGGGCGCTTCCGTGACCGCTTCCGCAACGAATTCGGGCGTTCGGTAGCTCCGGACTTCCAGGGTCGCCGTCGACGGACGTTCGCGGGGGACGATCGGCGTCTCCGTGGCCGTCGTGTCGGCAAGGTCGATGCGGTCGACGTCGACGACCGGCGCCGGCCGTTCCCGCGCTTCCGACGGTCCGCGATCCCCGGAACCGTCGTAGCCGCCGGCCGGCGGCTCATCGAGGTGGCGCTTGAAGCGAACGCGCGGGTCCCGCGGATCGGGTTGCCCCGACGCTTTTTCGAAGCCGTCCGAAACGTTATCGGCGATCTCGATCACCGCGTGGGTCCGGAAGACCTTGATCGTCCCGATCGACGTGCTGTGGACGCCACCGCGGCGGCAGGCGATGGCGAGCAGCCGACGGTTGTCGGCGCCGTGCTCGCGGCCGTAGGAGACCCGGAAGGGGACCCACGCCCCTTTGTGGGCGTCTGGGTTCGGCCCTTTTCCCGGTCGCGCGACCTCGCCGCCGGTCTCGGCGTCGCGGTACTTTCGGAGAGCCGGCGACGCAACTGCTCGAATTTCCCGCGGTTCCGACGGCCCCGACGCGCGGGTCTTCGCGATGAGCCGGGCAAGTGCCTCGTCGGCCCCTTCGGTCGCCAGGATACGCTTGGCGAGCTCGCGGGCGCGGTCGTCGACGATCGTCGGGAGGCCGCTTGCGCCAGCGTCGTCGCTGTCGGTGAGCGCCTTGAAGAGCCGCTCGTCCATCGCATCGCGGATCGACGTTGCAGTCGGGATCGGCTCGACGGCGGGGCGGACGCCGGCACGAGCCAACAAGAACAAGGCCTTCTGCTGGGCGAACGGCGGAACAATCAGCAGCGAACGACCGCTCCGGCCGGCGCGCCCCGTTCGTCCACTTCGGTGCGTGTACGTGTCGGGGTCGGTCGGCGGGTCGACCATAATGACCTGGCCGATGTCCTGAACGTCGATGCCTCGCGCGGCGACGTCGGTCGCGACGAGCGCATGCATCTTGCCCTTTTTGAAGGCGGCTAGCGCACGGTTTCGCTGGGACTGTTCCATCTCGCCCGAGAGCGAACCGACCTGGAAGCCGGCGTCTCCCAGGCGCGCGGTAATCTCGGCAACGTCGGCGCGAGTTTTCGCGAAGATGAGCGTTTGAAAGTCGGTTGCTGCGAGGAGCAGATTCACGATCGCATCGATCCGCTCGGCGGGATCGACGAGGTGAATGACGTGCTCGATCGACTTGTTTACGCTTCCGAGGGGCGTACCTTCGACGTGGACCGGGTCGTTCTGGACGCGATCGGCGAGGTATTTCACATCGCGCGGGAAGGTCGCGGAGCAGAGGTGCGTCAAACGATTCTTCGGCGTAAGGCTGACGATCTTCAAAAGATCGTCCCGGAAGCCGAGATCGAGCATTCGGTCGGCTTCGTCGAAGACGACCACGGCGACGCCGGAAGGATCAATCGTCCCTTGATCGAGGTGGTCGAGGAGGCGGCCAGGGGTGCCGACGACGATGCCAGGGCCGGCGGCGAGGGCGCGGTGCTCCAAGCGGTAGACGGCGCCGCCGGTGACGGAGACGACGCGCACTTGCGCTTTTGAGTACAGCCAGGCGAGTTCTTCCTCGACCTGTTTGGCGAGCTCGCGGGTGGGGACGACGACCAGCGCCCGGGGGCGGGCCGCCTTTACGCCGTTTTCGCGAGTGATGGTAAGCGGTTCGCCGGCGGCGAGGAGATGGGCGCGCATGGCGAGCCCGATGGCGACCGTCTTGCCCGAACCGGTCTGTGAGGTAATGCGAAGGTCGCGTCCGTCGTGGGTGGACGTCAGCACTGCCCCTTGGACGGGGGTGAGCGTGGCGTAGCCCTTGGCGTCGAGCGCCTCGGTGAGGGCGGGCCCGACGAGGGGCGCAAAATCAGACCGGATCATGGTCGGCCTGCTAACAGACCCGCGCCACGCGTGGAGACAAAAGACGCGGTGCGTTCTGCGGCGCCGGGCTGGGAGAAGCCCCGTTCAGGGTCGGAGACGACCCAAAAGGTGCAGACTGCATGGTGGTTTTCGTTGACGCGACGCGTCCCCTTCGTCACCCTCGCTCCGTGATTCACGTTTCCCCTCCGGTGCCCCCGTCGTTCGCTGCTGCGACGGCGTGCGCGTGGCGCTGGCGGGGGCCGACGGCTTCCTTTGTGCGCTGAGACAGCTGTCTCGCGCCCGCGAAGGGTCCGTCGGCGTCGCAAAAGAAACGGCTGAAGTTACTCCCTTATTTGGAGGATCGTGCCCATCCGGCGCGACGAACTGTCCATGATCATCGTCCTTAAGCCCCACGCGCCCTCGGCGACCGTCGATCGCATCCTCGCGGCCATCGCCGCCGCCGGATGTACCCCTCTTCACTTGCCTGGCTCCGAGCGTGTGGTCCTCGGCGCCATCGGCGATGAGCGGGCCCTCGCGGCGCTCCACTTTGACGCCGACCCGGCCGTCGAGGCGGTCAAGCCGATTCTTGCGCCCTACACGCGGGTCGGCCGCGAAGTGCACCCTCACGATACCGTTTTTTCTGTCGGCACCCGCACGATCGGCGGCGGACGGTTCACCCTCATCGTCGACGGCAGCCTGGGGTACCCGCGAAACGCTGAAGCCGAGCCCCACGGAACCCTCGTTTCGGTCGGGTACCCACCCGAAGCGGCGACGGTACCTGCGAGCGCCCTCGTCGTCCCCGGCGATCGGATGCGCGATGCCCGCCTCCTCGATGCTGTCGCCGCTCGCGGAATCCCCGTGTTTCTCCGCCGCGGCGATGCGGCTACGCTGGATGAACTGCTCGTCGCCGCCGAGCAGATCGTTGCCGGAGGAAATGGGAAGGTTGCCCTCGTCGACGGCGGTATTCGTGGATTTGAACCGACCGCCTCTCGGAGTATCGACTTTGCTGCGATCGCTTATTTGAAAGAGCGTTCTCATCTTCCCGTCTTCGTCGATCCGTCGGAGGCGGGGGGACGTTCCCGGATTGCGCCGCTCGTGAAGGCCTCGCTCGTCGTCGGTGCCGACGGGGCCTTTGTCACCGGCCTCTTGCCAGCCGCGCTCGCGAAGCTCGCTCAGGAATTGGAAGCGATCGCCGCCGTCGCCGGCAAGGAGTTCCCATGAAGCTGTTTGCAACGCCGCGCACCCGGAGTTTGCCGTTCTCGCTCCCGCCGGTCGCCCTCCATGCGGCGCTCACGAAGGGGGGAACTGCAGCAAATACAGTGTTTTTGGAGAGTGGTGTCGCTGAAGGCGGCGAACAGAAGCGGGGATCGCAAAAGAGTCTGTTGCTCGTCGGCGCCGCCGTGCGCGTTGCCTGTCGACTGCCGCGCGTCCGCGTGGAGGTCTGTGCGCCGGCCGGCGTCGCGATCCTCGCAGCCCTCGCCGAGGAACTCGCCGCGTTCGTCGTCGAGAACGATCCGAGGGCCCTCATGCTCGAGTTCCCTCGCTGCGCCGACCCCGATGCGGAGGCGCGTCTCCATGCCCCGTCGCCGCTCGACGTGTTGCGCGCCCTGACCCGCGCAACAGTCACGGAAGATGCTGGGCCTTTTTCGGTCTTTCTTGGTGGTCTTCAGTCCTTTGATTTTGTCGGGGCGTTCGAAGATCTTCCGGATTACCGCGAGGACGTTACCGCCGTTCCTGACTACGTCTACTACCTCGCCGAGTCGCTGGTCGTTGTCGACCCTCGGGCCGGTCAAACGCAGATCTTGTGCACGGCCTTCCACCACGGGGAAGGCGCCAATGACCCCGTTGTGAACGACGCCGCTCAGCGCCTCGCCGAACTCGTCCGCCAATGCGAGGCGCTCCACGCGTTGCACCTCGCCGATGCCTCCGCGCCGTTGGCGGCAAATGGGCCTCTTCCAACGCGCGTTGCAGCCGCCCTCGACCTCGACGATGGGGCCTACGAGGCGATCGTCGCGACAATGAAGACCCACATCGTGGCCGGTGACGTCTTCCAGATTGTCCCCTCGCGCTCGTTCCGTGTACCTTGCACGGACCCGCTCGCTGCCTACCGGGTCCTCCGGCAGCGAAACCCGAGCCCCTACCAGTTCTTTCTATGTGACCAAGATTTTACGCTTTTTGGCGCCTCGCCGGAGACGTCGATCCGCGTCACACCGGAGCCGGCGCGGGCCGACGGCGGCGACGGCTGGTCCAATGCTACCGACCTTCGTATCCACGTCCGCCCGATCGCGGGGACTCGGCGTCGTGGGGCGACGCCCGACGAGGATGATCGCGTGGAGGCCGACCTCCGCCTCGATCACAAGGAGGTCGCTGAGCACATGATGCTTGTCGACCTTGCCCGGAACGACCTCGCGCGCGTCTGCCGCACGGGGACCCGACGTGTGCAGCCGCTCCTCGTCGTGGAGCGCTATTCCCACGTGATGCATCTCGTTTCCGGCGTCACCGGCATCCTCCGCGCCGGCCTCGACGCCTTCCACGCGATCGCCGCCGCGATGAACATGGGGACCCTCGTCGGTGCGCCGAAGGTACGAGCCCTCGAACTTCTCCGCGTCCACGAAGCGACGCGCCGCGGCGCCTACGGGGGGGCGATCGGTTACGCGACCGGCCGCGGTGCCTTCGATTCGGCGGTCATCATTCGCTCGGCCGTCGTTGAGAACGGGATCGCAACCGTCCGCGCGGGGGCAGGAGTCGTTCACGACTCTGTGCCGCAACTCGAGGCCGATGAAACGCGAAGAAAAGCGGCGGCTACCCTCGAAGCGATCGCAATTTCGGAAGCTTTCTTGGCGGAAGGGCGTGAGCCATGAAGCGGACGGTGCTGCTCGTCGACAACAAAGATTCGTTTGTTTTTAATCTTGCCGAGAGCTTTGAGCGGCTCGGAGCGACCGTCCGGGTTCTCCGGAATACCGCCGAGCCGGCGCGTATTTTCTCCGAAGCGCTCCGAGACGACGCATTGATCGTGCTCTCACCGGGACCCGGGCATCCGAAAGATGCAGGATGCACAATTCCGCTGCTCACACTTGCCCGCGGCCGTGTCCCGGTACTCGGGGTCTGCCTCGGCCACCAAGCGATGGTGCTGGAGGCGGGCGGGGTGGTGGAGGGGGTCGGCGAGATCGTTCACGGGAAGGCATCCTTCCTGGAGCATGATGGGGCGGGCCCCTTCGCAGGACTCCCATCGCCGATGCCGGTCGCCCGCTACCATTCGCTCTGTACGCGTATCGTTCCGGAACGATTTCATATTTCGGCGCGCCTAACGACAGGCGGCCTGCCGCCGATGGCGATGGCGATCCGCGATCCGAAGGCGCGTCAGATCGGTCTTCAGTTTCATCCCGAGTCGATCCTGACGCCCGACGGCGATCGCCTTCTGCGCAACGTTCTGGAGGGGGCATGAATCTCGACGTCCTGCTTGCGGCGACCGAGCGGATGACGCAGGGATCGAGCCTCGACGCGGCGAATGCGGAAGCACTCTTCACGGCGATTCTGCACGGGGAGGTCCCTCCCGAAGTCCTTGCCCCCTTCCTCCTCGCCCTCGCAGAGAAGGGGGAGGCGACTGCCGAGATCCTGGGCGCTGCCCGAGCCGCTCGCGCACTGGCGACGCCGTTTCCTGTATTGAGCACCCCGGTGATTGACGTTTGTGGGACCGGCGGGGATGGGTTTGGGACGATTAACCTATCCACAGCAAGTGCGTTTGTTCTTGCAGCGGCGGGCCTCTCCGTTGCCAAGCACGGAAATCGCTCTGTTACCTCAGCGTGTGGGTCGGCGGATGTGCTTGAAGCTCTTGGAGTTCCTATTGAACTTGAGCCGGCGCGTGCCGCAGAGGCGATCGAGGAAACGCGGTTCGCGTTCCTCTTTGCGCCCCGCTACCATTCTGGCTTTCGTCACGTCGCAGGCGTCCGGAAGGGCCTTGGTCGGCGGACCATTTTCAATCTCCTTGGACCGCTGCTCAATCCGGCTGCTCCGCGGACGCAGCTCGTCGGCGTCTTCGACGCACGTTTCCTACGCCCGCTCGCGGAGGTGCTTGCGGCGCTTGGCGTTGTGCGTGCGCAGGTCGTCCACGGCGACGGCCTCGATGAAGTTGCCCCCCATGCAAAAACGCAGTTCGTGGAGGTCGTCGACGGCATATTTGCAGCCGGGCACCTCGACCCGTCGCTCGCCGGCGTTGCGCCGATCCCGCTCGCGGCCCTTCGTGGTGGCGATGCCGTCGAGAATGCTGCGATCCTGACGGAGATCCTCGCCGGCACCGGGAGCGCCGCGCAGGCCGACGCCGTGGCGCTCAACGCTGGGGCGAGCCTCGCCCTCGCCCGAGGAATCCCCTTCGCCGACGGCGTCAAGGAGGCCCGCGACCTCCTCGCCAGCGGCGCGCCGAAGGGGGCTCTCGACGCCCACCGCCGCTTCTTTTCGCGCGTGTCCGTCGACGTACCGCCCGGCGACCGCGGAAACGCGCTTGCAGAAATGCCTGATGTTCTAAAGAAAATCGTCGCACGGAAACGCGTCGACGTCGCCGCACGGAAGGCAGCTTGCGGAGCGCTCCCTCCTCGCGCGGAGGCCCACCCGGCCGATCATCGGTTCGCCCGCGCCCTTGCCCGCCGATCGGCACGGCACTGCGCGTTCATCCTGGAGGTCAAGAAGGGGAGCCCCTCGCAAGGGGTCCTTCGCAGCGCCCTAGACGTCGACGAGATCCTTGCAGCCTACACGGGAGTGGCCGACGCGCTGAGCGTCCTCACCGACGAGCCGTTCTTTGGCGGGAGCTTCGAGATCCTTCGCGAGGTGCGTGCCAAAACGGATTTGCCTGTACTTTGCAAAGATTTTGTCGTCGACCTTTGGCAGATCGACGAGGCGCACGCGTATGGTGCCGATGCCGTCCTCTTGATGCTGTCGGTGCTCACCGACGCGGAGGTCGCTGCCGGGCTCGCACGTGCGAAAACCCTGGGGATAGACGCTCTTGTCGAGGCCCACACCGACGACGAACTTGCGCGCGCGCTTCGCCTCGATGCGCCGATCGTCGGCATCAACAATCGGGATTTGCGCACGCTCAAGACCGATCTCGCCACAACGGAGCGCCTCGCTTCCAAGGTGCCCGACGACCGCCTCCTGATCTCCGAGTCGGGGATCGCGAGCCGGGCCGACGTTGCGCGCCTTGGCCGCTGCGTCGATGGCTTCTTGGTCGGGTCGTCGCTGATGGGGGCCGGTGACGTCCATGGCGCAGCCCGCGCGCTCGCCTTCGGGCGGCTCAAAGTGTGCGGCCTCCGTCGCCCGGAAGACGTCGCCGCGCTCCCCGCGTTGGGCGCCGCGTATGCCGGCTTCGTGTTCGTCCCAGAGACGCCGCGCTGGGTGCCGCTCGCCGATGCCGAAAAATACGTGCAAACCGCATGGTCCTGCCCGCGTGTCGGCGTCTTTCGGGGCGCATCCGCGGCCGAAATCGCGGCCCACGTGGCCGCCTTCGGGCTCCGCGCGGTGCAACTCCACGGCGAGCCTCCGCCCGTCGACGCTCTTCGGGCGGCGCTTCCGTCCTCCGTCGAGATTTGGCAGGTCGTCGATGGCGCTACCGCCGATCTCGACGCCCTCTTGCCGGCCGGGATCGATCGCTACGTCCTCGATACCGGGGCTGGCGGTTCGGGGATCTCCTGGGATCATGCACGTATTTCTGTGCATCCTGCACGTGACGCCTTCATCGTCGCCGGGGGGATCTCCGCGGAGAACGCGCGGGCCGCCTACAGGGATGGCGTTTTTGCCCTCGATGCTAGCTCCCGTTTGGAGTCGGCAGTTGGTTGCAAAGATCGTGAAAAAATAGTGGCATTGATCGACGCACTTCGCGAACCGTCACGGCGAGGGATTCAACGATGAGCTTCTTTGAGGAATACACCGATCTCGGTCGCGATGGTCGCTTTGGGCGCTTTGGTGGTGCCTATGTTCCTGAAATTCTTGCGCCGGCGCTCAAGCAGCTTGAGGAGGCCTTCCTGGCAGCGGAGAAGGATCCTGCTTTTCAAGAAGAGTTGCAGACGCTGCTTCGTGACTACGCGGGACGCCCGACCTCTCTTTACGAATGCCGCAACTTTGGCAAAGGGATGAAGGCGCGGATCTTCCTCAAACGGGAAGACTTGCTCCATGGCGGTGCCCACAAGACCAATCAGGTGCTTGGGCAGGCGCTCCTCGCACGGAGGATGGGGAAGACCCGCCTCATCGCTGAAACTGGGGCCGGCCAGCACGGCGTCGCGACCGCGCTTGCGGGTGCCCTGCTCGGGCTGCCGGTGCGCATTTACATGGGGGCCGACGACGTCGAGCGCCAGAAACAGAACGTCTTTCGGATGGAGCTGATGGGGGCCGAGGTCGTTCCGGTCACCGCCGGAAGTCGCACGCTCAAAGACGCCGTCAACGAAGCGCTGCGCGATTGGTCGGCGAGCTACGCGACGACCCATTATTTGCTGGGTACCGTCGCCGGGCCCCACCCGTTCCCATGGATCGTGCGTGAGTACCAGCGGGTCATCGGCAAAGAGGCGCGTGCCCAGATGCTTGAGCGTCTCGGTCGCCTCCCGGACGCCGTGGTCGCCTGCGTCGGTGGCGGCAGCAACGCCATCGGGATCTTCGCCGATTTCGTGCAGGATGCATCGGTCGCCCTCATCGGCGTCGAGGCGGCTGGCCACGGCCTCGATTCCGGCGCCCACGGCGCGACCTTGCAGCGCGGCAGGCCGGGCATCCTTCACGGCTCGGAGACCTTCGTCCTCCAGGATGATGACGGGCAAGTGACGGAAACTCATTCGATTTCTGCCGGTCTCGACTACCCGGGTGTCGGCCCCGAACACGCCTATCTCCAGGAGAGCGGCCGGGCGAGCTACGTCGGCGTCACCGATGCGGAGGCCTTCGCCGCCTTCCAGGAGCTCGCGCGCTGCGAGGGGATCCTCCCCGCCTTCGAATCGGCGCACGCGCTCGCCCACGCCAAGCGAATGGCGGCAGCAGCGACGACCGAGCAGATCATCCTTGTGAACCTCTCGGGGCGCGGCGACAAGGACGTCGAGCGCGCGCGGGCGTTTGCCCGTGAATTGCCTCCTCCTCCGCCGCCGATCGAAGCTCCGGCCCGCACGCTCGCGACCGCGCCTCACACCGCTGCGAACCTCCGTGGAAATGCTGCACGATACACGGAACGCTTTCGCGACCCGCGCGCGCTCTTTGTTCCGTTCCTCGTCGTCGGTGATCCGAACGCCGCAGACAGCCTCCGCTACCTGGAGGCGCTCGTTGCGGGGGGCGCCGATGCCCTTGAAGTCGGCCTCCCGTTTTCCGACCCGGTCGCCGACGGGCCGGTCATTCAGGCCGCCTCGGTGCGCGCCCTCGCCGCCGGGAGCACCACGGCAAAAGCCTTCGAAATCTTGCGCCAATTTCGCGCGAAGCACCCGGCGATTCCGATCGGCCTCTTGACCTATGCGAGCCTCGTTGTTGGCGGCGCCGGTGGGCGCGCCGGCTTCTACGAGGCGGCAGCGGCGGCTGGCGTCGACTCGGTCCTTGTCGCCGACGTCCCGAGCGGCGAGATCGCCCCCTTCGCCGCCGCAGCGCGATCGGTGCAGCTTGCACCGGTTTTGCTCGCGCCGCCGGACGCCCCCGCCGCGACGCTGGAGACGGTTGCGCGCGAAGGTGCAGCCTACACCTATTGCCTCGCGCGGTCCGGCGTCACCGGCGTCGATGCGTCGGTCGCTCCGCCGGCAGAACTCTTCAAAGCGCTGCAAGAACGAGGGGCTCCGCCGCCCTTTCTCGGGTTTGGCGTCGCAAAACCGGACCATGTGAGGGCGGCCGTCGCTGCCGGCGCTCGCGGCGTCATCTCCGGTTCGGCGGTCGTCCGCATCGTCGCCAACGCGAGTGATCCTGTGCAGGCTGCACGCGATCTCTCCGCCTTCGTGGCGTCGATGCGCGCCGCGACCTCGGTGTAAATTACAGCGATGTGGAGAGCCCGCCGGAGACGCCCCGCTCGCCGAGCGGGACCCCCTCCGCGTAGATCGCCCAGCCTTTGCCGAGCGCCACCGAGGCGCCCCCACCGATCTGCACGTGGTAGAGGTCGGTCCCTTGCTTGGCGGCCCCTTCGTAGCGCCAGAACGCGGGGCCGCCGAAGGCGCGCCCAAGCAGGTAGGGGCGGAAGCGCTCGGCAAGCGTGACACCGACGACGACGCCGCCGCGGAGATCGAAGGCGTTGTAGCCGACCGCCCGCTCGTTGCCGCGCGTCGTCGTGCTCGACAGAAAGGACAGCGCCGCGGAGACGACGACGAAGGGGTTCTTGTCGATCGCTTCGCCGGTGGTTTCGTCGACCTCGGGCCCGCCGAATACGCGCCACGAGGCGCCTGCGGTCGCCAACAAGCCTGGCGAAAACGTGTGGCGTCCGTTCGGTGCGTCAAAGGTGCCGCCGAGGAGGGCACCGATTCCCGTTTGAAGGACGACGCGCGGCGAGGTTTGATAGCCCAAGGAAATGGTCGATCCACCTCGGGTGTTATCCCCTTTGATCCCGTCGCCGAACGTCAGGCGCGTCGCCGTGTAGACGCCCGCGGCGGTGACGCGCCACTTCGGGCCGCCGCCCCCCGCAAGGGCGCACAAAGAAGCTCCGTCGGGGCCAGATACACCACAGGCGCCGGCGACCTCTGGGGCGAATACCGACGCGGCGACGATCGCGAGGAAGAGGGGGCGGCGATACGGCATTGGGGGGCTCAAATTCTTGATACGTTTATCTCCGCCCGGCGAGACGCCGGATCGGAGACGCTGAATCGGAGAGCGCTCTTTAGGAAAACATCCGAGGAAAGAAACGATGAAACGACTCGGTCGGTGCGTGTGGTTTGCACTCGTTGGCGCTGCTTGTGTAGCGCCGAGTCGCCCGCCGAACCCTCACGTTGCTCATCCAACGATGTCGCCCGGGGAGACGACGAGGTCGGTGGTGGCCCCTTCGGCGACGCCCGTTGTGGCGCGCCCCGATCAAGACGGCGCTCCCGTCGAAGGCCCGTCGCGCAAAGCGTTTGCAACATACATGGATGATGCGCCAGGCCCCCTCTTCGTTGCGATCGATGGAATGTGCATCCACATGACAACGATCCTCCCCGGCGGCGTCTCTGGCGCCGAAGCGCCCGCTGCTGTCGTTGTCACCGGCACGGAAGGTGGCCCCTGGGGGCGCGGTGGCACCGTTCACTTCGCTAAGTTTGTTGGAAATTCACTCATCGATGACCCGTTTCCGAGCCTCACCAAACCGGCAAAACCGGGGCAAGAGCCACCGGTCGCCCGGGCGACGTTCGTGCGGGGGATTTGGGAGACGGCCGACGCGACGTTCTTTGAAGTCGATCGCACGGGGCGGATGGTTTCAAATGCCGATCTGTTCCGAGTTCCAAACCCAGATCATGGCGGCGCGGCCACTCTTTTTATGCACCCTCTGGGAGCGAACGGGATGAACCCGCCCCTTTGGTTTCACGGCATCGGCGCGATGCCCGGCGGGGGCGTTGGTGGGGCGGTGGAGGTGCGCACCGATGACGACGCGATCGTCGCGACGGGGCTCTTCCGCTTCGGGGTGCCTGCATCGAGTCCCCCCGCAAAAACGGGTTTTTCTGGGCAGTTTCGTGCACTTTCTTGGCTTCCCTCGGGGGCGTTTGGCGCGGTGCGGACGGTGGGCGGAACGTCGGACAGTGCGCCGGCGCGCGTGGAATGGATCGTCGGTCCGGCGGCATCTGCGGGCGGGCCGCTGGCGACGTTTCCGCTCGCCGAGGCTCCTTCCGAGCTTCTTCCCACGCGCGACGGCTCTGCGTTTCTCTTTGTGGTCGACCGGCAGGTCTATCGCGCGCCTGCCACCACGACCGGCGATGCCAAGCGGCTTGCTCCAGGGCCGCTCGCGACGCTCCCCGATCGCGCAAGAAGCTGCCAAGTCGGTTTGAAGGGGGAACTGTGGTGTGTTCTTGGTGGCACTCTTGCCATTGTATTCCCGGATGGTAGCGTCGAACGCCCGGCGCTTCCGGAGGCAATCGCCACTGCCGAATCGAGCGCGACCGGGGCGCCCTACCAGGGGAAATCGCTGGATGGCGTCGCGGTTGGGGACGTCTGGTACGCGAGCGCGAGCGGGAAGGTCTTTCGTCAAAAACCATCACGCAAAGACGGTCTCGCCACGGGAATCTCTTTTGAGGATGTCCCGCTGCCGAAGCCGCCATTCTCGCGGAGTGGCGCCCACTACCGAGCGGTTCGCGTCGCCGTACGCGCCGCGGGCGATGCGTACATTAACGCCGAACACGGGAAAAAGGGGATCGGGTGGGGCGCCCCAGAACGGTACCGGGCCGTGCTTCGCAGCGTGCGGCCCGCGGAGACGTTCCGTTGCCAAGAACCGGATCGCGGGAACAACGTCGGTGCCGGCGATGGGTTCATGAGCTTCGCGCCGGCCGCCATGCCTGGATGCACGCATCCGTTCGCCCTTTTGCTGCGCGGAAATAGCCGCAAAGGGCTCGAGAGCGACGCGAAAGGGCTATTGAGAGCGCTCGGGAAGACGCCCCAAATGCCAAAGGCTGGCATTCACTTCGTCGCGGGGGCCAGGAATTACTTTGGAATTCCTGTCGCTTCCATCGAGGAAGGGGAGGCGCTCGCCCGCGCGGCCGTCGCTGCGAAGTTTGAGCAGCGGCCCGAGATTCTTTGCGGCGTGCCCGAAGGCATCCCCGTTTCCGGCCCCTGAGATGCGAGCCTCTCTTTCGACGGTGGCCGCCCTCGGGGCGCTCCTCGCGGGGGCTTCCTGCGCCGCCCATGGTCCGCAAGAGACGGCAGCGAATGTTCAGCGTCCGGCCGTGCGGGCAATCCCGGAGCCGTCGAACCGGTCGGAGTCGTCGGCGCGCTGTGCCTCCTGCCATGCGGAAGCGACGCGCGGGTGGGCAGAATCTATGCATCATGCATCGTTTTCCAACGCCGATTTTCAGCAGGCCTACGCCGACGAGCCGCTCCCGTTCTGCCGCGACTGCCACGCGCCAGGTTTCCGCGCGGGGCGCCCCTCGGCCGCCGCCGAAGGGATCGGCTGCCTCGATTGCCACGCCGTCCCGCCCCGCCACGGGGACGCCGGCGAACACGCGAACACGCGTGCAAGCACCGTTGCTTGTTCGAATTGCCACGATTTTGCCGTCGCAAACGGCGCAAATTCCAGTCTCCAGCGGACGGCCCACGAGCATGCCGCTTCCCCGTTTGCCGCAGCCCCCTGTACGAGCTGCCACGAGGCGGGCGATCACCGCTTCCGCGGAACTCGGGATCCGCTCCGCGCGAATCCCGTGCGGGCGACCTTTTCCGCAGCCCCCCACGAGCTCACGGTGACCTTGCGCGCGGTCGGCGTCGGCCATGCGTTCCCGACCGGTGACCTTTTTCGTGCTCTCCGCGTCCGCCTCTGGACAGAAGGGGCCGGCGGCGTGGTGACCTCCGACGCGGAAATTCGCTTGCGACGGGCGTTCGGGACGGCTGCTGGCCATCGCGAAGAAGTGGGGGACAACCGGCTCGGTGTCGAGCCGCGCACATGGTCGGTCCCGCGCCCGCCGGGGGCGGTCCGTGCCCATCTCGACGTCATTTACGAGCGTGGCGCGAGCGACCGAGGCGGCCTTTTCGCAATCTTCGGTGAGCGCCCCCTCCTGTCGGAGTCGTGGCTACTCGGCGAGTAGCGAACGCGCGTGGTGGGCAAGGCCCTGCACCACCGAGTGGAAGCTCTTAAAATCACGCATCTTGTCGGCGCCAAAACGCTCGGCGATCGCCTGCGCAATGCGTGGCACGCGGGCGGTGCCGCCGGTGCAGCAGACAAGGTCGACGTCGCTCGCGCGGACGCCAGAAGCGGCCATCGTCTCATCGAGGGCGGCGAGGATCGTCGCGATTGGCCGTGACGAGGCGGCCTCGAAGGCGTCCCGGCTGATCGCGTCGTGGACGTCGATGTCCGGATAGGTGAATTCAATGGAGGCTTCGTCGCGCCCAGAGAGCGTCTTCTTGGCCCCTTCAATGACTTCAAAGAGCTGAAATCCGAGCCCCTCGTCGACGAGCGTCGTGAGCTGATCAAGCTTCTCGCGGTCGTCGGGACCGAGGGACCAGCTCCGAACATTTCGAAGAAAATCCGCAATGTCCGGGCGACGCATCATCGAGAGATGGGCCGGCGAACAGAGCGGCTCCATGACGTTCTTCGGCATGGTTAGCACATTGTGCCCCATCGGAACGCGGTAGGAAACGTCGCCGCCGAAGTGTTTGACGACGTGGGAACGCATGATGCTCGCGTCGAGGGCGTCCCCGGCGAGCGGTGCCCCACCAATCGCGAGAACGTCGGTTCGCTCAAAGGCTTTTTTTCCGAGCTTCAATACGGTGAAATCGCTCGTCCCGCCGCCGAAGTCGCAGACGACGACGACCCGTTCCCCCGCCTCGGCGTCGGCGAAGGCATCGGAAAACTCGTGGGCGGCAGCGACCGGCTCCGGCAACACGTAGATCTCCTCAAAGCCAGCTTTTTCTGCGGCGATGCGGAGGCGCTTCTCGGCGAGATCGTCGTCGGCGTCGTCGGTGGAGAAGCGGGCGGGGCGGCCGAGGACGACCTTCTTGACGTCTACGTCGCCGAAGTGGGCGTTCGCGCGCGTGCGCATTTCGCGGAGCGGGATCGCGACGAGATCTTCCAAAGAGAGCTGACGATTGTCGATTTGAGTTCCGCGAAAGCTCCGCGTCGGGAGGTGGCGTTTGAGGGAGCGGAGGAGGCGGCCTTCGAGGCCGTTCTCGACGTACTCGTTCAACGCTTGCTGGCCGACGAAGCAGCGGCTCGCCGTGGGAAAATACAGGACGCTGCGAAGGATCGTCGGGTCGGGGGCGCTCGTGTCGAGGGGGACCGGCGGAAACACATCGGTGCCGTTGGCGGCCGCGAGGAGCGAGTTGCTCGTGCCGAAATCGATCGCGTACATCGTCGGCGCGGATGCCTTCATCGGGCCCCCTTACCGGAATCGGCGCCCGCCGTCTCTGGCGACGCCTCGCGGTCGCGTTCTCTGCACATACTGGGTGTATATTACACTTTTATGGCGAGAATCCGGTGGTAGACGAGGCCGTAGTAGAAGTCGCCGGCCGCGTCGGCGTGGGCGAGTCCCCCAAGGAACCGTTGCGCCTCGTCGGCGGTGAGGCGCCCGGTCTTCATGCCTTCCGCGACGGAACGCCCAAAGAGATCGCGAAGATAGGGGCCGAACGACGTCGTCGACCAGAGGTGAGAGACGGTCGGTTCGACGGCGAGTCCCGCCCGGCGGAGGGCGGCGCGAAGGCCCAAGCCGTGATTGCGCCCGACCACGCGCGCCTCTTTGCCGAGCACCTTCGCAACCAGTGCGGGATCGGGGTGGAAGAGCGAATCGGTCGCGAGATCCTGCTCGAGGAAGACGGCGACGCCGCCCCTTCGGAGCGCCGCTCCAAGTCGGTCGGCGAGCGAATCGATCGCTGTATCCTGCAAGTAAGGGATCATCACCGAGGAGAGCACGGCGTCCCAGCGGTTTTCCACGTCGCCAACGGCATCTTCGGCGGCGCGGGCGGCAAACGTGAGGCGCGTCTTCCCAGGATGGTCGTCTGCGTAGCGCGCCGCCGCCGCGACCATTTCTTGGCTCAGATCGGTCGCGTGCACGCGGGCGCTTGCGTGCCGTTGGGCAACACGCCGCGCGAGGGCACCGGTGCCGGCGCCGACCTCAAGCACCGCCGCATCGCCGGGCCACGCGTCGACAAGCGGCGCGACGAGCGCGTCAAACAGCGCCTCGGAGGCAGGTTCGACCGCGCGCGCTTCCATGCGGAAAATCGCGCGGTTGGCTTCGCCGGAGGCATCAAGGCGTGCGTAGTCGTAGAGCCCGGTCGTCATGCGGAGGGTCTTAGGGGTTGGCCGTTGCCGTCGACCACCGAATTTGTGGCCGGGACGAACGGGCGACGGTCAGCGTCCCGACGTCCAATGCCCTTGCGCGCCTGCCCCCTTCTGGCGGAGCGCGCTTGCCGCCGTAATCGCGACCATGCTCACGATCCCCTCGGCGTCGGTATTCCGTTGGAGGACCGTCACTGGACGCCTCATGCCGAGCAGGATCGGCCCGACGGCGTCGGCGCCGCCGAACGAACGCAGCAGCTTGTAGGCGATGTTTCCGGCAGAAAGGCTTGGGAAAACAAGTACATTTGCGACGCCGTCCAGGTTGGCAAAGCTCCACTCATCGCGAAGCCATGGTTCCAGGGCGACGTCGGCTTGCATTTCCCCGTCGATCATGAGGTCGGGGCGCCGCTTGCGTGCGATCGCCGTTGCAGCGGCGACGCGTCGAGGCTCTTCGCCGGTCGCCGACCCGAAGTTGGAATAGGAAAGCATGGCGATTCGGGGCTTCACGCCGAGGTCCCAAACGGCGTTTGCCGTTTGGATCGCGATTTCGGCAAGCACGTTGGCATCCGGCGTTTCGTTTACCGTCGTGTCGGCGCAGAAGAGGACGTTCTGCCCTTTCACCATCATGTACATGCCGGCAGCGCGCGTGTAGCCGGGGGCGAGGCCGATGACTTCAAGGGCGGGCCGGATCGTCTCCGAATAGCTGGCCGTCTGCCCGGAGACGCAGCCGTCCGCGTCGCCGAGATGAACCATCAACATCCCGAAGAGCTTCCGCTCGCGCGCGACCGACTTGCGCGCCCCAAACAGAGTAACGCCCTTCCGACGGCGGAGCTCCCAGTAGGTCTGCACGTAGCGCTCAAGGTCGGGACAGCTCTCGGGATCGACGACGCGGATGCCATCGATATCCAAGTCCATTTCCGTTGCAACACGTTGAATTTCAGCTGGATTTCCCAGGAGAATCGGTTCAGCAAGGCCCTCATCGCGGACGATGGCCACCGCCTTCAAGACGCGCGCATTTTCCCCTTCCGGGAAGACGATTCGCTGAAGTTGCGTCTTTGCGATGTTGAAGATCTTCCGAAGAATGAAGCGAGTCGGTGAATTGAGCTGAAGGAGCTTCTCCTTATAATCAACGATGTCGAGCGAGATCCGCGCGACGCCGGTGTCTTGCGCGGCCTTCGCGACGGCAGGCGCAACCCATGCGACGACGCGCTCATCGAAGGGCTTCGGAATGATGTAGTCGGGTCCGAAGCGAAGGTATTGAACGCCGTACGCCTCGACGACGCGATCGGGCACATCGGCCTTTGCGAGGGATGCGATTGCGCGCGTTGCTGCGAGCTTCATCTCTTCATTGATAGTCGTCGCACGAACATCCAGTGCTCCGCGGAAAATTCCTGGAAAACCGAGGACATTGTTCGTTTGATTGGGGAAATCACTTCGACCGGTCGCGACGATGGCATCCGGACGCGCGCGCGCCGCCACGTCGTAGGGAATCTCTGGGTCCGGATTGGCAAGCGCGAAGATGATCGGCTTCTTCGCCATCGTGTGGAGCATCTCTTCGGTGACTAGATTTCCCGCAGAGAGGCCAATGAATACGTCGGTTCCGACGATCGCTTCGGCGAGCGTCCTACAGTCAGTTTCGCGGGCGAAAGCACCTTTGTACGGGTCCATTTCTTCCGTGCGTCCCGCGTACACGACCCCCCACTTGTCGACCATCATGATCTGTTCGCGGGCGACCCCCAAAGAGACCCAGAGTTCCATGCAGCGGACGGCAGCAGCGCCAGCCCCGCAGCAGACGACGCGCAGATCGCCCAAAGATTTTCCTTGGAGTTCTGAGGCATTCAGGAGGGCGGCACCGGTGATGATGGCCGTTCCGTGCTGGTCGTCGTGGAAGACCGGGATATTCATTCGCCGGCGCAGCTCTTCCTCAATCCAGAAACATTCCGGGGCGCGGATGTCTTCCAGATTGATGCCACCGAACGTCGGTTCGAGACGGGATACGCACTCGACAAAGGCGGCCGGATCCAATTCGTCAATTTCGAGGTCGAAGACGTCGATATCGGCAAATTTTTTGAAGAGCATCCCTTTGCCCTCCATGACCGGCTTTGCGGCGTAGGGGCCGATATTGCCGAGGCCGAGCACGGCGGTGCCATTCGAGATCACTCCGACGAGGTTCGCCCGGGCCGTGTATAGGCTGACGGTGTCCCGATCGCGGGCGATCTCGCGGCACGGCTCGGCAACACCGGGTGAGTAGGCGAGCGAGAGATCGCGCTGCGTCACCGACGGCTTCGTCGCGATAACCTCGATTTTTCCCGGGCGGCCCTGCGAGTGGTATTCGAGGGCGTCTTTACGGCGATTCGGGGAGACCATAGGTGCGCGACCATACTCGCGCTCCTCGGTGCCGGCAGTCAGAAACGCCCAAAAAGCGAACGCGGTGAGGTTGCTGCAATGCAGCACTTTTCCTCACCGCGTCGAAATCCGTTGGTGCACCAACGAATGCGAAATTTCTGCTCAGAGAATGCGAACGGCGTCCTCGAAGGCCATCCGCGGGTTTCGCGGGAAGCTGCCCCCCGCGGCGCCATGGCCGACATTGATCAAGAGCGACGACTTCCATTTCGTGCCGGTGAGGAACGCCTCGTCGACGGCGCCGGCGTTGAAGCCGCCCATCGGACCGCAGTCGAAACCGAGTGCCCGCGCCGCGACGATTAGGTAGGCCGCCTGCAAGCTTCCGGATTGCTTTGCCGTCGCGTCGATCGACGCGTCGTTGCCGACGAACCGGGAGCGCGCATCGGCGTGGGGATAGAGCTTCGGGAGCTGCTCGTAGAACTCGTAGTCGGCGGCAACGATGACGGTCGCAGGGGCCTTCATCGTCTTCTCGACGTTGCCGGCGGAGAGGGTCGGCCGCAGCTTTTCTTTCGCTTCAGCGCTGCGCACCCAGAGGAAACGCGCCGGGGAGGTGTTCGCCGCGGTGGGGCCGAACTTCGCGAGTTCGTAGATGGCGCGAATGTCCTCGTCGGAGACCGGCGCGTCCGTGAAGCTGTTGAAGGTGTGGGCTTCGCGGAAGATTTGGTCGAGGACCTTGTCGTCGAGTTTGCTCATGGCGCGCAAGGTATCGAGGATCGGCGAGTGGGGAAGGGGAGATCGGCGCCTGCATGGGGTTGCGTTGCACGGAACTCGTTCCTCGACTCGCGCTTGTGGGAGTTCGTTGGTGCACCAACGAATTGCCTCCCGTTCAGGAGTTCCTTCCGCGCCAACGCAAAAAAGGCCGCCCGATTCGGGGCGGCCTTTCGCGGTGAGTGGCGCGCAGGCGCGCTCTCAGTCCTTGCGGATTGCGAAGTACTGGCGGCTGTCGCCGACGACCTCAACCTTCGAGCCGCCTTCGTTCTTGAAATACTTGAAGCGCTCCGTCGCCGTGCGCCCGCAGGAATACTCCTCGATAACGCGTGCTTTTCCAGCCGCTTTGTCCTCCCAGCGGACGAAGAGGATGATGTGTCCCCGCGCGTTCACGGCATCGCCGGGGCGGAGGTCGGTGAAGTTGACGAGCTGGCCACCGTTTCCGTTGGGGGCAAAACCGGCCGTCGTCAGGCCGGGGGCGCGGAGAGCCCAAGCGTAGCTGACGAGGCCCGAGCAATCCGAGCGGTACGCGTTCCACGCCGAGTTGTTCGATGCGCCGGTTCGCCGACAGGTCCCGCCACAGATGGAATCGCTACCGCCGTTCGTGCCACCACAGTAGGGCATGCCCACGCGGACCCATTCGCGGGCGCGGTCGATGGCGTCGTAGTTTCCAGACGTTGCGCCGGTTCCGGTGGCCGGCGGCGGGCAGCGGTCGGGGACGCCGTTGGGCTGCTTCTGGCACGTCGTTCCGCAGCGCTCGGAAACTTGAGGGACGCCTCTCCGGCAGTAAAAGAGGGTGTTCGCATCGCCGGTAACGCCGTTTCCGCCGCAATAGAACCCGTCGCCGGAGGAGCAATCGCTCGACCCGCCGCTCGCCGCGCCGCCCGTCGATTTCAGGTAGGCGCCGTGGGCCCAACCGTTGGTGCCGCGGTAGCTGACAGGAACCCAGCTGCCGTCGTTCGTGCCGCGGACGGTGACCGTGCTCCCTTCTGCGAGCACCTGAATACGGTTTTCCGCGATTTGAGGCGACGAGCGGAAGTTCAGCGGGTCGGTCGCCTCCAGGACGGTTCCGACCGGGAATTGCTGAACAGTGATGGCATCTTCGTCGACGCTGTCTCCGTTGGCTTCCGTGTCGTCGGTGAGGCCACGGTCGGCTTCGACGACGGTGTCGTCGGCCGCGCAGCCAACGCCAGTGAGCGTTGCGAACGCGAGGAGCGGAAGCGCGAGGAGCAAGCGGGCTTTGATCGACATGCCTTCATTCTACCAAGGGTTGTGCCAGTGTCTCAATCACCTCTCGAACAAATTTTTCGAGAACGTTAGGCAATAAATTCAACGATTCACGCGCTGCGTTGACGCAAAGTTCCTGGTGCATCATTGATCCAGGCGCCCGCGCAGACGATCCAACCGCCCCCCGCTCTTCGCGGTTTTTCGCGTGCAGAGTGCACGGATTGGGTCCACCGATGGTCGTTCGGCTGTAGTAGCCTCGGCCGCGATGAAGGTCGCACTTCTGTATCCGCCGCCCTGGAAAATCCCTGCTGCCGGCGATGCCAACGACCGGTCGACCCGTCCGTCGGAGTCGACCGGCGGCGATGTCGGAGGGCCCGCTTCCACGGGGGCGCCCGCCGAGTACCAGGAGGGCGATCTCGACGCCGACTTCTTCCAGATCCCCGACGGACTCCTTTCCCTTGGCGCCCAGGCGATCCGGGCGGGGCATTCGGTAAAGGTTCTCAATCTTTCCAATTTTTCTTGGAACGAGGTTGAGCGTGTCGTTCGCGACCTTGCGCCGGACGTCCTGGCGCTCTCCTGTTGGACGGCCAACCGGCGTGGTGTCGGCTACGTCGCGGCGCTGGCAAAAAAACTCCACCCCAACTGCCATGTCGTGGTTGGTGGCCCTCATGCGACGCCGCTTGGCGCGGAGATGCTCACCTTCCACCCGTCGATCGACACGATCTGCGTCGGCGAGAGCGACGTCACGTTCCTCGAACTCCTCCACCGGTTGGAGACAAGCGGCGTCACGCGCGGGATCGCGGGGACGATCTACCGAGAAGCGGGACCAGGATCGCGCATTGTTCATGGGCCAAAGCGCGCGAATATCACCGATCTAGATACGCTCGCAGCGCCTCAGGACTACTTTCCAACCCATATCCTGATGACGTCTCGCGGGTGCCCCTGGTCATGCACGTTCTGCGGAGCGGAAACGAGTTGGGGGCGAGGATTCCGTTCGAACAGCAACGACTACATTATCGCTGCGATTCGTGCCGCGCTCGGAAAGCTTCCCGTTCAGCAAATTCAGATCAAAGACGATACATTTACGACGAACAAGAAGCGCGTTCGCGAGCTATGTCAGCGAATTCGTGACGAAAAGATTCGGTTTTTGTGGTCTTGTGACACGCGCGTCGACGTCCTCGATGAACCGCTGCTTCGCGAGATGCGTCTCGCAGGTTGCCAGCGATTGAGTCTCGGTGTCGAAACCGGTTCTCAGGCGATTCTTGACCGCATCGAAAAGAAGATTACAACCGAGGAAATTCGTGCCGCAACCGTTGCCGCGAAGAACGTAGGCATCAAGGTTCGCTGGTACATGATGCTCGGGAACCGCGGCGAAACGGTGGAGTCTTTTGAGGAAACCCGTCGGTTCATTGAAGCGGTTCGTCCCCACGAGTACATTTTCTCGTGCCTTTCGATCTATCCGGGAACGAAGGATTTTCACGACGCCGAGAAGACCTGGCTCGACCGAAAGGTGTACTTTACCGGCGACTTTCAGGAGCTGAAGACCCCTTTCGACTGCGATGAGCGGACTCTCGCCATCCTTGACGCATTCTTTCGTCAAAACAAGGGTCTACGCACGATGCACACCGATGGCGTCGCCGAGTACCGAGCCATCGCCGAGCGACTTGGGCCCCACCACGCCGCGTCGATGGACCTTGCTGCTTCTTTGTATCATGCAGGCGAATTCGACGAAGCCGAACAGCACGTCCATACGGCGCTCGCCCTTGGATGGCCGGCGCCCGGCTTGGCCTACAACCACCTCGCGGCGATCGCGAAGGCGCGCGGCGACGTCGACGGCATGAAGAGCTGGTTCCTCCGTGCCGCGAAGGAGGATCCCCAGCACTGGGTCCTCGTCAACAACATGACGCGCGTTCGCGATTGGCTTGCCGCGGAGGGGCGCACGAAAAATCTTCCGCTATTTCTGGATGTTCGCCACGATTTTCAGCTTCTCGAACGCCCCGCCCAACCGACCCTGCCTGGGCCTCTCGCGCCCGACTTTGCCGTCTGGCGGGAGCCGTCGGCCGCGCAAACAGACCCCGCGATGGGCGGCCCCGTTCACCAAGGGCAAGGGCCGCTTCAACAGCCGTGGGTCAAGACGCCGGACCAAGAAGGGAGCGGCGCCCCCCTTCGGAAACGCCTGCCCGTGACGTGATTTCAGCGGTGGCGAAGGGCCGGCGGTACGGGGCCGCCCTCGCCGCCCAACGTGCCGCCGCCGAGCTGCATCATCGATTGGAGCATTTGAAAGAGGTCGGTCTTCGCGTAGCCGTCGGGGACGTGCACAAGCGCATCGGCGACCGGTTCTTTCGCGTATTTCGTCACTTCCACGCGCCCCGTCTCTTTGCCCCCCTCAATCGCGACGACGCGAACCGGGAAGTGCTTTCCATCGGCCAAGGCGGCAGCGAAGGCGTAGTCGTCGGGCAACATCTTTTCGCCGAGCGAGGAAAGCCAGCCCGACTGCGCCTCGGCGACGCAAATTCGGACCAATTGATCCTTGCCGTCCGCCTTGTTCGTCAGTTCCCATTCCGCGCAGGGTAGGCCGGCGACGGTGTCTCTCTTATCGGTCTTCTTCAAGTCCGGTTTCGGTGCCTTCGCGGCGTCTTTCAACATCGCGACCGGCGACTTCGCCTGCATCGCCGATGCCTGATCGCGCACCTTCGTGAAGTCGATGAACATGGCCGATTTCTGCGAGTCGATCACCGCGTAGCCGCGCTTCTCCGGGCCAGAAAGCAATAGCCAAACGCCGTCGCCGCCGAGGTGGGCATCTTTCGTCAGGCTCTTCGGCAGATCGATGCGGGCGAGGTCCTTCTTGATGTGGAAAGTGATGTCCCCGCTCTTCCCGTCGGTCGTGGAGGCGGCGCGAAGGGCGATCGTCCCCTCGAAATCCCCGGCGAGCGGTGACCCGGCGACGATTGCGGGATCGCTCGTCGCTCCGACCGCCCCCGATCCGGACGTCGACGTGTCTTTCTTGCAGCCGCCAACGGCGAAGGCCACCAGCGCAACGGCCACGGTGCCGGCGTAGAAAAAGAGCTTGGGGGACGACGAGGTGCGTTCGCGAGAAGAAATGCGCATGCCCCCTTTTAGCGTAGCTGGCCGGCGGCGCTCAGAAGTTTGTTAACCCTGCAATTTCGCTGGTCGTTGTCGCCGCGGGGAGCGTATCGGTCAGCACATTCCCGCCGAGAGCCGTCACGCGGACGCGAAAGGCGCCCGCGGTTTTGACGCCGCTCGCGAGCTCGAAGTAGTTGTAATCTCGGCGTGGGACATTGACGAACGCCCCGTTGACTTCAAGTTCGAGCTTTGTGATCGGAAGCCGATGGTTTCGAACTTGAATCGAGGTGTAATATTGGCTCGAACCACTTTTGAGCTGATAGCGAATCGGACCGGTAACGGGGCACGTGACCGGATGCCAGGTGATTGCAATGACGCCGGCAGAAACTGGCGAGAGTTTTGCAAAGGCTTCCTTCGAAAGATCGAGGGCCCCTTTCGGGCATTCGGGGCATTGATCGACGGCGCGAACGACGACTTTTCCGTTCGGACCAGTGACCTCCAGGCACGATCCGCAGACCGCAGAACCGGCGTAGTCACTCGGATTGACGGCCGCGACCATGAGGTCGTTCGGCGTCGCGGGGAACGAGCAATTTCCTGCGCCGGTGGCGGCGTAGTAGGTTCCGCGTCCACTCACGTCGGGCCCCAGCGCCCCACCGCTCGGCGCGGCGTCCGGGGGGACAGCGGCGTCGGTGGGCGGCTCAGCGTCGGGCTCGGCGACCGTTCCTGAATCTTCTTCAGGAGTTGGAGTTCCGCCATCGATGCCGCCGCCGTCCTCGCCAAACAGAGGGAGCGGTGCACCGGAGCCGCCCGCGCAGGCGACGAGCGCGAAGAGTGCCAAGAAGGGGGCCGCGCTGGCGACACCTCGGCGGAAAATCTTCGAAGTTCGAGAGGTTGTGGCGAACACCGATGGGCGGGCCGGGCTGAGCGAAGGGCGACCATTCATGCGCCCCACTGTACGCGAAAGTGAGGCGGCCTTCCCGTCGTCATTGCCCCGCGCCGAAGCGTTTGCGAGAGTCGCGTCGTGGTCGCGCTCTCTTCCCCGGCTGGAGCTACGAAACTACTGTTTTCTATGGCGTTTGTACGGTCCCATCCCGTGCTTGCGCCGTATGCGGACCTGGTGGCGGCGTTCGGGAGCGAGGAGGACGGTCTCCCGGCGGTCGCCCGCCTTGATGCGGTTCTTCGCGCGGAAGTTCCCTCGCTTTCCGTACACTTCGTTCCCCAGGCACCGAAGCCGCGACGTCGGTCCAACGCCCCGATTCGCCTCGAAGATTTGTACGACGGCGCCATCGTCACGCGGAACGAGGTGCCTACACGCCCCGCAAACGTTCATGACCTCTTCAATGCCCTCGCGTGGGCGCTCTTTCCGAAAGCAAAACGAGCGATTCACACGCGCCAGGCCGCGGAACAGGCGGCTCGGGTCGCCGACGGGCCCGCACGGCTCCCCGGCATGCGTACACGCGCCCAGGATCGGCTGGCGATGCTCGACGAAGGTGGGTTATTATTCGTGTGTGATTTTAATATGTTAGAGGCAGTTGCTGGCGCCCTCGAGGAGCGCTCGGGCGCAGCGTTGGACGCGCTGATGGTCGCCGATGGCGCCTATCCGATCCTTTTCGGGCACGCGATTTGCGAACATTTGGCCCTTGGCGGCGCGCCGCTTCGCTGTTTCGCGCTCCCGCTTCCGGTCCGCGGCGGCGGATTTTCTGCGGTCGACGAGGCACTTGCCGCCTCCGTCGAAGGGGTTGCGGCGGGCGTTCTTGGAGCCGGGGCGGCGGTTCCCTTGGCACCCTCCTGGTTCTTCCCGCGCCCGTTCACGACCTGACTACTGAAAATCCGATCCGTGTTTCTTGACGGGACACTGAACGCATGGTTCCCTAAGGGCATGTCCCACGGTACCTCCGCCACCACGCCCGCGCTCTCCACTGCGTCTCGGACGGTCGTTGCCCTCTTCCACGAGGAGCTCGCCGACGTCCGTTTCCCCGACGTTGACGCTCCCCGCGTCAGCGCCGCCTACGCCGCCGTTTCCGAGGCCCACGAGCGAGTCGACGCTGCCCGTCGGGTCCTTGAGGCGGCGCTCGCCGAGGAGGCGGTCGCCCTTGAGGCTCTTGAGCGCCTTTCCCAGCGCGCACTCGGGTATCTGCGTATTTTCGCTGAGGATCGACCCGAACTCGCCGCCCGCGTGGAGGAGGGGCTCGGTCGTCCGAAGCGGATCGAACCGGAGGTATCACGGCGCGGGCGCCCGAAGAAGGCGGGGATCGCCCAGCTCGACATCGTCCCGAGCGACGTCCACGACGTCGGGGCCGACGAGCCGATTGCCGCCGAGTGACCGGCCTATCGCGGGCGCCCGTTCAGTGACGTTCAGTTCAAGGCAAGCGCGGACGGGGCGCGTTCGGCGAGGCGCTGGGCTTGAAGGATCGCGGCGCAGCGGTCGGCGACCTGGCGTCCCGTCCGGTCGTTTGCGTCGAGGGGGAACGCGTACCGGTGGGTCGCGCCATCGGCGCGGAGCCAGCAATCGACGGTGGTGACCCCGTTGACGCGTCTGCCGCAGGCGACGAAGCCGTAGCCTTCAAGAATCGTTGCCGCGTCGCATGCGATTTCGAGGAGGTCGGTCATTCCGGGCGGCCTACCAGAATTCGCCAGACCCGACCATTCTTTGTCCCCCAGAATTCTGCACCAATTTCAGCCATTGCGGGGGTAACTCCCCTCGGCTGGGAAGCGAACGGGAACCTGGGACGTTTGGCGAACGATGGCGCGTGGCCCGGTACAACGATCCTTTCTTGCTGCGCTCGCGCTCGGGATCGCCTTCGTGGTTTCCACGAATGCGTATGTCCTTGAGCAGGGCTCCAGCCATGCACCCGCGAGGTCGCTGAGCGAAGGGCAGGCAGGTGAGCCAACCCTCGTTGTTCTCGGGGCCGGCGTTCGTCCCGACGGCGCCCTCTCCACGGTCCTCCGGGACCGCCTCGATCAGGCGATCGAACTCTGGAACAAAGGGATTTCAAAGAAAATTCTCGTAAGCGGCGATCACGGACGCGACGGCTACGACGAACTTGGACCGAGCCGCGCATACCTGGTCGCGGCGGGCGTTCCTGACAACGAGATCTTTCTCGATCACGCCGGCTTCGACACCTACAGCACCTTCTGGCGGGCCCACCGCATCTTCGGGGCGAGCCGCGTTGTCGTCGTCACGCAGGCGTTTCACCTGTCGCGTGCGCTCTACTACGCGCGCGCTGAAGGGCTTGAGGCCGACGGCGTTGCTGCCGATCGTCACACCTATCCGTTCGCGATACGGTACGCAGCGCGCGAGGTCGTCTCGCGTACGGTCGCCCCGCTCTACGTGTTTTTTCAGCGGAAACCACGCGCGCCGGGCGGTGGCGCCGGTCTTCTCGCCACAAACGGGCACACGACCCACGATCCTCACGAATGAACGTGGAATCGGGGTCGTGTCGTTCTGCGGAAAGTCGTCCGTCAGCGGGGCGGGATCAGGGGCAGGCGCCGGTCGCCTTGACCGAAATGCCCTGGTTTGCCGCCGAGCAGGCATTGCCGTAGGTACGGCCGTCGCAGCCGCAGACCGGCTGGTAGAGCGCCGTGCACGCTTGCGGCTTCTTGGTGCAGGAGCCGCCCGCATCGAAGGTGCCGCAGGCGGCCGCTTGGCTGTAGGAGCAGAACTCGTCGCTCGAGCAGATCGTCCCGCCGCGGGTTCCGCAGGTGCGCCCGAGGGTCGTCGGGGCAAATCGTGTGTAAAATTCGGTTGCAACGAGGGCGTTGTTGTTCGGAACCGCCGTCTTGGTGGCGATCAAGAAGCCGTTCGCCGTCGCTGCGGCTGTGGTCGCCTCGGCGATGGCTGCCGCGGACGCCTTCGGGCTCGTTTTGTCGAGGGCGTAGCCGGTCGCGTCGTAGACCTTCGCGCTGTTGAGCTTCGAGGCCTTCAGGCTCGGGCAGGGGGTCGTGACGCAGCGGATGCCGCTATCGGCAAGCCGGTAGAAGCTGCCGCTCGGGGTTGCACCGGTCGCACCTTTCCAGACTTCCTTCACCGAAAACGACGCGATGCCAGCGTTCGGTGCGCCGAGCGCTTTGAAGGCCCCTTTCACGATGCCGTCGCCGTTCGTGAGGAAATCGGTCGCTTCGTTTTGCGCGCTGCCGCTCAGCCCGCTCGTGTTGAAGTCGAGCGCGGAAACGTAGCATTCGGTCGCGTAGGTGCCGTCGGCGCAGCGCGTCTTCGCCGCATTGACGCGAGCCACGAAGTAGCCGCCGCAGCCCGGAGCTGCACAGCGCCGTGCATCGCGACGGGTGACCTGGAAGAAGCCAGTGTTGCTCGCCGCGCTGAGGTCGTCTTCCGCGCTTTCGTCGGCGTCTGCCGTCGTTTCCGGCTCCGCGGCGCATCCCCCAAGAGCGAGTGCGACGGCGAAGAGCGGGGCAACAGCGGTGACGAACGAGAACGGGTGACGAAGCATGGCAATCTCCTGCGGGGTTCGAGGGCGTGTTTGGCGGGTCGTGTCGTCCGCTGTCGCCTTCGTAATGCGGTGTCGCACCTAGCAGCACATAAGCGAAGATCAACGCCCGAACGCTTTGGAGACGTCGAATTGTTTGCCTTCCGTTGCGGACGCGGGCGCTACTTCAGGAGACGCCCTGCGCCGACCGTAAACCGTGCCCAGGCCTCGATTTCTGGCGCTACGTGGCCGTAAACCAGGACCTGGCGAGCGATGGCGTCGAGCCGTTCCCGAGGGGTCTGCGCTTCGTAGCGGCGGAGTTCGGGGAAGGCGCCACGGAGGACGAGCGTCGCCGTCACCGCCCGCCGAAGCCCACCCGCAAACACACTCGCGGGGCCACCCCAGTGAAGGAGGTTCGCGTTCCAGAAGAGCAGCTCTCGATCGCTGAGCGGCAGCGCTCGAATGGCTGCGAGCGGCGCATCTAGTTTGTCCAAATGATTTGGATAGTTCGGGTCCTCGTCGAGGGGGACCGCGTACATGCACGCGCGATCGGCGGAGGCCGGACCGACGGCGCCCCACAGGTTGAGGAGCGTCGGTTGCGCGCGGGAAAAGCACGCGTCCCCGTTCCCGCGGTGCGGCGGCCAGCCGCGTGCGCCCGGGGCCACTTCAAACGCCCAAAAGTCTTCGAGAACTTCGTAGTCGCCGACCGGCGCGAGCGCCCGAGCGGCCGCTTCCGCGAAGCCAAGCGTACCGGCAGCGGCGAACACAAAAAGGGGAGGGAGGCCGAGCTGCGACGCTGCGTCAAAGAGCGGGTCGAAGGCCCGTGGCGCGCTGATAGGACCGCCAAGAATTGCAAATCCCTCGCTCGACAATCGCCTTTGAGTTGCCTCCTCAGTGCTCAAATTTGATTCAAAAAGAGTTCGATCGCTGTGCGGATCGAGGTGGGAAAGAAGTTCCCGCTCAATCGTGCGAAAGATCGGCCCAAGACCTTCGGTTCCGTTCATGGTAGGCGGTCCTCGTGTACCACCTCTCCGACTACGGCCGCATGTTTGCCGATCGCGGACGGACCGACGCCTACCTGGCCGCCCTTCGCGCCGCCATTACGCCGGGGGCCGTCGTGCTCGACCTCGGCGCCGGGAGCGGCTTTTTTTCCTTGGCGGCCTGCGCATTTGGAGCCTCGAAGGTCTACGCGCTCGATGTTGCCGAGGCGATTGACGTCCTCCCGGCCCTAGCCGCGGCGAACGGCTTCGGCGACCGTATTGTTGTGCATCGTGGCGATGCGTTTGCCTACGAGCTTCCCGAGAAGGTCGACGTCATCGTCTCTGATCTTCGCGGAAATCTTCCTTTTTTCGTCCGCGGCATCGAGCTCATCGCCCACGCACGCGACCGCTTCTTGAAGCCCGGAGGCGCCCTCCTGCCCTTCCGTGACCGGCTCTTTGTGGCGCCGATTGAAGCGCCGGTCGCCTGGGGGGCGCGCGTCGGCCCCTATTCTACCCCGCCGCTCCCTTTCGATTTGCGGGCCGCCCGCGATGCGGCCGCCAGCGAATATCACAATGATCGCGGGCATCCGTTTCAAGCGAGCCAGCTCCTGGCGCCGGCCGTCGAGTTTGGGAGCGTCGACTACGCGACGGTGACCCCGGCGCCGATTCGTGGAAATGCTCGTTTTTCTTTCGAAAGAGACGGGACTGCTCACGGGTTCGTGCTCTGGTTCGATGCGGAGATTGCCCCCGGGATCGGATACTCCAATGCGCCCGGTGAAGACCACGTCTACGGACGCGCGTTTTTCGCGTGGCCGGAGCCCGTTGCCGTGTGCGCCGGCGAGGAGGTCGCTGTGGCGCTGTTTGCGCAGCCGGTCCAGGACGACTACCTCTGGGGCTGGACGACGACCTTCGCCGACAAGGTCCGTTTTCGTCAGATGAATAGCCTTCCGCTTCCGCGCCTCTGAGCGCTCCGTGAATATTGGGCGTTGCCCCGGCATCAACGTTCGGATAGACACTGTCGCTTCCGAGGAGAGTCGCATGAACTCATTGAATTCAAACGTTTCACGCCCCGCGTCCCAAACTACGGGCCGTCGCGCGTATGTCACCCCGCAACTTCGCCATCTCGGTTCGGTTCGCGAGCTCACGCTCGGCACGTCGAACAAGATCGGTGAGGGCGGCAACACGATGAACATGTGAGATGTTTGTCGCCGTCGTCCATCATGGCGGAGCGGTAGCCGCGGAACGGCTCGCTCGTGGGCTTAGTCCGATTGACGACCAGTGGCGAGGGCCGCTCGTCGTAACGACTTCGGGCAACGCTGCGCTCGCCTCCCGCGGTGGAAGCGCGGCACCCGTGTCGGCGAGCGGGCCCGCAGGCGCACTCCAATTTGGGGCGCCCGCGTCCGACGGGAGCGTCGGGTCCGGGACGCGCGTCGCAATCGGCCCCGACGGCATCCGTGTGGTGCGCGGGGTCCCGTGTGGGCAGAGCGTGTATCTTGCACATACCGACGAATTCGCGGTTGTCGCGGGGCGTTTTGATGTCGTTGAGGCAGCCACGCGTCAAGCCGGGCGCGGAGGGGACGTCGATCGCGATTGGGCAGCCGGGACCGCGCTCTTGTTGCGCCCCGAGGGGCATCGGACCGCTCAACGCGGCATTGAGCGGCTGGTCGCCGGCGAAGAGCGCGACGTTTTCGTTGAGGGGTCGCGGCGTCGCTTCGAGGGAGCGCCGCTCGCTGAGCAGGCCTTTTCGCCGGACGAAGCGGCAGACGCGCTCTGGTCGACCCTTCGCGACGCCGTCCGTCGTCAGCTTGCTGGCGCGCGTCGCGTCGCAATTTTGCTGAGCGGTGGCCTCGATTCTTCCGGCGTACTCGCTGCGTTGATTGCGGAAGCGCGCGGCGCCTCTATTGATGAACTTCGGGTACTTACTTGGCATTTTTCTGCCGCAGGCAACGACGACCGCCCTTACGTCGACGCGCTCGCGAAGGCCTACGGGATTGTGCCTTTGCCGCTCCTGCCGCGCGATGCGTCGGCGACAGCGCAAGACGGTTTGATCCTCGCCGGTTTGCCGTATCCGATGCTTTCGGCTTCCCTGGAAATACAGGCAAATGCCTACGCAGCTTCCCTCGGTGCGGATGTTCTTGTGACCGGTGCGGGGGGCGACGAGGTGCTCGCCGGCCCGTTGCAAGCGCTCTCGCAGCTGCTGTTTCGGTCACCGCTCGCGACGGTTCGCCATGTGCTCGCGCTCGAAGTCCCCTGGCCGACGACCCGGCGCGGGCGACTCCTGGACTACCTCCTCCGTCCGTTGCTCCGACCGCTGCTCCCGCCGTCGCTGCGTCTTCGCGGGTGGCTCGCCCGCGAACAGGGGTGGGTTTCGTGGACGGGGCCGTACGGTCGCGCCTACCAAGAGCGTCGCGGGCGGGCGGCGGCGGCGCGGCGCATGGTCCCGCGAAATGCCGACGAACGTCTCGCTCGTGTTGTTTCCCACTCGGGGTTCGACACGTACGCCGATTTTCGCACGCAGCTTGAGTATGCGCTCCCCGCGCAGGCCGCGTCGGGGGTTCGTCGGGTCGATCCGCTCTTGGATGCCGAATTGGTCCGGTTTTTGGCTTCACTTCCGCCGAAGCTCCTTCAAGATGGCGCGCTGCATCGTGGTCTGTGGCGTCGGGCGTTGCGCGGGCATGTCCCTGATTTTGTACGTCTTCGTCGCACAAAAGGGGACCTCGACGGTGCGTTTGGGCTTTCGCAGGCGTACTCTTCCGCGGAATTTCAGGAATTCATTGATGTTCCCCGCGAATTGGTCGCCCTCGGGATCGTCAACGCGACGCCGTGGGTCACGTACCGCGACGCGGTTCGCAACGCGCCCGACGACGAAAAGCGGGGGGCGGCGCTCGGGTTTATCTATGCCGCCTGCACCGTCGAGCACTGGCTTCGCGCGCGAAAAAGGGCTCACCGATGATTCGCTGGCTCGCGAATTCCCTCCACGACGGGCGCGTGGTGCATCGCATCGGGCGTGACCTTGATGGCAGCCTCGTCGCCGAATGGCCCGGAGCGGCCCACCTCCGCGCCCGCCGGGACGGCCACGTTCTGGAGCGCTATACGGCCGCCTCCATGCCGGAACGGGAGCGACGGCGCCTGTTGCGGGGCCCGTTTGCGGCGCTTGAGCGTTCGCTCCGCGACGAAATTTCCCTCCACGGGGCTGCGGTCGCTCGCGGCGGACGCGCCATCGTTCTTTTGGGGAACAGCGGCCACGGAAAGAGCACGCTCGCCGCGGCACTCTGTGCATATGCGGGGTGCACGTTGATTGCCGACGACGTCGTCCACTGGGGCGCGAATGGCATCTCTGGTGGCGAAGAGGAGCACGCCCTCGACGCGCAATCTGCGACCATTTTCGCCGGAGAAAACCTCGTTAATTCGGAGGAAAAGACGCTTTTTCCTGCGGACGTTGTTTCCGAGGTTCCCGTGGAAGCGCTCGTTATTCTCACGTTTGTTGGGCCCGAGGAGTCGCCTGTCGTCTCTTCGGTCCACGGGGCCGACGCGCTAACCGCCGTGCTTGCCCAGGGGGCGCGATTTGCCTTTGATCCGGCCGGCCGACGCGCCGAGCTTGAACGGGCCCACACCCTTGTGCAACAGATACCTACACGCCGCTTCGCACGCCCCCGCGCTTGGGGGGCGCTCGCGCACGGGGCGAACGTTCTCGCCGACGCCCTGCTCCCCCCGTCACCGACTTCCCCATGACCGACCCCGCCGACCTCCGCCTTCAACTCCCGACCAACGTCTTCACGCGCCGCTTCGAAGAGGACGTGGTGCTGCTGGATCTCGACAGCGGTGAGTACTTTGCCCTCGACCCGCTCGGTGCGCGGCTCCTCGACGCATTGGTAGCCGGAAAGACGTCGAACGAGTTCGCCGCCGGCATCGACGGGGAGTTCGACGTCGAGGAGGGGCGGCTTCGCGCCGACCTCGGTGCGTTGGTCGCAGAATTGCTTAAGCGAAAGCTCGTCGAGCAGGCCGCACCCGCGCTGTAAAGGCGACTTCACAGCGGAACCCCGCGAGGAAAGTGGCGGCATCGCACGCTCGCCAGTATGGAGAACTTATGAGAGCTTTGAAGACCCGCACCGCAACGCTGGCTGTACTCGGACTGTTTAGCGCCGCTGCGGTTTTCGCCGCTGCCGGCTGTGAACTTTCCGTTACGTACGAAGATCCGAACCCGGATAGCAGTATCGACGCGGGGATCGACAGCGCAGGCGACAGCACCACCGACGCCGCTATCGATGCGACCGCCGATGCCGACGCAACCACCGACGCCGACGCAACCACCGACGCCGACGCCGACGCAACCACCGACGCCGACGCAACCACCGACGCCGACGCAACCACCGACGCCGACGCTCGACCGGATGTTTTTGTGAATCCGGACGGATCTGCGGCGAACGCCGAGGCCATCGCTAAGTTCCAGGGCGATCAGGCTACCGCGAACTGCTCGGCCCTTCAGAATGCCTGCGGCAATCCGGTAGCGTGGCAGGTTGGGAAATGTACGACGATCTATCTTGCTGGATTTGCAAATCTTTATGAAGATTTGCTCGCCCCCGGCGTGACGGCTGGCGGGCGCCTTCAGCTGAACGCGGCGAAGGCGGCCGGATGTATTGATGCGATCCGCGCGATCCCGCTGCCTGTGCGAACCGCCGCCGAGCACGCCGCGATTGTGAACGCGTGCAAGGATGTTGTTGTTGGCCTTCAGCCAATCGGCGGTGCCTGCCGCACGAACATCGAATGCGCGCCGAACGGAGCGTGCAAGAACATCGTGAACGGCGCCGGCACGTGCGCTCCGCTCGATGCCGCTGGCGACCGCTGTGAGTACCCGACCGCGACCAAACGCCGTTCGAATACCTGCTCCTATCACGGCGTCGGCGAAAATGGCCGTTTCTGCGACAACACCGACAACGTCAGCGGAAAGTGCGTCGACCTCTTCCCGGTCGGCGCTGCGTGCGTCTTCGATACCCAGTGTGCGACGAACCTCTGCGGCCCAGACCCCGACTTCGCGGCGGCCCACTGCGTCGATTCCTACAACGAACTCACCTCGAACGGAACGTGCGACTACTTCACGTTGCCGTGACGTCGAGCGGGCTCTTCTTAGGCCCCTGTCGCTTTGGCGGCGGGGGCCTTCGCTATTTGGCGACGACGGAAACGTGTGGGCATCCGGGGCCCACGGAAAGCGTCGTCCCGGGCGGATTCTCTTGGATTTCGACAAGCTCCGGCGCGCCGTGGGCGGCCAAGAAGGCAAAGTGTTCGTAGGCGCACGGCCGCAGGACCAGGCCACGCTCCCCCCGGTGGGAGGCGCCGGCGGCGATCGCGTCGTTCCGGCGCTCCGTGGCTGTATTTCCGGGAAAAAAACGCCATTCCTTTGCCGTACGCGCGGCAAAATAGACCCCCAAGAACGCCACAAGTGCAACCGTCGACGCTCGGCCGCGCACCGGCGCTGCGCGAAGGGAGAGCGCTACGGCATCCCCTAAGAAAAACAAGAGGATGGCTACGACCGGGAGCAGCGGACGTTCGGGATGGTGGGTCGGGGCGCCGTCTTTCACGATGCCATAGACCAAGAACGCGAGCAGACCGGCAGCGAGCGTGAGTGCCCGCCACCAGCGTTGGGTAAACTTCCGGGTTTCTTCACTATTTCGGGAAGACGCGAGGCCGGCGCCTGCAAGTGCGCTTGCGAGCAACACTTCCGGCGCGACCGCAAGAAGTGCCCGCGGGTAGGTCGCTAGCTTCCCGAAGAACGGGATGTCGCTCGCGCCGATCCTCTGGCGAAACCCAGAGACCCTCGCAAAAAAGTGGAGGGCATCGCCATGATTGAGGCGATTTGCCACAAGCCACGCGAGCGGACCAAGGAGCGGAAGAAACGCATACGCGAGCGCCGCCTTCGACCTGCGCGCCGGGCCCGCGGGGCGATTCGTGAGCGTGAGCAACGGCCACAGCAGCGCGCAGGGCCACGCTTCGTAGCGGGAGAGCGTCGCGACCAGGAGGAGCGTTGCCGCGGCCCAGGAGGGGCGGGAAGCGGTTGTTGCCAGGGCGGCAGCGGCGACGGCGCCGACGACGAGCGCTTCGGGCACTGGCGCGGCAGCGACCCAGGCGACCCAAGGGGTCGCCAAAAGCAGCACCATCGCCCCGTTCAGGACGGCCCGCGGCAGGCGCCCATCGCCAATCAGGCGCGGCGCGACGAGAAAAAGCCCGTTGAGGACCGCGCCAGCGACCCGCGCCTGCGTGAGCGAGCGGCCGACGACGGCCAACGTCCCACCGAGGAGCCAAAACGGGAAGGGGAGCCAGCTTGTGCCGGACGGGTCGAGCCGGGGCGCCGCAACGAAACGCTGCGCGATCGTGATACGCGCGTAGTCGTCGTCAGAAATCTGTTGAAATCCAGCACGATGCAGCGCCCAGCTCGACAGGAGGGACGCGACGAAGAGAAACGCCGCGTCCCCCAAAAGGGCGCGGCGTCCGGGGTGTTCCGGGGATGTCACCGGTTCAAGGCGTCGCCGGAGCCATCTTCGGCGCCTCTTTCGGAGCCTCGTCCTTGCTTCGTGCGACCCCTTCCGCCTTCTTCTTGGCCTTCGCCTTGACCTTCTCCTCCAGCTTCGACTGGAAGCTCTTGTCGCTCCAGCGGGGGATGCTGGCGAGCGAAACGCTCGTCACGAGGAAAATGCTTGCGAAAATCCAGGTCGCGCGGGTCAGCACGTTCCCGGCGCCGCGGCCGCCGAAGACCTGGGTCGCGGTTCCGCCGCCGATGGCACCGACGCCGCCCCCTTTGCCCTGCTGGAGCAGGACGACGAGGACGAGGAGGGCGGCCACGAGGACGTGGATGATGGAGAAGAGGGTTTCGAGCGCTTTCATCCGGGAAATTCAGGGGCTTGAGCGACCCCAACAAGGGCTAAGAGACGGTCAAGCGGTCACGAGACTCAACGGGTGCGGAGCACTTCGTCGGCGGCGTGGGCGATAGCACCGAACGCGCGCGCGTCCAAGCTCGCCCCGCCAACCAATGCACCATCGATGTCTTCGCAGGAAAAAAGCGCCTTGGCGTTGTCTGGTTTTACCGAGCCACCGTAGAGGATGCGGGTTTTTGACGCGGTGTCGGCGGAAATTTCCGAGAGGCGACGGCGGAGGTGGGCGTGCACTTCCTGGGCTTCGGCGGGGCCGGCCGTTTTGCCGGTTCCGATGGCCCATACCGGCTCGTAGGCGAGCACGAAGCGCTTGCCCGGACTTGCGACAAGTACCGGTTTTACCGCATCAAATTGCTCATCGATGACGGCAAGCGTACGACCGGCTTCGCGTTCTTCCAAGAGCTCGCCGACGCAGATGACCGGGACGAGCCCATTCGCGAAGGCGGTCTCGGTCTTTGCGGCGACGGAAGCGTTCGTTTCTCCAAAGAATTGGCGCCGTTCCGAGTGGCCGAGGAGCACGTGGCCGCAGCCACACTCGGTCAGCATTTCCGCGGAAATTTCGCCGGTAAACGCGCCCTTCGGTGCGTTGTGCATGTTTTGGCCGCCGAGCGACACATGAACGCCCGCCGACGCACTCTCATGGAGCTCCGCCGAGCAGGAGGCGAGGAGCACAAAGGGAGGAAATACGGCGACTTCGACCGCCGGAAACAGTCGTGCAAACTGAATGCAGTCTGCAAGCAGCGCCATCCCCTCGCCGCCGCCCGCGTTCATCTTCCAGTTGCCGGCGACCAGCGGGCGTCGGTTCGGATTCACTGGAGGCTCCGTAGGACTTCGATGCCGGGCAGCTTCTTCCCCTCGATAAGCTCGAGAGAAGCGCCGCCACCCGTCGAAATGTGGTCGATTTTCGAGGCAACATCGCCGCCGGCGACCTTGACCGCCGCTGCGCTGTCGCCGCCACCGATGACCGTGAAGCCTTCGCTGGCCGCCATCGCCTTCGCGACGCCGATGCTGCCTGCGGCGAACGGGGCCTTCTCGAAGAGCCCCATCGGGCCGTTCCAGAAGATCGTTTTTGCGTCGGCGATGCGGGCGGCGAAGTTTTTCGTGGTGGCGGGGCCGATGTCGAGGGCCATGCCGTCGTCGGGGAGGGCGTTTGTCGCGACGACGGTGCCCGACTTCGCTTCGAGGGTCGGCGCTGCGACGACATCGACGGGGAGGAGCAGGTCGACGCCGCGCGCCTTCGCCTTTTCCATGAGCGTCCGCGCGAGGGGGAGCTTGTCGGCTTCCACCCGGGAGCGCTTCATGTCGAGGCCCTGGGCGGCGAGGAAGGTGTTCGCCATTGCGCCGCCGATGAGAAGCGCGTCGACTTTGCCGAGCAAAGCTTCGATAACTTCAATCTTATCAGAGACTTTGGCGCCACCGAGGATGGCGACAAACGGGCGCGCCTGGTTGGCGATCACGCGTCCGAGGGACGAGAGCTCCTTCTCGACGAGGAGGCCGGCGGCGCGCTGGGGGAACATCCGCGCGAGGGCGTGAACGCTCGCGTGGGCGCGGTGGGCTGCCCCGAAGGCGTCGTTGACGTAGCAGTCGGCCAGCTGGGCGAGTTGGGCGGCGAATTGTTCGTCGTTGGCCTCTTCCTCCGCGTGGAAACGGAGGTTTTCGAGGAGGCATACCTGCCCGCCGCGGAGGTCGAAGATGACCTTTTTCGCGGCGTCCCCGATGCAATCTTCGGGGAGGTGAACTTCAATGTCGAGGAGTTCCGCGAGCTTGGCTGCGCACGGTTCCAAGGAAAACTCCGGCGTCGGCTTCCCCTTCGGGCGGCCGAGGTGGCTGGCGAGGATGACCTTCGCGCCGGCCGCCATCGCGTGCTTGATCGTCGGCAACGCTTCGCGAATGCGGGAATCGTCGCTGACTTTGCCGTCTTCGAGGGGGCAGTTGAAGTCGACGCGGATAAAGACGCGCTTGTTCTCGAGGTCGAGATCGCTGAGCGACTTGATGTTGACGAGCAACGGCGAGCGCTCCGGCTTCGGAGCCTCTTCTGCCGCCGTTTCTTTCGCGATTTCCTGGTTCATGGTCAGGCCTTCGCGACGAGCTGGGCGAGCTCGATCATCCGGTTCGAGAAACCCCACTCGTTGTCGTACCAGCTCATGACCTTGATGAAGCGGTCGCCCATGACCTGGGTGACGGTCGCGTCGAAGATCGAGGAGGCGGGATGTCCAATGAAATCGCTGGAGACGAGCTGTTCGTCCGTGTAGGCGAGGATGTCCTTGAGGGGCCCTTCCGAGGCCGCCTTCATCGCAGCGTGGATTGCATCCTTCGTCGCCGGCTTCTCGAGTTCGACGGTGAGGTCGACGACGCTCACGTCCATCGTAGGTACGCGAATCGATTGGCCATCGAGCTTCCCCTTGAGGGCGGGGAGCACTTCGGCGAGCGCCTTGGCAGCCCCCGTCGACGACGGGATCATGTTTTGGGCGGCGGCGCGGGCGCGGCGGAGGTCCCCCTTGCGGTGGGGGATGTCGAGGACCGCCTGATCGTTCGTGTACGAGTGGACCGTCGTCATGAGGCCCTGCTTGATGCCGAAGGTGTCGTGGAGGACCTTGGCGACCGGCGCAAGGCAGTTCGTCGTGCAGGAACCGTTCGAAATGACGTGATGTTTCGCCGCGTCGTACTCGCCGTCGTTGACGCCAAGGACGATCGTCTTGTCGTGGTTCTTCGCCGGAGCGCTGATGAGAACCTTCTTCGCCCCCGCCGTGAGGTGCGCGGCCGCCTTTTCGCGGTCGGTGAAGAGGCCGGTGCACTCGAGGACGATGTCGACGCCGAGGTCCTTCCACGGGAGGTTCGCCGGGTCTTTTTCGGCAGTGATCTTGATGGTTTTGCCATCGATCGCCAGGCCGCCGTCGACGACGGTCGCCCGGTGCGCGGCGCGGCGGTGGACGGTGTCGTAGTTGTAGAGGTGCGCGAGCGTCTTCGCGTCGGTGAGGTCGTTGATCGCGACGAGCTCGATGTCGGTGATGCCGCGTTCAAACAGCGCCCGCACGATGCAGCGCCCGATACGTCCGAATCCGTTGATCGCAATCTTCGTCGCCATGGTCCGAAACCTCCAAGTTTGCGCGCGACTCCTAAACCTCTGCGGCGGCACTCGCAAGGGGAAGCGACGAGGTAGGTGAGGCTGCGTATTCGGCACTCAACCTTGCGAATCCTGCGCATGGAAATGCTGAGAATCGGGCGACCTTCGGCGCACAAACGAAAACGGCCCACCGGGTCACGGTGGGCACGTTTTCTGCCAAGGAAACGGTCAGGTCGCGGCCGGCTTCGGCGGCGCGGTGAAGATCGCTGCCGCCTTCCGCTTCTCTTTCGCGGCGCGCTCCTTGTCGGCGTAGGTCGGGATGAAGATCTTTTCGCGATCGGGGAGCTCGCGCCCCTCGAGAATCGCTTGGATTTCCTCCGCGTCGATCGTCTCCCGGTCCATGAGGACCTTCGCCATCGCTTCGACGAGGTCTTTCTTCTCGGTCAGAGTCCCGCGGACCAGATCGTACTGCTCCTGGACAATTCGCCGAACTTCCTGGTCAATTTCGCGGGCGGTCTGCTCGGAGTAATCCTTGCTCCGACCGACGAACATCGACCCTTCGTCGCCACCGTAGGCGAGCGGGCCGAGCTTCTCGCTCATGCCGTACTCGCAGACCATCTTGCGGGCGATTTCGGTGAGGCCGGCGATGTCGCTGCTTGCGCCGGTGTTGATTTGCCCAAAGAAGATCTCTTCCGCGATACGACCGCCGAGGTAAGCGGCAATCTTTGCTTCGAATTCTTCCTTGGAGCGCCCTACAACGTCGCCGCGGGGGAGCGGCATCGTCACGCCGAGCGCGGCGCCGCGCGGGATGATGGAGACCTTCTGCACAGGGTCGTGCTTCGGGTTGATCATCATCATGATCGCGTGGCCCGACTCGTGGATGGCGGTCGCCCACTTCTGTTCCTCGGAGAGGACCAGGGAGCGGCGCTCGGAACCCATGAGGACCTTGTCCTTGGCAAGCTGGAAGTCGCCCATGGTGAGCGCTTCCTTGTCCTGGCGGGCCGCCAAGAGGGCCGCTTCGTTCACCAAGTTTTCGAGCTGGGCGCCCGAGAAGCCGGGGGTCGCGCGGGCGAGGACGTCGAGGTCGACGTTCTTGTCGAGCGGCGTCCGACGGCTATGAACTTTAAGGATTTCCTGGCGCCCGCGGACGTCTGGGAGGCTGACCGTCACGCGGCGGTCGAAGCGACCGGGGCGGAGGATCGCCGGATCGAGGACATCGGCGCGGTTGGTGGCAGCGACGATGATGACACCGTCGTTCGCCTCGAAGCCGTCCATTTCGACGAGGAGCTGATTGAGCGTCTGCTCGCGCTCGTCATGACCACCGCCGACGCCGGCGCCGCGATGGCGACCGACAGCGTCGATTTCATCAATAAAAATGATGCAAGGTGCGTGCTTCTTGCCCTGTTCGAAGAGGTCGCGGACGCGGCTTGCGCCGACGCCGACGAACATTTCGACGAAGTCGGAGCCCGAGATGCTGAAGAAGGGGACGCCCGCTTCGCCAGCGACGGCGCGCGCGAGGAGCGTTTTGCCGGTGCCGGGGGGGCCGACCATGAGGACGCCCTTCGGAATCCGGCCGCCGAGGCGCTGGAACTTCTTGGGATCCTTGAGGAAGGCGATGATCTCTTCGACTTCGTCCTTCGCTTCGTCACAGCCAGCGACGTCGGCGAAGGTGACCTTGTTCTGCGCTTCCGAGAGGAGGCGGGCCTTGCTCTTGCCGAAGCTCATCGCCTTGCCGCCGCCCGACTGGAGCTGGCGCATGAACATGAAGAGCATGAAGCCGAGGAGCACCACGCCGATGATCGGCAGCACCGACGTCAGCAGGGCCGGAGACTGGTCGTCACGCTCGAAGGTGACCTTCGGCGCCGGAATCTCTTTTCCATCCGCGGTCTTTGCGGTTGCGTCCGGCTTCAGCTGGGCGAGGAGGGCGTCGGTCGGCATCGGGCCGACCGTCTCGTGCTTCCCGAGCTGGGGCTTCGCCGGATCGGCGCTGCGCAGCTGGTACTTGTAGTCGGTGTCCTTGATCGTGACGGCTTCGACCTTGCCCGAATGGACGTCGGCCAGGAACTCGCTGAAGGGGACGAGTTGGTTGCCTTGGTTGTTGGTCACGAGCTGCCAAATCCCTAACATTAATAGGGAAACGACGGCCCAGAACAGGAGTGTCTTGTGCGAAGGCTTCACGGGACCTCGGGCTGCGACGGCAGCATCGGGAGGCAGGATCACGGCACGCGCTAGAATGCGCGAAGGTAGGAACGTCCTGTAGGCACGATAGTCGCTATTCGCGATGCTTTCGAGGGCGGTGGTGGATCTTTTCTGCGCCCCCCCCGACGACGACCGTCGCCGGGATTCCGCCGTCAAGCAGGAGCGGGACCGTCTTCGCGCCGGCGGCTACCGCCTCGCTGATGCGGCGCCGCGCGCCGGTACTCAGCGGCAGGGCACTGATAGAAGTGACTGAAATTCTTCTGCAAACGTCGTCAGCGAGCGCGGCGAGGTGGGCATCAATTTGGGGGGAAATCGCCCGTAGGACCGGCAGCACTTCTGCCCGGAGGCGTGCGCGGAGGAAGCGCCGGTTGTCGTTCGAGGGGTCGTCGGAAAACGGCAATTGATGGCGCGCACAGTGGGCAAGGACATCCTCGCGGCTCGCCGCGATGAGCGGACGGAAGCGATTTCCATCGCGCATCGGCAGCACGCCGAGGCCTTCCAGGTGGGCGCCGTGGAGGAGGCGCTCAAGCACGGTCTCCGCGCGATCGTCGCGGTGGTGGGCCGTCACGATCGCGCAGGCGCCGATCGCCGCCGCGGCCCCTTCGAGGGCTTCGTAGCGTGCGTCCCGGGCGCGTCGGTGAAGGTCGCCGCCGGCAGCGACCGTTAGCTGGGTGCGACTGAACGAAATCTGTAGTGATTCCGATAGTTTCGCAACAATATCAAGCTCGGCCGCCGCTTGCGCGCGCAAACCGTGATCGACGCCGTGGGCGAACAGTTCCAAGGAGAACCGCTCTCGCAAAAGATGAAGCGCGTGCAGGCAGGCGGTCGAATCGGCACCGCCGCTCACCGCGACGAGCACTCGTGAACCCTTGGGAAACGCTGCCTTTTTTAGGGCGCGTGCGACCAGGGTGGTAAGCGTCGGCGCGGTCACGCGTCGCTTCGGGCGAGCACGACGACGGTCTCCACGTGGCTCGTTCCGGGAAAAAGGGGAAATAGATCAACCTTTTCGACCCTATAGCTCCCCGCTTCCGTCAGCACGCGAAGGTCGCGCGTGAGCGTGATGAGGTCGCACGAGACGTAGACGATCGTTTTTGGACGGGCACTTTTCAGCGTCGGCATCCGCAAGTAGGCGCCTTTGCGCGGCGGATCGAGGACGACGGCGGCGAGCCCGCGGTCGAGGGGGGCGAGGTCGGCGTCCCCCGCTTTGACGGTGACGTTCGCGACGCCACGGGCACGAAGATTCCGCCGCGCCGCTTCGACGGCGGCGCCGTCGGCCTCCCACGTGGTGACCTTGCGCCCATTTTTTGCGAGCAAAATCGTGAAGTTTCCTGCGCCCGCGTAGAGTTCGGTCACTTTCGCGGGGCCGGAAACCCGTTCGTCGACGACCGCCGCCACGTGGGCGGCAAGCGCACGATTTCCCGGTTCGGACGCTTGCGAAAAGCCGCCCGGAGCGAGTTCGAGGGGGGCGCCGTCGGGGCCCTCCAGGAGCGGCGTCGGATCGCCGACTTGCATGGGGCGTGCAGAGCCGGCGATAAACGCCTGCGCTCCGTCGATTTCCCCAGCAATTACAGCTTTTTCGAAGGGGGCGAGGAACGCGGGATGGGGGCTCTTCTCGAGGTGAATCGCCAGGACCGGTCGCCGATTCTTACCGAGCGCGAGGGAGATCTCTGCGTCGCCATTGAGGTGGGCGAGGAGTTCCGGGAGCCGGCGACGAACCGCCTCAAGTTCCGGCCGAAGCGCGTGGCATTCGACGGGCGAAACAATGGTGTGGCTACGCGGAGCATGGAAGCCGATGGAAAGCTTCGGTTTTTGGCTCCGTCCACTGCGCTCAAAGCGGGCGTGGAGGCGGGCGCGTACCCGATAGCTGCTCTCGACGGGGGCCGGGTGCATCGTCAGGGTGCTGCCTTGAAGGAGGTCGCCAAACGCGCTCTTTGCGACGGCCAAATGTCGGTGGGCCTGCCCGGCGGCGCTTAGTTGGAGAAGATCGCAGCCGCCGCAACGTTCGTGGTCTTCGCAGACGGGGACGACGCGGTCGGGACCGGCGGAAATGCGTTCAAGAACACGCCCTTCCAGCTCCTTGCCCCGGTCAAAGATTGCGAGCCGCACCCGGTCGCCGCGCGCAGCCAGAGGGACGAACACCGCACGACGCCGGCCGTCGGGGAGCACATGAAACGCGACGCCGCGGCCCAGCGGCTCGTCCCCCTCAATGTCGGCGTCGATCGTTGTGAGGGGGAGAGGCTCTTTGTGATTGAAGTTCAAGGTTTTACGAGCGGTGCTGCGAAGACAGACCAGCCCCCCGGAGTGTCCCCCGCGGCGGTCGTTGTGGTGCGCGTCCAGGCGACCGAGACGGCAGCGTCGTTGGCCGCAATGGCAACGCCGCCGTCGCGAACCTGGCCGGGCGTCGAGAGAAATGCGCCATCGGTGAGGGGGCGGTGCGTCTCGAAGTCGAAGCCGAGGGGCGTGCGTCGGTAGACGAAGAGGTCGACGGCCCCTTTGCGTGTTGCCGCGAGGAAGAGGCGGTCGCTCCGACCGGTGAGGGCGAGACCGGTGATTGCGCCCGAGCCTTCCGGCGTCGCCGTCGTGTGGTCGGTCCGTTTTGCGGAGAGGAAGTCGGCGGCGACGTCAAAGCGGGCGAGCGCGATGTCGTCCCCCGCTTCACTCGCGATCGTGCTGGCGACGTAGGCGCTCCGACCGTCAATCCACACGGCGCCGAGGCGACCGGCAAGTCGAGCAATGACGAGCCCTTGTGCGGCCGCATCAACGCTTTTCCCCGCTCGCACGGCGAGCCCGCGGCTGTCGGCCGTGAGGAGCAACGCCATCGCTGGCGAGCTCGCGACGGCATTGGCGCTCCCGGTTCCGTCGCCTACGCGGACTCCGTTCCCGAGCACCAGGCGCGCATCAACGGTTGCCACCGTCGGCGCTCCGGCCGCCTGGAACGCGGCGACAAAGGCTTTTGCGTTCGGGTCGTAGGCGAGTCCAGAAGCGGAGGAAAACGTGCTGGAAACACCGGTATTTCCGGTGAAGGAGACGCGGGTCGGAACCGCGTCAACACCGACCTCGACGAGATCGATGCCCCCCTTGCTCGCGTTATTGGGGCATGGCGGGTGGCTCAATCCGACGACGACGGAGCCACCCCCAGCGGCAACGGCGGTGGCGTCACCTTCGCTGAGAGCGCATCGGCCGTCGAGGAGCCGTGCGACCGGCGAGGCGGCGAGGCCATCTGAACCGAGTGTGCGCGTGGTGAGGCGTGTACCGGCCGCCCCTTGTTCCCGGTAGGCGAGGAGGAACTGGTTGCCGCGCGCAATGAGCGCCGGCGTGCCAATGACCGTACCAACTCCCCCAAATGGGTCGCCAAAATCCCCCTCGCCCGTTCGCTCCAAGACCAGCGACCGCACACTGCCCGTGCCGGTCGTCGGTCGCGGAATGCAGTTGGCCGCCACGCACTGGGCCGTTGCATCGCAAGCGCCGATTCCCGGATTCTCCGTCGGCTTGACGACGATGGTTACTTCTTCGCCGCCGGACACTTCCATGTCGGTGCAACCAAGCCCAATCGTTCCGCAATTCGCGTCCTTCGCAGAGACCGCGAAGGTGTATTTCCCCTTCTTGATGTCGCCGAGCGGCGGGACCGACTTGGATACCCCCACGCCAAAACCGGTCCACAAGGAGCCCGCATCTTGGGGAATGCCGGCGACCATGTTTGGGAGTGCCTGGGCGCAGTCGGTCGCTTCGATGACAGCGACGTCGTACCACACGACACCGGCCGAGACCGCTCGCGAGTCGATCGTCACGGTGACGTCGCTCCCCGCGCACGCCGAACCGGCGAAGAGGGCGACAAATCCCGTCGAGATCAGTCTTGAGAAAGCTTCGCTTTTCAACGCATCGGCTCGCGGATCGAAGAGAGCTTGTTCGGCTCTACCTTCACCGAACGGCTCTTCTTCGTCGCCCCCGACGAGAGGGACACGGAATGGTTCCCGGCGGCGACCGAGCGGTTAAACACGGGGCCCGGCCCGACCGATGCGCCGTCGATGGTGATGTTGTCGCAGCTCGGCATGCAAACGACGGTGAGCGTCCCGGTACCGGTCGGCTTCGGCGGATCGACCTTCTTGATTGGGGGTGTTGCGGCGGTCGTTGCGGTTGTCGCGGTGGTGGTCGTGTTTGGTTTCGGGTCGGGCTTCCCATCCGGCTTCACCGGATCTGGTTCTGCACTTGCCGATGCGGGAGGTGGCGCGACGGCGCTTTCGACCGGCGGCGGCACAACAGCGGTTTCGACCGGCGGCGGAAGCGGGGCCGGCTTCGGCGCAATCGCGACGAAGAAGTCCCCTTTCGTGGTCTGGAACGGTCCAGTTGCGCTCGCCAGCTTCGGGTCGAAGGCCGGTTCCGGCTTCTTCGCCACGAGGATGACGGCCCCGAGACCGATCACAAGGAGGGCAGCGACCGCGGCGGCAACGAGACCGTAAACTTTCCAGTTTTTACCAGCGGCCGGTGCCCCAACCACCGTCGCAGTCAGCTCGCGCGGCGCCTGAGGGGCATTGCCAAACGATTCGACGCCCGGTGCGGGCATCGCGGAGAACGCAGGCGGAGCACCGAAATCGTTCGCGTTGTTGCCGCGTGCGTCGAAGGGATTAAACGCCGGCTCGGCGGGCGCCCCGAAGGGAGAATTCCCACCCATTCCGAAACTATCGGTCGGGAGCTGGGTCGCGCCAAAGGGGTTCGCGGGGTCGACGCGCGCTGCGTCGAAGGGGCTCGGCGCGTCGAAGGCGGGCTGCTGCTGCTGCTGCTGATTTCCGTAGGGATTTTGACCATATTCGCCGACGGGGGCGACTCCCTGCATCGTCTGCGCGCGTGCCGGTCGATTCGCCATCGCCGGTGGCGCACCGAAGGGGCCTTGCGGGCTGTTTTGCATGCCGATCGTTCGTGCCGCGCCAGCGGGGACCTGCTGCCCAGCCGCGGGACGCGCACCGGTCGGAGCCGGCGCGCCGACGCCCGCCTCGACGATCGTGCGGTCTTCACCGTCGTTTTCGTCATCGTCGCTCGCGAGGGAACCGAAATCGTCGTCTCCCAGCGGCGAGGGCACTCCGGCGGCCGGTCGGCCTGCGGTCGGCGGGACGAACCCGGCAGCGCCGTTCATCGCGATGAGGGTCGGCATGTCGCCGTCGCCGTCATCATGTTCAAAGTTTTCCAGTGGTTGTGGCGTCGGTTCCTGGAACGTCGGTCGCGGCGCTTGCGGGCGCCCCCCGCCGGCAGGGGCGGGACGCGGCGCATCGAACCCCTGAGGGCCCGGCGGGCGTGCCCCCATCGGTGCCGTTTGCGGGCGCACGTTCGAGCGGCTCTGTTCCGAGCGCTGGTTGTTCGGATTTGGGCGCATCCGATCGGGGCTCTGCTCCCCAGACGTCACCTCCGCCGCCCAACGCATGTGCGCTTCGCGCTTGTCGATGCGCTCCTGGAAGGCCGAGTGCATGTAGTGGCTGACTTCATCGTTTGAAATGAAGAGGCCACGCCGCAAAAAGAAGCTTTGAAGCGCGCGTGAAAACTCACGTGCAGTCCGATAGCGTTCCGCGCGATTCTTCGTCAGCGCCTTGAGAACGATCTTTTCGAGATCGACCGGGTAGCCGCGCACGATCGTGCTCGGACGGGGTACGTTGCAGTCCTGGACTTTCGCGAGCGTATCGAGGTCGCTGTCCATGCGGAACAGCCGCTGTCCCGTGGTCATTTCCCACAAAACGACGCCAAGCGCGAAGATGTCGGTGCGGCGGTCGATGCCCTCGCCGGCGACTTGTTCCGGCGACATGTACGCAAGCTTCCCCTTAAGGGTACCGGCACGCGTGCTCGACGAACGGCTGGAAAATTTCGCGATCCCGAAGTCTACGACCTTCGTTACCCCGTCGTAGGTCACAAACAAGTTGTGGGGGGTGACGTCGCGGTGAACGAGACCGAGCTTCTCCCCATTTTTTCCGGTGAGTTCGTGGGCGGCATGCAGGCCTTCGGCGGCGTCCGCGATGATGCGGCAAGCGATCTCCGGCGGCATGAGCTGTCCGAGTTCTTCCGTTTTCCGCATAATGTCGCGGAGGGGTTCGCCGTGGAGGTACTCCATCGCGATCCAATACGTGTCGCCGTCCTTCCCGAGGTCGAAGACGGCGGCGACGTTCGGGTGCGAGATGCTCGCTGCGACGCGTGCCTCGTCCAGAAACATCGTTACGAACGAGTCGTCTTCGATCAGGTGGGCATGGATCTTCTTAACGGCGGCCCATTTCTGGAACCCGCCGTCGCGGTCGAGGCGCGCAAGGTGCACGCTGGCCATGCCGCCCATGCCGAGGTCGTCGACAATGCGGTAATCGCCGAGAAAGTAGGTGTCTCCTGGACGACGATAGGCGGGATCCGCGGCCACGGTGCGCTCCTTAGTCGGTGGCGAAAGTAGCCCCCGAGACGTTCATGATAGCGTCTTGGGGACCGCGGTGGATCAACATTGCACCACCACGTCAAAATCCGGCACCGATCCCGACACTACCCGGAAACGTTCCCAGACTTGAAGCGATATTCGGTGCTGCGGCTCGAAGAGTACGACGAAGACTCTGAACGTGGAAAATGGCTATCGCGGGGGCGTCCCCACCTTTGGGGGCGGCGCGCCCGGCGCGCCCGTGAGTGTTTCCGCAAGAAATGCAAGCACGTGAATTTCTAGGGCACGGGCCAGTTCGGCATCGACGACACGCTTCGCCAACGGACGGAGCGTTCCGATGACGGCGGCGACGCCCGACGTGTCCGGGGAAGAATCTGAGCGAGGCGTCCCGAGCTGGCTAAGCACCGCCGGTACGACGAGGCGAACGAAACGCTCCGTTAACCTTTCAATATCGTTTCGTAAAAGTACGAGTTCTGCCAACAGGGCCCGTCCGTCCACGCCGGCTTTTCGAAGCGCGACGCCTGCGTGAAGCAGACGCAGGCTTGGAACGCGGAGCGCCCCGTCCGCCTGGACCTCGAAGAAGCCGACGGCGATCGCATCCTCGAGGAGCGTGGCGTCGCCCCAAATTTCGGCGACCGCCTCCGCAGTCATCACGGCCGGCTCCTCTTCGGAGAACGGCAAGGCGAGCGCCTCCTCAAGACCAAGAAGGTCGTCAAAGTCGCGCCCCGTCTGCCAAAAATCTATTAATTCTGAGATGCTTGAAAGGCTGTAGCCGCGCCCAAGCAGGGCGCCAATCGTCCGGAGGCGCGCAAGGTGCCGGTCGTCGTAAATGGCGCTTCGCCCGCGGCGAGTAGGCGCCGGAAGCAGCCCCTTTTCCTGGTAAGATCGAACGTTTCGGACGGTGGAAGCGCCGAGCAGTGCGAGGGCGTCGATCGTGTAGCTGCTCATCGAGCCCCGCCAGCCCCTCCACGGCGAAGTTCTCCGTTGCCGGGCAGGCGACCGCCCGAGAGCCCCGCCAAGGTGGCGGCGGCGCGTCCGCTACCTGCCTCTTGGGCAGGGTGAAAGCCGGGAGTGACGTAGCGAAGCGTCGCGGCGCCAATTTGTTCGAACGTCGGCAACTGTTTCCGGCGCCCTGCGGCAAAAAATGTGCGCCAGGATGGCGGTCCTGGATGCGTCGGATCACTCGCCATGAGTGTTCTGATGCCCCGAACCCACAGATAAAAGAGTGCTCCGAATGCTTCGCTCATGGCGATTGTGCGCTCCAGGTAGCCGCCCCCGAGCGCTTCAAAGACGTCGAAAGCCGTCGCTCGATGTTCGACCTCTTCGGCGCCGTGCCACCGCAACAGCGAAATCATCTCGGATGAAAGACTTGCGCTGGCAAGCTCATCGGCTTCAAGCACCCAATTTCCGAGAAACGTCGTGTACTGCTCGACGGCGGCAATCAAGGCGACCCGATGGCGCAGCCAGGCCGCGTCAAGCCTCGGTGGAAGCTTTTTTTCGAAGGGTTCTGAGGTTCCAAAGGCGAACCACGCGTCGACGTGACGGAGCATTCTTTCGGCGTCGAGCCCCTGCTTTTCGAAGAGCGCGAGGACTTTTTCGTGGGCGAAGGCGTGGTTCGATTCCTGGCCCGCAAAGCCGCGCATCTCCTGCCTCAATAACGGATCCTCGATGTGGGGGAGTGCCTCCTGAAAGACCTTTGCGAACCAATGTTCGCCGGCAGGAAGGAGCAACGAAAGCACGTTTACGGTGTGCGTCGTTTGCACATCGCTTTCAAGCCAATGGAGGGGCACTTCGTCGAGGATGAAGCGCGGGCTCCGCGGAACAAGTCGCACGACGCGGTTCGTCACGGTCCGAGCTTCAACGCGCGCAACAAATGACTCAATCCGTGTCGAGATGGCTTCAGGCCGGCTCCGAAGGACCCAGTGCCCCCCCGGCATCAAATGACGCTCCACGTTTGGAACGAGGCGCCGGAGCCGCGGATCTGGGTACCCCTCCTCGAACGCCTCCGTGAGCGCGGGCGTTACGTACGCGTCGTCCTCGGGGACGAGGATTTGAACGGGAATCGCCGTACTCCGCCGCCGCGGCGCGAGAAGACGGGGGAGGATGTTGGCGCGATAGAGAGAGATTCCGTGAACACCGTCGGCGACACGGCTTCGCGTCCCACGCGCGGTCGGCGCAATTGCCTCTGAAGTTTCGAGCAAATTATCAAATCGGTCTCCGAACAGCTTCCACGCCGTGGGCGCGACGACCGGGAGGTGGAAGAAACCGATATACCACGAGCGAATTGCCTGATGAAGGCGGCCGCGGACCGGCGCCGTCCACGTACGCATTCCTTGGCCCACGTGGTCGAGACAGGGGCCTGAAATTGATGTAAAGCTTTTGAATTTATTTAGGAGTTTTGGATCCGTAATCGGCTCCCACGCCTGAATCGAGCCCCAATCGTGGCCGATGAGATGAACCGCACCGTCGGGGCGCACCGCGTCGGCGACAGCGGCAATATCCGCAGAGAGTTCCTCCAGCGAATACGCAGAGAGCTTCGCGGGCACCGTCGATCTTCCCGCGCCGCGAACATCAAACGTCACGATGTGGAAGGTGCCTGCAAGGCGCTCGGCGACGGCATCCCAGACCGATTGATCGTCCGGATACCCGTGCACGAAAAGAAGGGTGGGCGGTGCTTCCGCCGTCACGCGCTTCGGGCGTCTCTCGGTGACCGCGAGCGCGACGTCCCCGCGGCGAACAACGCGATGCGTTACCTCGCAAACCGTCGATGGCACGTCCGTGGTCGGCGGCAGCGACGGCGACGACGGCGACGACGGCCACAAATTACTGAAATTGCGGAAAAACGTTTGGACTGGGCCAGGAGGGGCAGAGCGCATGCGGAAAACGATGCCATTGGAGACTGGCACAGTCAACCGTGGCGGGAAATGCGGGGGGCGCGCGACGACCCCTCGACGATGCCTCGACGACCCCTCGACCGGTCGTGGCGCGGGCAAACGCGCGTGCCTAGGCCCTTGCAAGGGCGTCGGCGAGAACCGCGAGCCCTTCAAGCTCCGAGGCGCCGGTCACGAGGGTCGGGAGCGCGCGCGCGAATGCCGTCGGCCCGTCATTTCCGCTTCCGCCGGCTGCTTTCGCGGCGAGCGTTGCAAGAAGCGCGGCATCGCGGGCATGGCGAGTCTGTTCTGCGCCGGCGAGCGGAAGAAACTTCGCGAACGCCTGCGCAAGAGCTGGAACCTGCGCGTCGTCCTCGCCAAGCGTAGGGAGCGTGCGCCCGGCGGCATCGGCCTCGCTACGATTGAGGAGGAATCCGCGAAACGGTAGCTTCAGATCGACGGTACGTTGCTGAAAATACAGCGCATCCGCGACCGCTTCGTCGGCGGGCGACGTCACCAGGAGAAAGCCGGTCGACGCCGACGATAGAAGTGCTCGCGCCTTTGATGCGTGGAGCCCGAAGTCTTTGAAGACGGGGAGAAATAGACTGAAAAATTCCTGGAGATCTCGCGCATTCTCCGTGCCAAATGCCGCCGACAACACGGAGAGAAGGAGTTCCGAGGCCTTCCGTTCGAAGAATCCTGTATCGGCGGTAGGTGGCAAAAAGAGTTGAAATACGCGCCCTTCGAGGAGGCTCGCGAGACGTGTCGGCCCCTCAAGGAAGTCGAGGGCATTTCGCGCCGGCGGCGTATCGAGGACGACAAGGTCGTAGCGACCCGCCTCGAGAAACCCGAAAAGGGCCTCCATCGCCGTGTATTCCTGCATCCCGGCGACCATGCGTGAAACCTCTTTGTAGAGGCGATTCTGGAAGAGGCGCTGCTGAGCCGCCTCATCTTTGGCGACCCGCTTCACCGCGTCCTCCGCGACCTTTGCCGGGTCTAGCATCCAGGCATCGAGCGTTCCTGCGGTGATTCCGGCGGCTTGGAGGCGTTCGCGCGAGACGGCGGTAGGCTCGCGTCGGTTCGGCTCGACGCCGAGGGTCTGCGCGAGCCGCTTCGACGGGTCGACGGTGAGCGCGAGGACGCGACGGCCCCGCCGAGCCGCAAGCAACGCAAGTGCAGTCGCCGTCGATGTTTTTCCGACACCGCCCGCACCGCAGCAGACGAGGACACGTGCATCATCAACAAGAGGGAGGACGACTGGAGCGCTCACGACGGGCCTTTGGTGAGGTAGGGGATCAGGGCGGGCGGGAGCGCGGGGCCGCTCAGGGCGAGTTCGGGCAGGAGAACCAGCGGGGCGCCGTCGCCGTCAAGCTCGCGGGCGAGCCCCTTCGCGTCGGCGGACCGCAGGTAGTCGCCGCGCCCAAAGAGGGGCGGTGAATCGGCAAGCCACGCGTCCAAAACCTTCCGTTCTTCTTTGGAAAAGTCGGTTGCCGGCATCTTGTTCACGACGTAGGCGCAGAGGCCTACGCCGCTCTTTGCGAGCCCCTGCGCAAGCTCGCGGCTCTCGGTGATCGGCAGCCGCTCGGGGAGGGTCACGACGACCGCGCCGGTCTGCGTCCGGTCTTCGAGAAGCGTGCGTCCTGCACGTAGTTCCTCGCCGATGAAGCCGTTGGGGAGGAGTCGGAGGAGCTGAGCCGGGAGCTCGGTGAGTGCCAGCGTGTGGCCGGTTGCCGGCATGTCGATGATGACTCGATCCCATCGAAATCGTTGGTTTTCTGTCTCTCGCAGGATCGTTAACAAGTGATAGAAAATCCCCATCTCTTGGAACGAAGGCGCCGCATTCAGGAGACGCTGCAGGGCGTCATTGCGCAGCGCCGCAGCAACGAGGGGCCCGCCGGGGAGCACCCGCCGGAGAAATCGCTCGTGGCCGGTGTTGGCAAGGAGAAGAGCCCCAAAGATCGCGCCACGGTCTGGCCGCGCCGCGGTGTCGATGCGCTCCGGTTTCGTCGGAAGGCGCACGCGCCCGAACGCGCGAGCGAGCGCGGACGCGTCATCGCCAACTCCTCCAATTTCCAGAAGAAGAACCGCTTCCCCGGCGCTAGCGAACGCATGACCCAGCGCGGCGGCGGTGGTGCTGCGCCCCACGCCCCCTTTGCCGGTAACGAGAAGAATGCGGGGGTTGAAAGGGGCGATGGCGCTCAACGGGATCTCTTGAGGGTAACGCGAAACCGGGACTTGGATGCGGCGACCTGCGAGCGGTAGTGGGACTTTTGGGTGCGCTGCCTTGGGGGCGGTCGATCGCCGCAGCCGATCTACACGGCGGCGGCGAGGTCAATCGTCATTGTTCGGCAACAACGAAGCCGTTCCGCTCACCCACGGTGTGCACGATGGACGCTGCGCCGGAGGGCAGGCTCACGAAGACGACGCCCCTCAATCGCTCGTCGACGTGGAGGCCGCCGGCGCACTTAACGAAGAATCGTCACCGTGTTGATATGGACTTGATCGGTCGGGCGCAAGAATAGGTAGTACCCGGTGGCGGCGCCCCCCGCGAGAAGCGTGCCGCCAATCACGTAGGGCCAAGGGCTCGACCAGAACCCGCCCTTTTTCGCCGATTTGTCGTCCTTGGGACGATCGTCGGGAATCATTACTGTGTTTTCGACAGAAGCGAGGCGATTGCCGAACTGGTCCAGGGCATCTACGCGGACGGCAATACGAGTTCCGGGGCCGGCGAGCGTTGCTGGGATCAGGAAATCAGATTTTTCAGCGACGTCCCGTACCGACTTCTCTTCTTTTCCATAGAGCCCGTCGTGGGCGATGAACGCGATCTTGCGCGCGACGGCGATGTGCGCAGCATCCAGGCGCGCCGTTACCGGGATTGGCGCGCCCGCGGGGCTCTCTTTTGCGACTTCCGCCGTCAGCGTGATCTCTCCGAAGCCGTCGGTGTCTTTTCGAGCCTGGTCGGCGAGCGCAACTTCCCGTTTGCCCGCTTCCGTCGGCAACGTGAAGTTTCGGTGGAGAATCGCGGCCGCGCGGAAGGCTTCGAGCGCCTTCTTCTTCCCAAGGATGCTCCGCAGGGAGCCGAGCCGCACGTAGCACTCGACGACCGTTTCCGGCGACAAAGAGCCGCGTTCGATCGCCTCCCGATAGAGCGTTTCTGCCCGGTCGAAATCCCCTTTGTCCCAGGCGTCTTTGGCGAAGTGAACGCGCCCCTCAGCCGCCGTTTGTTCGGGAGTCGCGGCGAGTCCGGAGGCTGGTTTGGCGGCTTCGACCGGTTTGGCGGCTTCGACCGGTTTGGCGGCCTCCGCGCTCGGAGGAGCCGCCACAGCGACCGACGACCACGCGCCGATGGGAAGCGCGAGGACGAGAGCCGTGGACAGTCTTCGGAGGGATCGATTCACGGGAAGGCCTGTGCGGGGCGGGAACGAGAAAAGTAGAAACGAAACGAGCCCTGCAGGTGCCCGCGACAGGGCGGAGGCGGACCATTCCCGCCCGGACAGACTTCTCGAGGATCGGCGAGATACACGTCGAAGTTTGCGTCGGTCAAACGCTCTTTTGCGTTCGCTTCTCCCGGATTTCCGTTGAAGAGACTTCCGAAGGTAATCGTCGATTTCCCCGTCGTTGCGGCCGGCGCGGTCGCAGAGCAACGGGTAGCCACCGGGATGGCCGACGCGCCGATGCAAGCGCCACCGGCCCCAAGACTCACCTCGCGAAGGGCGTAAAGCGTGGTGTTTTGCGTCCGGCAGGTCGTCTGGAGCGAGAGGTTCCCGTGCACCAACGTCGGATTCGGATCGGCGACGATTGGGGTCCCCGGCGCCGCAATTCCTGGCGCGAGGCCGACCGGAATCGGTGTACCATACAAGGAAGTCCCGTTCTTCGGCCGAATCGCATCGATGTCGTCAACGAGGAAGGACAAACCGTCCGAAAACGTTGTGAAATCGCTCCCTCGCTGGATCCGAATCGCGTAAGTGTTCCGGTAGGGCTGCCCGCCAAAGAAGTCGGGTGCGAGGTCGTAGGGGCCCGTCCAGCAATCGGCGACGTCGAGTTCCCCGCTTGCGGTACCGACCCCCTCCTCGACGGAGCAACCGGCAGCTGCGAGCAGAGGAAGGCCCGCGGCAAAAAGCACAACGAACGCACGCGGCGCGACCGTCGTTCGCTTCTGGGGCCCGGCGTCCATCGGCGCGACACTACTCCGGAACGGCGTCTGCTCGCTACCTCTGTAGGGGGAGCGTTGCGACGGGGTACGTCGAAAACACCTCGACGGAAACGCCGGGCGACGCGTGTGCACAAATCGGCGCACTGACACCAGAAAGACCGACGGCCGCCGTGAGCTCCTCGGAGAACTCGAGGAGTTCGACGGCGCGGAGCGGGTACGGGGGGTGGTGGACCGCGCCACAGTGGAGTTCGCCCCGGCGGGCGACGAACAAGAGATACCGCTCAAGCAGGAAGTATTCGAGGCTCAACGGTGTCGTGGCCGACGGTGCTTCTGGCGCCGGGAGGGCCTCCCCAAAGCGCGCCTTCGCGCGGAAGTGGGAGTGCTGGTGCCGCCGACGGCTTTCGTAGGTCACGACCGACGCGCCCGCTTCGACGGACATATCTGCGTGGAAATACGGCAGTCCCCAGAAGGTCTTTGCCACTTCGACGGCCAGGAGCGAGCTCGCCTCTAGCGACAAGAAGAAGACACCTGGTTTTCCTGCATGATGCACATACGTCCGCAGGTTCGTCTCCAAGAAGTTGAGCCCGAGCGCCGGTGGAATCAGCGGTGGGACGATGTTCTCCATCTTAAAGGGGACGAAGCCGACGAGCGCCTTCCCCTCCCACAGGTCGAGTTCGAGGGGCGCGGGCACGAGCGATCGCAACTGTTCCGCGGGGACGGTGGCGTGGACGAACAGCAGTTCGCTCCAGCGCTGGGTACCGGCATTTCGGCCCTGCGGGCGCGTGCGAGGGGCAACACGATCCATGGCGCGAACATGGCACTCGTGCGTGCGAGCCGCGAGCGATCTTGTGACGTCGGTGAATTCTCGGTCGCGGAGACGCCGCGCACCGGTGATCCCCTTTGACCTGTGTGCGGAAGTGCGCCAAGAAGCGCGGCATCCCACGATGCGCGCGCCCAACGTCGGGCGATGGCACATCGGTCCGTCCCCCCCGCGGCGGTTTCATTCGTCGTAGCTCCGGTGTTCCTATGAAATTTATTCGCTCGATTCTCGCGCTCGGAAGCATCTCATCCTTCGCAATCGCGTGCTCCGCTCAGGAGCCGGTTGCCGTAGACACTTTGGAAGAAGCGCTTACGGGTGATGTGATCTTCAAAGAAAATTGGGAGAACGGAACGAACGCGTGGGAGACGACGAGCGTTAACTTCTCGAACTTCGGAAACGGCCAGGGGACCGCGCTCGCGACGACGACGGACGCAGCGACCTGCTCCGGCAAATACCTGCGTGAGACGCTTCCGTGGGCCGGTGGGCGCTTCTTCACGAAGAACCTCATCACCGTGAAGCCGGGCACGACCTACTGCATGCAGGTGCTCGTTCGGGGCAAGGGCAATAGCAACGGGTTCGTCGGTTTGAACGCGACGGCAAGCACGCGCGCTTCTGGCGTAGAGCACTGGTTGATCGGCGGGCAGCCCGGCTTTCGCACGAACTACGGCGTCAATGACACCGTCACGCCGATCGCCAAGGACGGAAAGTGGCATTGGGCGGCGAAACAGTTCGTCCCGCTCGCGGGCGAAACGAAGATCGTCATCAAGGGGGAGCAGTTCCAAGGGACGAATGCGATCCTGCCGACCGACGCCGCCGAGTTTGATGACATCCGCCTGGTCGAAGGGCCGTGCCCGGCAGCCGCGCCGCTTCCCGACGCGATTTCTTGCGGAAATTCTTGCGATATTCCGACGAACACCTGCATCGCCTGCAACGGCAACGAAGGCTCCGCAGCGAGCCAACCCTGCCAGGTCAAGACGAAACCGATTTGTTCCCTCGCCGGCGCGGGCGCCGGGAGCTGCCGCGGCTGCAAGAAAGATGCAGAATGCAGCAACAGTGCGTTTTGCAACACCGGCACCGGCGCCTGTGACCCGAAGGTTGCCAATGGCGGCGCCATTCCGGGCTCTAGGTAGCTGCTCGGAATTGCAATTTACACGGGATGTGATCAAAGCAATGT
>DYPH01000220.1:1696-4597 GCA_020720045.1 Sorangium cellulosum | reverse complement strand
AACGCCTGACTTTCTGCAAAGAGAGTCAGGCGTTCGTTTTTTGTGGCTTTGATTTGCGCCGTCGATGGCCCCAAGAAGTTTTCGAACGCCTGACTTTCTGCGAAGAGAGTCAGGCGTTTGCCGTTTGTGCGTTTGATTCACGCCGAGGAAGGAACCGACCCAAAGCGCCGGGACTTCTCGGAACGCATGACTCTGCACGAAAGGGGATCAAGCGCTTGTTCGTGTCGAGCCGCTCCCGTGGCGTCAGCTATCCGGGACTTGAGATGCTCAATCGCCGGGGTTGAAGATGATGGGGTAGGTCACGGTGACCTTTCCAGGTGCAGTTCCGAAGGGGAGCGAGACAAATCCAGCCACCACGCAATCTTGAACCGCCTTGTCGTTCAGGCGGTCCTCCGTCGAGACGAAGTCGGCCGCTGATACTCGTCCATCGGCTTCGATGACGAAGTGCGTCGAGATCCTTCCTTGCAGACGCGGGTTTGTCCGAAGACCGGTCTCGTAGCAACGTCGGAAGACGCCAAAATGGTTACGAACGGCTTTCTGGATCTCCTCGGGCGGGCGCGCGCTGCGGCTTGGCGGCAGATTGAAGGTGGATGCCTGCGCCATGTTGAAATCGTAGGGGTTCATCACCGTGACGTCCCCGATCTTCGCCGCCGCGAGGGCGGGCACTAGACCGCCCGTGGGTTGCATCGATCCGCCGCGTTGACGGCGGACGTACCGGCCGGGTACTCCTTCAACTTGGACGGCTCGACTCTGTACTTGTGCCTCGCCAGCCTCACGATCGCACAGGCATCCGGCGTCGACATGCCGCTCAGCCGTCAGATCGTCATGCTCCTCACGTTCATGCTGACGTCAAAAGGGGTCGCTGGTGTCCCCCGCGCCACGCTCGTCATCATCGCTGCTGCCTGTCAAAGCTTCGATCTTCCAGGGGAAGCAGGCGTGGCAATGATCCTTGCCGTCGACGAAGTCATGGACATGGCCCGCTCGGCGGTCAACGTCACCGGGAACGCGGTCGCTGCGATTGTCGTCGCGAAGTGGGAAGGGAACTCGTTGACCGAGGGCGCAACGGACGAGGTCGCTGGCGAGTTACCTTCCGCCGACGACCGCTAGCTGTTGGCCGGTCCGTGCGTCGAGGGCGACAACGCGGCCGTCTACCTCACCGTAGACGCGCCCCATTTGCCGGTATCCTGCACGGAAGTTTCCTGACTTGGACCACAGAAGCGTCCCGTCGGCGCTGTCAAAGGTGAAGAGGGTCCCCTCGCTCCCGAGGTGGAGGACGTCCCTGCGGAGGGAGAAAAACTCGAAGGACTTTGAACTGTTGAGGTCCACGACCTCCTTCTCGAAGAGGCGCTTACCGGTGGGGTCGACGAGGATGATCCGGCCCACGGTCGCCGTCGGGCAGTAGGCGATCACGTTTCGTCCCGCCGGAGCGGCGGCGAGGCACCCCGCCGGGAGCCCACGCGGCACTACCGCCGGAATCTTGCAGGATACACCTACGTCGCAGTGAGCGTCGGGGACCTCACAACGGGGGCGCCCGGAGGGGGCGTCGGCCAGCAGCGTCGCCGTCGGCTTCGTCGGGTGAAACGCGACGGTCCGTGTACCATACACGACCAGCGCTTCCCCCCCCTCTGCCTCGCAGAGCGCGCTCGGGGGGGCGGTGCCGACGGCTTCAGGCCTGACAAAATGGCCGACTTCGTCGCCGGTTTCACCGTCGTACATGCGGACATGCACGTCACGAACGACGACCACCCGTGCGCTCCGTGACCCGGCTTCGTCGGTCGGCGACTTGCCCACGGCCGGAGCGAGTACGATCAGCGAGCCGGGAGCGTCGCCAAGCACATGGGGGAACGCCGCGCTCCAGCGGACCGCCAGCGAGTCGCGCTCGATCCGCGAAACGTGATCGCCGATAAGCATGTACACTGCATCTGAATGGCCATCCGCCGCGAGACCGTGGAGCCGCCCGACGACTTCTGAGGGCGGAGCCGTCGGCGTCCCAGCTCCAGGGGCCGTCCCGGTCGCCGCGCTCGCTGACGAGCTCGAACCGCGGAGCTTCCATACGGTCCCGGCGAGCGCTGCGAGGACTGCCAGTGTCGCCATGATGACCGCGGTAGCGGAGGTCTTTGTTCCCCCCGGACGGTGGATTCTCTGGGGCGGAACGCCCCCCAACGTGTGTAAATTCGCAGGGTAAGGTGCAACGTGGGGCGGCCCATAGGCAGGCTGCGCGGGGGCGTTGGCAGCGAGCGGAGGGGCGAGCGCAAGGGGGACCGTCCTCGAGCGTGCTGGAAGGGGGGAGTGACCGGCCGGGACCGTCGTTGGAACCCCCGAGCTCGCTCGCCCGTAGGATCCGGGCGCCATCGGTGGGATCCATTCGCCCCCGACTTCGCTTGTGATCATCGGGAGTTCGGCTTCGACTCCGCCGCTCACGAGAGTCATCGGCGGGGCCTCGCCGCTTCGTCGTTCCGCGCTCGGGAGTGTGGACAAGAGAGCGGCCCGTTCGGCGTCGCCCGACTTGCCCGGCGCGGGGGCGGGCGCGGCCGGCGGTACGCTGGCTTCCGCCGGGACGGGAGGTGCCGGGAGGCCCTGTGCGCGTACGGTGCCGATGCCGTCGTGCTCAACGCGCACGCAGGCGGGGCAGAGGGGGCCGAGAGCGGCCGTGCGGAGTTCGGTGCTGCAGCGTGCGCAGCGGAGCGAGGCCATAGATCTGGCGAAGATAGCCGAACTGGCGCCGCGATAGGGCGCCAACCGGGCTTAAACGGCGCGCGGTCGCAAACGGACCGGGCGTTTCGTTCGGCCCGTCCGTCGGTTGCGCCGCCGGTCGTGGCAAATACGCAGGCGGTCGCAAACGGACGGGGCGTTTCGTTCGGCCCGTCCGTCGGTTGCGCCGCCGGTCGTGGCAAATACGCA
>DYPH01000220.1:0-1596 GCA_020720045.1 Sorangium cellulosum | reverse complement strand
GGCGGTCGCAAACGGACCGGGCCGTGGGGGCATCGGAACGCCCAAATGGCCCTTCCCGATGAAGCTGTCGTCGATGTTGCGGTGATTGGAGCGGGCTTTGGGGGCCTCGGCGCAGCGCTCTCGCTGGCGGAACGTGGCGCGTCGGTCGCCCTCTTCGAAGCGCTCAACTATCCAGGCGGCTGCGCGAGCACGTTCACGCGGAAGAAAATCCGCTTTGAGTCGGGGGCAACCCTCTTTTCCGGTTTTGCCGACGGGGCGCTGTTTGAACGCTGGATCAAGGCCCACAATATGGCCGTCGACGTCCGCACCCTCGACCCGATCGTTCAGCTTCGAACGCCCGGCTACTCCTTCGCAATTCCTCCCGATCGTGCCCGCTTCTTGGCGCACATGGAGGAGGAACCTGGGGCCCCGATAGGCCCCCTCCGGGCCTTCTTTGCGAAGCAAAAACAGATCGCAGATGCTCTCTGGCGACTCTTCGACGACGACACACTCCTCCCCCCACTCAATCTCCATTCTTTTGCGCGGCACGCCCTTCGAAGTCCCGCGTACCTGCCGATTTTACCCTTCCTCGCTAAACCGCTTGGGGCCGTGCTCCGCGACTACGGCCTCGCTGACTTCGCTCCGCTTCGCCTCTTCCTCGACGCCGTCTGCCAAATCACCGTGCAGGCTTCCGCCGAAGAGGCGGAGACGCCGTTCGCCTTCTCCACGCTCGACTATTACTTCCGCGGGACCGCCCACGTGCACGGCGGCGTCGGCGTCCTCGCGTGGGAGATGGCGCGCGCCATCGAGCGCCTCGGCGGCCAGCTTCGCTTCACCGACCGTGTTGATCGCCTCGTACGTACGGGAGAAAATTGGGAAATTCACTCGCGCAAAGGGGTCGTTCGCGCGCGTGCACTCTGCATGAATACTCTCCCGGGGGCGGCCGCACGGCTCCTTGGTGCTTCCTGCACAGCACACGAGCGTCTGAAAAATCAGGAGACGCGTGTGCAGGACGGCTGGGGGGCGGCCATGCTCTACAGGGTGGTGCCGCCGGCGAAAATGACCCGGCCAGAGGCCTGTCATCTCGAATTGATTGCCGATCGATCGGCGCCGTTTATGGAGGGGAATCACCTCTTCTGCAGCATCGCCGCAAGCGACGAAGACCGGGCACCCGAGGGGGGGCGCCCCGTGACGATCTCAACGCACGTCCCCTTGCCGAAGCTCCGAGCGATGGGGCCGGAAAAGCAGGGGGAATACATGCAAATGGTCCAGGACCGGATGCGCGCTACCCTCGCCGCGTTGGCCCCGGAACTCGAAGGGGCCACCCTCGAAATGCCAGGGAGTCCGAGGACCTTCGAGCGGTTCACCCTTCGCGAGAACGGCGCGGTGGGGGGCGTTCCGCGCCGTGCGGGCCTTGCCAACTACGAGGGACTCTTCGACGGAACGATCGCCCCAAACGTATGGCTCGTGGGCGACTCCGTCTTTCCCGGCCAGAGCACCTTGGCGACGGCCGTCGGTGGGCGCCGCGTCGCCGAGCGAATCGCGCGAGCGATGCCCTTTAAAGGGGCCCGTCCGTTCGCGACCGCCAGCGAATTTGCTGGGAGCGGCGTCGCGAGA
>DYPH01000219.1 GCA_020720045.1 Sorangium cellulosum | reverse complement strand
CCGATGAACCGCACTGTCACGCTGCCTGCTGATGGGGCGAATCGAGCGGCTTCGCCGGTGTAATCAAAGTCGCCCCGCAGGCATCGCGCCAGTGCTCGCGCCTTGGTTGTTCAACGGCAGTCGCTAGTCTGGCCTGTCACGTCATCTGCGCGTGGCGGCTCGGTTCCCTCGCACGCCCCGGCACATGCCGCGCCAGTCCAGCCGCTCCTTTGGCTGTGCCGTAGCCGCCCGTCGGCTGCTCCCTCTGCCGCTTCGCGTCAGCCGCAGCCGCAGACCCTTCCAGTCGCTTGAAGCTCCTTGCAGGGCGGGCTGGTCCGCGAGGCTGCGGTGGGGCGGCGGCGCCGTATTAGTTGGATTAAAGGATGCCCCATCCTCGCCTCGCTCTTCGAGCGGGAGGCGGGTTGGCTTCAAGGTGGTTCAACGTCCTTCGTGATAGCAACGCGCCACGAGCAACCCTGTCCTTGCACCGTGGCGTTCTGTTCTCCGCTCGTGCCTCGCTGCGATCAGCCCGCCACCGTGCCGCGTCCCCCCAATATGTGCCGCACCGAGAGCCACCGGCATTCGTCGCGTCCGGTCGTTCCTCCCTCCCGCGCCGATGTCGGCGTCTCACCGTGCGGATGTGGTTGGATCGCCGCTTGATTGGAAATGCTCCGTCCGGCAGCCGCCGGACTTCGCACGAAAGCCAGGTGGCGGCGAACTCCGACCCCCAACCCCGGCAAAGCCCGCGCCAACCGCTCCACTTCGTTCCGGCGGTTGTCACGGGTTTTGCTTCCACCCCCGACCCGAAAAAAGTGTTCGGCGGCAGGCAAGGCCCAGAGCCGAGGAGAGCCTTGCCCGCGGCCGAAGCTTGTGTTTACGAGCCTCCGGCGGCTCCTCATTGCCGGGAGGCTAGAGAGAGAGCTTGTTTGAGAGGCGAAAGAAACGGCTGGGGAAGAAGAAAAATCCTTGAATCTCCCAGCCGTTGAAACTCCGTCTTCGAATCGAACGCGAACCAACGCAAGCGCGAGGCGTAAGCGTGTGCCGCCTTCGGCGGAATATGGCAGGCCGGGCGGAGCGGGTTGGCGAGGCGGAGCGTCATCGTCCGGCCCTGCTGGGGACGGCTGCCATTGCTTGGTGACGGCGGAGCGCGGTTGCGAGTTCAACGAGCTCGGCAGCCTACGAACGCCGCCGCCAATAGCCCGCGATCAACGCGCCGTTGCCGCTGCGACGATCGAGGTGCTTCGCACGGAATCTTTTCGGCGGCGGCGGCTTGCGCCGCTTGGCAGCGGCCTTGCGGCTGACGCCGCAGGCCCAAGAATCATCGTCTTTTTTAGGTGACGACACCTCACCCAATCCCTTCCCAGTTGTGGGAGGGATGACGGCTGGAAAGAAAAGTTACTTCGCGGCAGCGTGCCCGTTGCGCTGGCCTGCAATCAGGGTCTCGACGACTTCAACGATCTTCTGTTGTTGATGGCGGGGCAGGCGACTGACTTCCTCAAAAACCTGTTGGGCTTTGCCCACCGGACCGCCTTTGCGCTTTGGCTTGGCGTCGAGTCCAAGCAGTTCGTCGGTGGAAACCTTCAAGGCTTCGGCGAGCTTCGCCAGGTCGTCCGGGCGCAGTGCCACGGTGCTACGTTCCCATCCTGCGTATGCCTGTTGGGTAACGCCAATCATCTCGGCGAGTTGAGTCTGTGAATAGCCGCGCTGTTGGCGAATGGCGCAGAGCCGTTCGCCGAAAGGCGATCTCTTGAGTTTGGGTGGTCGGCCTCCGGGCATGGCGACACTATACGGGTCGTTACCGGAAACGGCGTAAAACGCTTGCATAATTACAAGCAATACAGTATCTATGTGGCATGTCAAAAATCTTCTCTTCCGACTTGACGGCCATTTTACAGGACGGGCTTGCGCCGGAGGCGCTCGCCCATCTGGAACGCGACCGCTGGCCGGAGTTCGAGCGGGAGTTGCGGACACGGCGCAACCGCAAGGCGCACTTCGATCTTTGCACTTGGCACATCGAGCGGCCCCGCTGGGCGTGGCTCATCTGGAAATGCCGCAAGTGGAATGAGGTCGAGAAGGTCCTGAACAAACACAATGTCGCCTACCGCTGGAAACACCGCTCGCACGTCATGGAGATCGAGGGCGGCGACGGGGAAGTTTACCGCCTGTCATGAAATCGCGCCGGATGAGCACCCAGCTTTTGAAATGCCTCGATGCGTTGGCCGATCATCGCCTACGGGCGGCGGCTGTGGCGGGCTTGCTGGAACGTTGCGACGAGGCCGATTTACCGGAGGGGATGCTCGCGGGTGCTGCCGGGATCATCACCGACGAGTTGCGAAGAATCCGGCAATGCGCCGAAGAAATCCAAAAGGAGGTCTGCCGATGAACCCGGACTTCGACCACATCAAAAAAACCACGGACATCGTGCGCGTGGTGGAAAGCTACGGGATCGCGTTGCGAAAAGTTGGCGCGGATCATGTCGGGCTTTGCCCGTTCCATGAGGACAACAAACCCTCGCTTCACGTCACCCAGGGCAAGGGCTTGTTCCATTGCCCCGCCTGCGGCGCGGCAGGCAACGCGATCCAGTTCGTGGCGAAGAAGGAAGACATCAGCGACCGCGAGGCGGCGCTGAAACTTTGCTCCAACATCCCCGGCGTTCAACGCGGCTCCGACATCGCCGCTCCATCTTCCCAGCCGTTGCCGGACTCCAAGCTGTTTGCCGCCGCTGTTGAACATTATCACGAAGCCTTGTTCGGGCGGGACAAGCGCGGGCTGGATTATTTGAAATCGCGCGGGCTTGGAGACATCGAAACGCTGCGTCACTTCAAAGTTGGGTTCGTCACTGGCAGCTTGAAAAAGAAGCTCTCGCCCGCGCAGTCCCGCGCCTGCGGGACGCTCTTCAACGATGCGGGCAACGAACGGTTTTATCTTCGCGTTGTAGTTCCGATCCTCGATGCCAACGGCGTTGCCGTCGGCCTCTACGGGCGTTCGATCCAGGACAACGCCGACGTGAAGCACCTTTATCTCGCGGGCGAGCATCGCGCCGTGTGGAACGGCGCGGCTGCCGCCGCTTACCCGGATGAACTCATCGTCACCGAGGCGATCCTCGATGGCTTGGCCGTCTTCGCCGCCGGGAAGAAGAACGTCATCGCGGCCTACGGCGCGGGCGGCTGGACGCCGCACCATGACGCGCTGGTTGAAAAACACGAAGTCCGCAAACTCGTCTTCGCCTTCGACAACGATGGGCGCGGCGAAGCCGCTGCCCGCGAAACGGCTTCGTTGTTTGATGCGAAGGGCATCAAGTGCCACCGGATCAAATGGCCCGAAGGCGTGAAGGACGCTTGCGACTACTTCCAGTATCACAAAGAAACTGGCTTCAAAGGCACGTCGGAAAGCTTCGCTTCCCTCCTAGCCGTTGCTCCCCGGATCGGGTTCGCGCGTTCCGAAAAACTGGATGCAACGTCACGTTGCCGGTTGACGCTGGCTGAGCGCACCGACGACGCGGCCACGTTCCAAAATGGAACGGTTACCTATCGCGTGAAAGGGCTTGGAAACAACGGCCTTCGCGTCGTGGTCACGGCTAGAAAAGAAGGAGCCGAAGGCTCGTTCTTATCGCATATCGACAACCTCGATCTTTACGGGGCGCGGGCGCGGAAAGGCTTCGCCGCTGCCGCCGCCGAGCGGCTGGCGGTCGAAGCGCCGAAGGTCGAAGACGATCTTCTTGCTTTGCTCGAAGCCCTTGAATCCTTGCAAGGCGAGGCAAAGAACGGGCCAACGGCCCCCGCGCAAGCGCAGATGAACGAGGCGGAGCGCGAGGCCGCGCTTGCGCTCCTTCGCTCGCCCAATCTGCTGGAACGCACCGCCGCCGACATCGAGCTTGCCGGTTACGTCGGCGAACCGCGCAACAAGAAGCTCGCCTACATCATCGGCACGAGTCGCAGACTCCCGAAACCGCTCTCCGCGATCTTCCGCGCTCAATCCGGCTGCGGAAAATCGTTCCTCATGGAAACCGTCGCGGAACTCATGCCTCCCGAAGATGTCCACTACTTCAGCCGTTTGACGCCGCAGGCCCTTTACTACCTCGAACCCGACGCATTGACTCACAAACTTTTGATCGTCGATGAACGCGACGGCTCGGAAGAATCGGAATATCCGATCCGCACCTTGCAGACGCGGCGCGTGTTGAAACTGGCGGTGCCGATCAAAGACCCGAACAGCGGAAAAATAAAAACGACCGTTTTGGAAATCCACGGGCCGATTGCCTACATGGAATCGACGACCGACCAGCACGTCAACCCGGAGAACGCGAACCGTTGCTTCGAGCTTTACCTCGATGAATCGGAGGCGCAGACCAAGGCGATCTTCGCCGCGCAGCGGCGCAGCCGCTCGCTGGACGGCTGGCGGCATGAGCGGCGCAAAGCCGCCATGCTCGCCGTCCACCACAACGCGCAGCGGTTGCTTCGTCCGCTCAAAGTCATCATCCCGTTCGTCGAGTCGATCGAGTTCCCGGCGGCCTGGCTTCGCTCGCGCCGCGACAACGACCGGTTCCTGTCGCTGATCGAAGGCGTTGCCTTCCTGCACCAGCACCAGCGCGAGACGGGCGAAGAGTCGGGGCCGGACGGGCAGAAGGCGGGCTACATCATCGCTTCGCT
>DYPH01000095.1 GCA_020720045.1 Sorangium cellulosum | reverse complement strand
CTAGAATCGCGAAGAAGTTCGATGCTTTCGTCAATCGACGAGGGTGCGAACGTTCGTACCGGGGTCGTAGCGCATGATCGACGCGGCAAGCTCGAGCCCGTCCGGCATCATCCCTTGGACTTGCCCGACGACCTGCTCGACGAGGTTCTTCGCCTCCTGGGCGCCGGGACCGACCATCGCGACGACGAAGCGCAGCGGCCCCGTCCGACCGGCGGTGACGGCGAGGAGCGACAGCATGAGCATGTCGGTGAGCTCGACGACGCGGGTTGCCGCGCGGCGGAAAGCGAGCATTTCGAGGATCGTCGGTCGCTCGGAGACGAGGCGGTTCGGTCCGCGAATCTCGTAGCGGGCGACGGTCAGCGGGACTTCGATCCAGTCGGCGAAGAGCGCTTCGTCTTCGAGGGCCATCAAGAGGTGCTCGCGGACGTGGAGACCGGTGAGCCCGTCCCGGCGCGCAAGGTGCTGCTGGGCGCGCTTGTGGAGGAGGCTTTCCCGGGTGAAATTGACGAGCTTGAAGCGGAGCTCGCCGAACTGGACTTCGCCGCCGTGGAGGAGATTGACCGTCTTTTTGCGCTCGTAGGCGTGCTCGACGTAGGTGCCGTTCGTCGATCCGAGGTCCTCGACCTGCCAGCCGCCGTTCACAAACCGCAGCTGGGCGTGGGTGCCGCTTACGGTCGCTTCCGGGACGACGATGTCGGCGTCGGTGCGGCGCCCAATGAGCAGCTGGGGTTTGTCGAGGTCGACAATTTGCCCAACGAACTCAGGGGCATTGCTCGCGTAGGTCGCGAGGAGCGCCTGGCTTCCGGGGACGAAAGCGCCGCCGGGGGTGCGGCCCGGGGGCGGCCCGGGATCGAGGCGCTCGCGGGCGACCTGCACGGGGCTCGCCGTCATCGTCGTCGGGTTGAACCAACGGAGGTGACGGGCGGGGATGCGGTCGGCCGGGATCTCCGCAAGGCTTCGGAAGATCTGCTTTACTTCGTCGGTCGTCAGGCCCGACGGCACGTCGAACATGATCTGCTGGCGCATCGGCTTCGAACGCGGGCGGCTGCCCGGTTCGGGGACGCGGCAGGTCCACATTTCCCAAAGGGTCAGCGCGAGCGCGTAGATGTCGTCTTCCATCGAGGCGCCGCCGCTGCGGATTCGCTCGGGCGCCATGTAATTCGGCGTGCCGCCATCCGGCGGAGCTCCGGGACGACGCGCGTTCAAACGGGCGCGTTCCTTGGCGAAACCGAAGTCCAGAACGACGGCGCGGCCGAAGGAGCCGTCCGGGTTCTGGGTGATCATGACGTTGCCCGGCTTGAGGTCGCCGTGGATCAAGCCCTGGGAATGGATCGCGCCGACGCCGGCGCAAATCTCACTCGCGATGCGGCGAAATTCGTCGGGCGTGTAGCCGCCCTGGGCCTTCTTCCGACGAATGTGGGTGTGGAGCGTCTGCCCGGTGATGTGTTCCATCACGAGAATCGGGCCGTAGGCGCTCGGCGCGAGGTCGTGGACGCGGCAGACGTTCGGATGGCTCACCGAGCGGGCGTGGAGGAGCTCTTGCCTCAACGCCTCGTCGTCGCCAGGCATGCGTGATTCCTCACGAACGACCTTCAGCGCGACCTGCTGCTGGGTGGCACGGTCATAGGCAAGGAAAACCTCGCCCATGCCCCCTTTGCCGAGACTCTGACGAATTTCGTACCGCTCGTTGATCACGGAGGAAGCCGCGATGGGCGGGAGAGACGTGCGGTGCGGGTCGTTCATGTTCGGCGGGGGGTGCGCGCAGACGCGCAGGCGCGATCTGGTGGCGCGAAGGCACCACGAGGCGGCCGGGCATTCTGCACAAGCCAGCGGGCTGCAAGGTTCGCGGTTTTTTGCGGCGGGTGCAAGTCGCTTCCGACGCCCCCGTCGTGATTGTCGAAGGGGGCGGTGGCGTTCCCGCGCTTGACGCGCACGGAACGCCCCCCGTTACTCCACTTTGAGGAACATCCCAGGCTTCAGCCCGTGGCTTCGCGCCCAGCCGGCATTCGTTTCGAGGACGAAGCGCCCTTCGCAACCGACCGACCGCGGGTCGTCGTTGAGGGTGGGAACATTCTCCAAAATTCCGCTGATGTACCCGTCGTTATCCGCGAAAATCATGTCGAGCGGGAGGCAGGTATTGTGCATCCAGAAGGTGTGGACCTTCCGCTCAAGGTCAAAGAGCATCCCGTGATCGGCCGGCATACTCAGGCGATACATGAGGCCACGCTCGGAGAGCGACCCCTCGCCGACGATCTCGGCCTCGATCGACGCCGAGAGCCTCCCAGCGCCGTCGGCGCCTTCCGAAAAGCGGACCGCCTTCACGGGGACCATCGGCTGTCCCCCCTCCGGATCCTTCGGGCAGGCGCTTGGAAGCGCCGGACCGACGGCAGGCGGCTGCGTTGCCGCGAGGGGGCGTGTGCAGCGGCGGGCGGTTCCGCTCGCGGTGGCGGCGCCGGATGGTGCGACGGTCGCTTTGACCGGCGAACTCGTCGCGACAGCGACCGTTTCCGGCGCCTTCGAAACCGGCTCCGGGGGAGACTTGCTGCACGCGAGCGCGACCGTCAGCGGAACTGCCAAAAGGAAGGTGCGCACGACCGACGTAGGCGACGGGGGGGAGATCGTCCTCATGCCCGGAGGCTCCGAACACCCGATTGGTGAACTTTTCCAGGTAGTTTGCGCTGCACAATGCTCTCGGCGACCTGACCGGCCTCCCACAAGCGTTCGAGGTCGATGCCGGTTTCGATGCCCATCCCGTGCAGCGTGTACACGAGATCCTCAGTGGCGAGGTTTCCGGCGGCGCCGGGTGCATAGGGGCAACCGCCCATCCCGCCGACGGAGGCGTCGAAGTCGCGGATCCCGAGTTCGAGGCCGACGACGACGTTCGCAAGGGCAGTCCCGCGCGTGTCGTGCATGTGCATGGCGAGGGCGCTCTTCGGCACCGCATCGAACATCCGTCGCAAGAGGTCGCGGGTCTGCTTCGGCGTCCCGCTCCCGATCGTGTCCCCCAAGGAGACCTGGTAGCAGCCCATCGCGAGCAATTTCTCGGTGATAGCCACCGAACGGGCGGGGTCGACGTCCCCTTCGTAGGGGCACCCCCAGACCGTCGAGACGTACCCGCGGATGCGCATCCCCGCCGCCTTTGCCGGGCCGACCACCTCTTCAATCGCGCCGAGGGTGGCGTCGATGGTCTTGTTCACGTTCTTCCGATTGTGGGTCTCGCTCGCCGAGAGAAAAACAGCAATTTCTTCGATTTTTGCCGCTTTTGCGCGCGCGAAGCCGGTCGGGTTCGGGCAGAGCGCGCTGAAGATGACCCCTTCCTGGCGGGGGAGCTGGGCGGCGACGTCGTCGGCGTCGGCGAGCTGGGGGATCCACTTCGGGGAGACGAAGCTCGTCGCTTCGATGCGCCGAAGGCCGGCATCGGCAAGAGCGTCAAGGAGTCGAATTTTTTCGCCAAGCGGCACGGTGACGCGCTCGTTTTGAAGGCCGTCGCGGGGGGAGACCTCGTACACGGAGACGCGGTCGGGGAGCGCATCGAAGAGCGTCGACATAGCTCGCTGCTTGCGCCCGAAGCACCACCGCCGTCAAGCGCCGTCGGCCGTTCCCGGGAGCGTCGCGGCTATGACGCAACGCTCCGTAAATTCGACGGTCGGGAACGTTTTCGTGGCACGCCGACGCGTCGTTGCGACGAAGGGGAAAACCTGCCTATTGTTCGTCTTCATGATGGAAGAAGCGACCGCAGCCCGTCTCTCCGAGAGCCCCGACGCGCACCCGCCGGTGTCGGCTCCCGAAAGTGCGCTGCGTGGCTGGCTTTCCGAGGTGTTTCTTCCGGCGCTCGTTTCCAACGAAGACGCCAAATTATTGAAGCGTCTCGGGGAGAAGGCGATCGTCGTCGACCCGATTCATGGCCGCAGCCCTGGCGGCGCCGTGACCGCCGATGCTGTCACCAAGCTCGGCCAATGGCTGCGTGCTCGCGGCGCGTCGTGGACGGAAGCTCGCGTCACCAACGGCAAGGACCGTGACGTCACCGAAGGGGACCTCACCTTCGCCGACGGGACCGTCGTTCCGTGCGCGGTCGTTTCGGAGCGCAAGCGCGCCCGCGAGGTCGAGGTGAAGGTCTACTTTACGGCGAGCGACCTCCCCGAGCCGTCGGGGACCGAGGTCCCGGCCGCCGCCGACGTCTTTGTGAATGAAGTCGCCGCGCGGATCCTCGAGTGGTGCCGTACCGGCGAAGCGGTTTCGACGGCCGCTCTCTTTGAGCGTCACGGAATCATTCGGATTGGCGGCAAGGAAATCCGTCGCGATTCTGCGGACTTCGCACCGGCCGTCGCGACCTTGGCCGGCCTCGTACTCGCCCCGACCGGCTCCGCGGAGGACGGACGCGTGTTCGCCTTGCAGGGCGTCGTCACCGGCGAGCCAGATGCCAATGCGCAACTTTCGCTGCGATTTGGACCGGTTGTCTTCGTCTTTGAGCGCGGCGAAACGGGTCTCCTGCGTGCGCTCCGCATCTATGGGCGCCTCGGCTGAGGCCCGGGTGCCGCCGGACGCTCTCTACGACGCGCTCCTCGATGTGGCGCGTCGCCTCGGCCTTGTTATCCGCGTTGCGGCCATGGATCCCAAGGCGAAGGCACGGGGCGGCCTCTGCCTCGTTCGCGACACGCGCACGCTCATCATTGACGGCGGTGCGCCGCTCGTCGAGCGGATTGGCGTCGTAGCAGAGGCTCTTGCCCGCTTTGATCTGGATGCCATCTCGATGGCACCCGCCGTCCGTTTGCGCATTGAAAAGAAACAGCGGATCGCGCCGCTGCCGCGCCCGCTCGCCAAGACCCGCGGCTGAACGCCTTTCCGCTCACGACAGGACTATCGCCCCATGAAGCCGGTTTCGATCGCCGCCGCGTTTGCTGGAACTGTGCTCGTTTCCTGTGCCGCTGCACGGCCCGCTGTCCCCGTTGAGGAGCCCACAGCACCGGCGACGATTAACGTGGCTGCCCCGGAAAAAAGTCAGGAACATCCGTTGTCTATGCGTGCACGCGGGGAGATCCCCCAGGAGGTCGTCGCGGAGGGGGGGAGCGACCCTTTGGGTGGGCGTTTTGGCATCGAAGAGGTCCGCAGGTACTTTCCCGGACCGCTCACTGCGACGCTGTCGCTCCGCATCGAAGAACCCGGAAAAGAGCCGATTCAATCGGAAATTCAGTGCCGGCTGTTTGACGAAAAGGCGCCAAACACTGTCGCTAATTTTGTCGGACTTGCCCAGGGACTCCGCCCCTTCAAAGAGGAGAGCGGGCGTTGGGTGAAGCGCGCCGCCTACGACGGGACGCCCTTCCACCGCGTGATCCGCGGGTTCATGATTCAGGGGGGCGATGTGACGCGGAAAAACGGAAGCGGCGAGCCCGGCTACGTGATTCCCGATGAAGTTTGGTCCGGCAGCGCCCACGACCGGGCCGGGTTGCTCTGCATGGCGAACCGGGGCCCCGACACCAACGGCGCCCAATTCTTCATCACCGACGCCGCCGCACCTCACCTCGACGGCGGCTACACGATCTTTGGCGAATGCGGCCCCGTCGACGCCATTCACGCGCTTGCCGCCGCACCGACCGGCGGTCGTGACCGGCCGGAAGCCCCCATCACCATCGCAGCGATTCGGGTCACGGGGAACACGGCGAACTGACCGATTCTCAGCGGGCACGATTGGCGGTACGAAAGGCCGCCATGAACTCGACCCCCGCGCGCGCCGCCGCCCTTTTCGCAATCGCCGTTGCGATTTCCGCCTGCTCGAAATCGGTCCCCGAGCCGGCGAGCAAAGATCCGTCGCCGGCAACCCCGGTGAGCACCGTCGCAGCGACGCCGGGCGTGAAAGGTCCCGATCCGTTGGGCGGGAAGTTCACGATGGCCGATGTTCGTCAAACGCTGAAAGGCGCACTCGTTGCGACGATTGAAACGAACAAAGGTTCGCTCACGTGCAAGCTCTATGATGACAAAGCGCCTCTAACTGTTGCAAATTTCGTCGGCCTCGCGAATGGTATTCGTCCATTTAAAGACAAGTCCGGGCTGTGGGTGAAGAAGAACGCCTACGATGGTTCCCCCTTTCATCGGATCATCAAGGGCTTCATGATTCAGGGGGGCGACGCCGTGCGCGGCAACGGCTCCGGCGAGCCCGGCTATGTCGTCCCCGATGAAATCTGGCCGGGGGCCAAGCACGACCGCCCCGGCCAACTTTGCATGGCGAACCGTGGGCCTGACACCAACGGCTCCCAGTTCTTCATCACCGATGCGCCTGCTACGAACCTCGACGGCGGCTACACGATCTTCGGCGAGTGCAGCCCCGAGCAGACGATCCACGAGATCGCCGGTGTGGCGACGGGACCGGGCGATCGTCCCGACGAGCCGGTGACGATTAAGTCGATCCGCGTCACCGGTAACTAATCTCAGTCATTGATAAAAAGCGCGGCGGCACTCAGCGCAGCGCCGACGAGGCCGAGGGCCGCCATCGCACCGGCGGGCATCGGCTTTTTCGTTTTTGCGAAGGCATTTCCGAAGCGCCCGGCAAGCGCTGCAGAGACGACAAAACCAAGGATTGCGCCACTCTTCCCGCTGCTGAGCAGAGCGCTGGCTCCCAGGAGGAGGCCGCCGGCGACCGTCCCCGCGATGAGCGAAGCCTTGCTCTTGGCCTTGACGTAGCCGACGACGCCGCCAGCCGCCGTCGCGATGCCAAAAAGGAAGAGGTAGGAGCGCGCAAGAACGACGATCATGGCGCCTTAGGAGCACGTTTGGAGGCACGCCGAGCAACAATTTCGTCGATGTCTGCCTCTGGTTGCCGCGCGGGAAACGGGTAGAAGGGCGCCGTGCCGTTCACGTTTTTGTCCCATCAGGCCCCCGTCCTGCCCTTCAAACGGCTCTGGCCACGGATGGATGGCGTTGCGCTCGTGGCCGGCTCGGCCATGCCCGACTTCGCGTTTGCGTTCTCCCGCCACGTGAACGTCCCCAGTCACGAAGGTGGCATGTTTTTCTTTTGGAATTTGCCGCTCGGAATCGCCGCCGCCTATGCGCTCCGGCACGCGTTTCTGCCGGTCTACGCGCCGCTATCCCCCTTCCGGGACTTCCGCGGATTCGCCCACGTTGCCGGCCGGCGTCCGTCGATTCTCAATACGAGCATCTCAGCGCTCTTTGGTTCCTTCAATCATGTGATGGTCGATCACTTTACCCATGAAAATGCCCTCGGGCCGCGCTGGTTCCCGCGCGCATACGCGCTCCCTGTTCCTGAACCTTTCCGGGATCTTGCGCAGCTGCTTCAGGTCGTGTTGAGCGTCGTGTTTGCGCCGATTGCGGTCGCGATGTTCGCGAAGATCGGTCGCGAAAAAATAGGCGAATACGGAGATGTGCTCCCCCTTTCGCCGGCCGACCGGCGGCCGCGGTGGGCGGTCCTCGCCGCGGCGGTCTTCCTCGGGGCGCTGGCGGCAATTCCGACGCCGGGGTCTGGATTTGCAACTCCGGTTCTTCGTGGGGCGACGACCTTCTTCGCCGTCGCGATTCTGTTTGGCGGCGCTTTTCGCCAGCGATCGACGTAGCCTTTCGCCATGACTACGTGGCGCCAGCAGAGCGAGCTTGCCGGGCTCTTCCACCCGGAATTTCCAGATGATCTTCAGGTTGTCGTTCATGACGGCGAGCCGAGGCGCTCCCAGCGCCCGCCCGAGGCCTGCTGGGTTCGCGTCACCGGAATCGCGGGAACGCTCAACGCGCCGATCGCAACAGCGTCCCAGAGTCCCCCCTTCAAACGGGCGGAGACGCGAACCATCTCTCGTACCATCTTCCAGGGGTACTCCTCAATGCTCCGCACGGCCTCACGACGATTCGACAGGGGGCCCCGCTCTTTTTCGTGCGCGCGGCGGGCGTCCCACACCTCTTGCAAGTATCCGATCTTTACTTGCGAGAACGGGTTTCGTGGGGCTTCGTCCCCTGCGACAAATGCGGGGCCGATGAGACGTTTGATCCGGTTTCCGTGATGGCCAAGACCCGGTTTCCGACGGCGCCAGCCGGAGCCGTGCCGCTGATGTTCTCCGCGTTCTGTCTCTGTGGAGGAACCATGACAATCGGAGCCGTCGAATGAAAACAAATCTTCAAGAAGTGCGACTAGGGGCCTTCGGAGTCGGCACCCTCATTTCGTTGATCGCCTGCGGAACGAGCGCCACCGGAACCCTCGACGACGCGGGGACCACTTCCGACGGGGGCCTGCTTGTCGATGCTGCCGTCGACGCCGCGCCGGACGTAGCGACGATCGCGGACGGCGGTTCCCTACCGTTGCCGGCGCCGATTTCTTTGCGAAAATGCGCTACTTCTGGCCGCGGCGCCATCGTCGGTGACGTTTGCTACCTGATCACCCCTGCGGAAGCCGGGCTCACGCCGGGCGGTTCTGGTGCCGGCGAAGACCAGTACGCGCTCCGGCCGACCGCCAATTCGCGTGGAAAATTGCTTGTCTTCTTGAACGGGAGTGGTGGCTCTCCGCGCGGTGCCGTGACGAGCCCTGACAAGAACTTTTATGTTTCCGGTCGCGACGCGGGGCTCCATGTCCTCGGATTGAGCTACCGGAGCGACAAGGCGATTGGTCAGCTGTGTGCCGGCTCTGATTCGTGCTTCGAGCCGGCTCGCGAAACGATTCTGAAGGGGCAGTTCCAGGGTGGCGCGCCGGCCGACCTTCAAGGGATCGCCTCGGACGAAGGGGTCTATGCGCGCCTGTATGCCGCTCTTCGGATCTTGGCCGCAAGTGAACCAAACGGCGGGTGGAACGAGTATTTGACGCCGGGGGTCGGCGCGGAATCAAGCATTGCCTGGAGCAAGATTCTTGTCTCTGGTCACTCGCAAGGGGGGGGACATGCCGCATTGATTGGCCGCGATCATGCGGTCGACCGTGTCGTGATGCTTTCATCCCCCTGCGACGCGACGCGCAACGACGCGCCGGCGAGTTGGCTCACAAAATCAGCATCTTACAAGACCGATCCCGCGCTGAACTATCAGGCGCTCGGCGCGCCCGGCGACACGATTTGCCCCTCTTATGCGGCCGCGTGGCTCGCTCTCGGGATGCCTGCTGGCGCTCGTCGCGCGGACGCTACCGTATGCGCCAGTTCTGCCGCCCACGGGGCGACGCTCGCGTGCACGGAGAACGCACCGGCCTGGGGCGCGATGCTCCGCTGAATTGTAAACATTTGGTGGGCGGCGGCGCCGACTGCCGCTACGGTTTCGCATGCGCCTCGCCTGGACTGTCGCCCTCCCGCTCGTGTTCTTGGGCTTGGAGGCTTGCGGCGGTGACGACGGGCCGCCCATCGAGCCGCCCGCCGACGCCCAGGCACCCGATGCGCGGGCTGACGCCGGCGACGGAGGGGCCGTCGACGGTGCGACCGGGGACGCTGGGACGCCCGACTTCGTCGCTGGCGCAAAAGACCGGATCCTGCTGTTTGGAACACTCGTCACGCCCGATTTGGTCGTCCCCGCGCCTCAGAACGGCCTCCTTGAGGACGGAGAACTTCTTATTGAAGGAGCGCTGATTACCTGCGTTGGTGGGCCAGGGGCCTGTCGAGATCAGCCGGGCGCTGTCGGTGCAACGCAGATTCGTACCGGCGGGATTATTGCCCCCGGACTGATCGATACGCACAATCACATTCTGTTTGATATTTTTGACAACGACGACTGGTCTCCTACGCGGAGCTATGCCAATCACGATGAGTGGCCCAACGAGCCTCGCTACCAGGCGATGCTCGACGCAAAGCAATGCTTTGTGAATGATTCTCAGGGTAAGCCAGCGTGGTGCGCGCAAACTCCCTATGGGACGTCCGCCGGAAGTCTCCGCTGCGAAGTCGACAAGTATGGCGAAATCAAAGGGTTGATCTCTGGAACGACGAGCATCGTTGGCCTCCCAGGAACCTCAGCGGCGTGCTTCGGCTCTTTGGCCCGTTCGATGGATGTTTCCCAGAACGGACTCGGGACCGATCGCATTCAAACAAGCGCACTTTTTCCCCCTTCGAAGAGAGCGGCGGACGGAATCTGTTCGAATTTTCAATCGCTCACGACCGACGCTTATCTCATTCACTGTGGCGAGGGGACCGACGCGCGATCTCGCGGCGAATTTGCGCGCTTGGGGACTGTCTCCACGACACCCGAGTGTCTCTACGCGCCCCAGACGACCGTTACCCACGGCACGGCGTTTACCGCGACCGAATTCGCGCGGATGGCGGCAGCGCGGATGAAGCTGACGTGGTCGCCGCAGTCGAACGTCTCCCTCTATGGCGCCACAACCGACATTCCGGCGGCCCTCGATGCGGGCGTCACGATCGCGCTTGGCCCCGACTGGTCGATGGGCGGAAGTACCAATCTTTTGCAAGAGATGCGCTTCGCCAAAGCGTGGAGCGACTCCCGCTGGAACGGGCGGCTCACCGGCCGCGACCTCGTAGAAATGGCGACGAGTCACGGCGCGGAGGTCCTCGCCCTCGACCCAAAGATCGGTCGTCTGCGCGCCGGTTCCCTCGCCGACATTGCCGTCTACGCGGGGAACCGGAACGCCCCCTACGATTCCATCGTTGCTGCCCACCCGTACGACGTCCGTCTTGTCTTCGTCGGCGGGGTACCTCTTTATGGCGATCGTGCCTTTGAGGGGGCCGCCCAAGACGTTCCCCCGTGTGAGCGAATCGACGTGTGCGGCGCCGAGAAATTCCTGTGCGTTGCGACGAAAGACACCAGCAACAAGCTTGATCAGACGTTCGCGACGATTCGGAATAATCTCGAAAAAGCTCTTGTAGATGCGGATGCTCTCACTCCCGCAGACGGATGGAACTTCGCCCCGTTGGCGCCGCTTTTTACGTGTCCGAATCCCTAGCCTAAGGCGTGGACCTCAATCCCCTTGGTAGAGGATCGTCTGGGACCCGTCGACGAAGTAATAATTCTCGAAGCCTGCTCGCTGAAAGGAGAGGGCGCCGAAGGCATTCCAGGCGACCGCCCAGAGAAGCGCCGTCCAAAAGAGCGCCCCCTGGCGGCGGTTTCCCAGCGCGAGGGCGACGATCAAGAAGGGGGCGTAATCGTTGGAGAAACGGTAGCCGAACTGTTGCCAGCCCGAGTTCTGGTAGAAGAGGTTCATGACGAAGGGGCCGGCGGCCGCCAAGAGCACGGCGCCGACGAGCCAGCCGCCGTAGGGGACCCCCTCTTCCGAGGTGCGTTTTTTCGGGGCGAAGAGCCAGAGGTAGAGCGGTGTCGTCCACCAAAGGGCGAGCCCGTGCTCGTTGATTTTGAAGTAGGCACCGTCGAGGAGCCGCTTGCCGTGGGGCGGTAGCCAGGGGAGGATCGTCAGCATCACCCCGAGATTCTTCGGTAAATAGTGGTAGCCGAAGAGCCCCCACGTCGCCATTCGCTGCTTCCAAAACACGGCAAGGTGCTCGTGGCCAAAGGCGCTCGGGCTCGGATTGTGGAAGCGCGTCCAGTTCATCCAGGAGGCGACTCCGAGGGCGAGAAGGACCGGCGCCGAAAAGAGTGCAAGTCGCTTTGCGAAGGCCGCGGCATCGATGCGACGGACGAGACGCACCAGCCGATCGAGGCTCGGCGGCCCCAGCCGGACGGGATCGGAGGCGTCGTCGGCGGTCGAGGAGACGCGAATTGCCTCCACGAGGAAGAGGACGGCGACGAGGGCGGTCGTCGGCCGCGTCAGAAACGCCGCACCGATGGCGGTACCGGCGAGGAGGGGGCGCTCGGCGTCGAAGGCGAAGAGCAAAAATGCGGAGATACACGCGACGCCAACCACGTGCCCGGCAAACCAGACGGTCCCCTGGACGGCGGTGAAGAAGTAGACGGTCCCGAAGGCAAAAAGGGCTGTGAATACGAGGTTTTCTGCTTCCGTTCGCAGTGACCGGCCGGTCCTTCGGAGCTTTTCGAGGACGAGAAACAAGAACGCAGGTCCGAGACCGGCGATCCAGACAATAAACTGGCCGTCTTGGAAGCGTTCGGGGCTCCCCGCAAGGGCAACGAAAGGGAGCATCAGGAGCGCCGGAAGCGGCGGAAAGCTGACGTAGGTCTTCCCGTTGAACTCGGCGAAATCGTTGCCGCCGGCGTAGCTCGGACCGCCGCGGACGATGTCCTGGCGGCCGTGGAGCCACGCATCGGCCAAGTGTGCGAAATGATTGTAGGGAGTATGCTGCGTCAGCCGCTGCTTGCCCGCGAATAGGGCGTAGACACCGACGACAACCGCGTAAACCGCGAGCGCAAGAAGCCACCGACGACGATCCGGTGTGAGGAACGGCGGTGCTGTAGCTGCGTGTCCGCCCGGAACCGCCGAGGGCGGTGAGGAAACGGCGCGCAGGACCGTAGCCGGCGGTAGCGGCGAATTTTCTGGAGGCGGGGCCGGGGCGGGGGCATCCAGGGCGGGCTCGGAGGTCTCGGGCGCGTCGCTCATCGCGCTGCTCGGTACCACGAACTTGCGAAGGAGCTGTGGCTCCAAGCGCCGCGAAGCCGTCTACGCGGATCGGGCGTTCCGGTGGGCATCGCCCTTCGCGTGTAGGCCTCCAAAAGCGCGGTTCTCGGTGTCGCCCGTCCGTTGGGATCGTTGGGAACGCTCAGGATCGTGCGATCTTCTGACGCTCCGAAATTCTGGCACGCAATGTGGTTAGCAGTCAGCGCGCCGGCCACTTGGACGCCCTTTCCGGGCGCCGATTACCCCCGACGCACCCGTACCCACCATGGCGCTCCCCTTTGACCCGACCCCCGGCACCCGTGACCCCCGAGCCCTCGCGATCCTCGCGAAGACGATCTACCGGGAGCTTCGCGGCAGCGGTTACACCGCCCGGGACGTGATGAAGCTCGCCGGCGAACTTCTCGGCCTCGTGACCTCGGACGTCCGCGGCGTTCGCGACGCAGCGAGCGACTCGGTCCCGCCGGTCAGCATCCACGACGCCGCCTGAATCCCGCGAAAGGGTCCCGCAGCCCTTTTTTGAAGCCCCCTCGCCAGTCGCGTGGGGGCTTCACCTTTTGCGCGATCAGAGAACCTGATCGAACGTGTAACGATTCTTGACATCCGACCTACCGAAAACCGATGATCCGCCGTACACCGGCACGCCAAGGTAGACCTCCTTCCCTTGACGCCCGTGGTAGTGTCGCGAGGAGCGCATGTTCTCGATTATCATTAGTGAAAAAGGTGGCGGAGAGCGCCGCGAAACCTTCGAGAAGGCCGAAATCAACGTCGGCCGCGTCCAAAACGGGAACGACCTCGTTCTGCCGAAGGGGAACGTCTCCAAGCAGCACGCACGGCTGATCTTCCGGGACGGTCGATTTATCGTGACCGATCTTCGGAGTACGAACGGCACCTACGTGAACGGTCGGAAGATCGCGCAAGCGACGATCGTTCGTGAGGGGGATAAGGTCTATATCGGCGATTTTGTTCTCCGATTGGACGGCGGTGCCGCCGGTGAAGAGCCGATTCCCAGCGAGGAGCCGGCTCCACCGCCTCCGGCACCTGCGCCGATGCCGCCTCCGCTTGCTGCGCCACCGCCCCTCGCGGCGCCGCCGGCTCCCGCGCCGATGCCGCCTCCGCTTGCGGCACCCGCCCCGATGGCGCCTCGTGCGAGTGCGTTTCCGGCGCCCCAGAAGCCTTCCACGCAGCCGCCCCCGGCCGCAATGGTCGCTCCGCCGCCGATTCCTGCGCCGTTGCCGCTCCCGCTGCCGGTCGCACCTCCGGCCGCGATTGCGATCGAGGAGGCAAAGCAGCCGTCGCTGCGTGCGCAGACGCTCCCGCTTCAGCAGCGCTCGCCGCTTGCTGATGGCGCGAGCCCCGCGGCCCTTCGCGCGACGAACCCGCCGATTCCCGTGGCGGCACGGCCGGCGCTCGCCCCCTCGCCGGCGCCGATCGCACCATTGGCACCGACGGCTGCCCCTGCGCCTCCGGCGGCGGCCCCTGTGCCTCCTGCCGCTGCATCGTCGGCGCCGATCGTCGCTGCGGCGCCGGTGCTCTCGAGCGCGTCTTCGCTGGCCCCGGCCCGCGACTCGGGCCCGCGCCCGGCGGCGATCGCCCTTGGCGTCGCCCGCGACCTCGCCCCGCGCGACCGTCCGCGGATGCCCGCCGGCGCCGGCTATCGGCTCGCGCTCCTCTCGCTGGTTGAGCGAATTCAGAGCGCTGCCGATACGACCCCCTTCGACGCGGGGACCTTCGACGTCACCCTTGTGAAGGCGCTCGAACAGGTCGCCCGCGAGCAGGCGGCCGCCATGAAGCAGTCGGGGGACCTCCCCGACGGCATCGATGCCGCTCAGCTCGCCCAGGACGCGCTCGCCGAGTTTGTGTCGACGGGGCCGCTTGGGCCGCTCCTTGAAGATCCCGATCTGTCTGAAATTCATGTGATTTCTCACGATCGAGTCCTCGTTCACCAGGGGGGGAAGCTTGTCCCCTCCACGGTGAGCTTCACGAGCGATCGCGCGGTTGCGCGTGCGCTTTCGCGCCTCGCGGCGCTCGCCGGTTCGCCGATCGGAGACGATGAGTTCGTCGTCGAACGGCGCCTTGCGCGTGGGGCCGTCCTCGTTGCGGCCCGTCCTCCGGTCGCACCTGGGTTCGTCCTCACCGTGAAAAAGGCGGTGCGTCGGGATGGCACCCTCGAAGATGCCGTTGGTGCCCAGGCGCTTTCGCGGCCGATGGCTTCGTTCCTCGAGCACTGCATTGCCGCGCGGGCAAACGTGCTCGTCGTCGGTCCCGCGGAAGCGACCGCCCACTTTTTGGCGGCGCTCGCTTCGCAAGTGCCCGAAAAAGAACGGATCGTCGTCGTCGGCGATGCCGAGGAACTCGCCGCTTCTCAAGCGCATGTCTCGTCCCTCGCAGCCTCCGCAGAAGCGGTCGTTGCGGCGACGCGCATGGTCCATCACCGCGTGTTCTGCACCCAGCTTGCTGTCGGTGCTGGCGCCGCGCTTGTCGAGGCGGCTGTCTGTGGCGCGGACGGGCTTGTCGCCGCCCTCGGCGCCGCAACGCTTCGCCAGGGGCTTGCCCGTTTTGCCGCACAGGTCGCCCTCGCACGCCCCGGCGTTGCGACGGATGCCGCGCGGGAGAGCGTCGTTGAAGCCTTTGATGTTGTTGTCGAAGTCGCTCTCGCCGAAGGCACTCGCTACCGGGTGAGCCGCATCGCCGAGCTCACCGGCATTGACGCCAAGGGTATCGGCGCGAAAGACCTGTTCGCGTACACGGGCGATGCTGCCGATCCCTTCGTGGCGACCGGCGTCCTTCCGCGGGCTATCGCCGATTTCGCCGGACGCGGCGTCAAGGTCGACCCGAGTCTCTTCAAGCGCGCGAAATAATTCGCACGTTGCCGGTACGGTCCCCGAGTTGCCTGACGGCGCTCGGGGATTTTTTATGGGCGGGTCGCAAAAGAGAAAACCCCGAGGCGCCGTTTGGCGCTCGGGGAAATCTCTTGAAACTGTAGGGACTCAGGCGCCTGCGCGGGCTTGCGCAGTGGCGCGCTTCTCCATTTTGCGATGGAGGAGCCGCTTCTTGAGGGGGCCGATCCGGTCGATCATGAGCTTGCCCTGAAGGTGATCGAACTCGTGCTGGACGGCGATCGCGAGGAGCCCCTCGGTTTCGAGTTCGAACCAATTTCCGCTGCGATCTTGGGCCTTTACCTTCACCCACTTCGCCCGCTCGATGTCTTCCTGGGCGTTCGGGAACGAGAGACACCCCTCCGGCCAGGAGACCGTCTCGCGTGTTTCGAGGATCACCGGATTGGCAAAGACTCGGAAATCGCTCGGAGTTTCCGCTTCTGCGCAGTCGACGACGAAGAGGGCCAACGAGACGCCGATCTGCGGCGCGGCGAGGCCAACGCCGGGCGCTTCGTACATGGTCTCTGCCATGTCATCGACAAGTGCCTGAAATTCGGCGCCAAAATCGGTGACGGGGAGGCCCGGGTTGCGGAGGCGCTTGTCGGGATAGTGGAGGATCGTGCGGATCATCGTCGGTCCAGGGAAGGTAGATCAGGGGCGGCGCCGCGGGAAGCGGCCCCGTTGGAAATCACGGATAAATGAGCGGGCCGTGGATGTAGGCGTCGTTGCCGCAGAGCTCCCAAATCGGTGGGGAGATGCGCGGCGCCTCCTGGGGGGACCCAGGCCCGGCCCAGTCGACGGCGCCGGGGCGACCGCGCGGACCGAGCAGGAGCGGAGCGACGAACACGTGGGCTTCGTCGACGAGGCGCGCGGCAAGCAGGCTGCCTGCGAGCTCGGCGCCCCCTTCGATCATGAGCGTGACCACGCCGAGGCTTGCGAGCTGACGGAGCGCTTCGGTGACGTCGATGCGCCCTTCCGCGGAGGTGGCGACCCGGAAGACCTCGACCCCCTGGTCGACGAGGGCGAGGCGTCGATCTTCGGAAGCCTCTTCCCCGCAGATGATCCACGTCGGCACTTCGCGGGCGTTTTGGACGAGGCCAAGACCGTCGGAAATACGCAAATTCGTGTCGAAAACGAGGCGTACCGGGTCTTGGCCGGGGGCGTCGCGGACGGTCAGCTTGGGGTCGTCGGCGAGCGCGGTGCCGATGCCGACGCCGACGACGTCGTGGCGGGAACGGAGGGCATGCACCTTCGCGCGGGCGAGGGGGCCGGTGATCCACTTTGAGGTGCCGGTGCGGCTCGCGATTCGCCCATCGAGGGAGAGCGCCAACTTCAGGGAAAGATGAGGCAATCCCGTCGTGACGTACTTGGCCCAGGGGGCGACCAAGCGCCGCGCATCCGCCTCGAGCACACCGATTTCGACGGCGACCCCGGCGCTTCGGAGCACCTCGATGCCACCGCCATCGACGTGGGGGTTCGGATCCCGGCAGCCGATGACGACGCGCTTGATGCCGGCGGCAAGGATCGCCTGGGTGCACGGTCCGGTGCGGCCGGTGTGGTTGCACGGCTCAAGGGTGACGTAGAGCGTGGCACCACGGGCGAGTTCCCCTGCTTTTTCAAGGGCTGCCACCTCGGCGTGGGCCATGCCGGCGCGCTCGTGGAAGCCGATGCCAACCACCTGGCCGTCGCGTACAACGGCGGCACCGACGTGCGGGTTCGGGCTCGGATGCCCTTTTCGCCCCTCGTCGATCGCGCGCTTCATAAAGACCGCGTCGTCCTGTTCCGGCGACGTAGATTCCGAAGAGGTCACGGACTCTCCTTGCGCGCGCGCTCGAGGGCATCGAGTTCTTCGCGAAATTCTTCAAGGTCGCGGAAACGTCGATAGACGCTCGCGAAGCGAACGTAGGCGATTTCGTCCAACTTACGTAAGTGATTCATGACGCGCGCGCCAAGCGCCTCTGACGTGACCTCTTTTTCGCCGGAGTCGATGAGCTCGCGCTCAAGCTGATCCACCGTCGCCTCGATGCGATCGAGGGGGACCGGGCGCTTGTCGCAGGCCTTTCGGATGCCGCCGAGGAGCTTCTGCCGGTCATACATTTCCCGGCGGAGGTCCTTCTTGACCACGAACGGGAGGACCTCTTCCACGCGCTCGTAGGTCGTAAACCGGCGCGCGCAGGCTTCACACTCACGGCGCCGCCGAATGACGTCCCCCTGGGAGGACGTCCGCGAGTCGATGACTTTGCTCGCTAAATCGGCGCAAAATGGGCATTTCACGGCGCGATTTTCTCAAGTTTGTCGAGGCGCTGCTGGTGGCGCGAGGCGGTGCCCGCGTAGGCGGTCTCGAGCCAAACATCGAGAATTTGCTGGGCAAGTCCCGGGCCGACGACGCGCGCGCCGAGGCACAACGCGTTGGCGTTGTTGTGCTCCCGGCTCATGCGCGCCGTGTAGACGTCCGAACAGACGACCGCGCGAATGCCTCGGTGGCGGTTCGCGGCGATCGACATACCGACGCCGGAGCCGCAGACGAGGACGGCCTTTTCGGCGCGGCCGGCGAGCACTTCGGCGACGCCAAGTGCAGCAAAATCCGGGTAGTCGACGGAGGTGGCGCCGTCGGTGCCGACATCGATCACTTCGTGGCCGAGGCTCCGGAGGTGGGTGGCGAGGTCGTTCTTGAGGGCGAACCCGCCATGGTCGGCGGCGACTACGATACGCATGATCGCTGTTTCAGCGCACTACGCGCGAAAAGAGAAGGCTGCAGTTCGTCCCGCCGAAGCCGAAGGAGTTGTTCAGCGCGTGGTCGAGCTGGCGCTCGCGGGCGGTGTGGGGGACGTAGTCGAGGGTGCAGGCCGGATCGGGATCATCGAGGTTGATCGTCGGCGGGATGCGCCCGGTCGCGATCGCGAGCGCACAGATCGCGCTCTCGACGGCGCCGGCGGCTCCGAGGAGGTGCCCCATCATGCTCTTCGTCGACGAGACCCAGAGCCCGTTGTGGGCATGGCTGCCGAAAATCGCTTCAATCGCTTGGGTTTCCGCGACGTCGCCGACCGGCGTCGAGGTGCCGTGGGCGTTCACGTAGCCGATCGCGCTGGCATCGATCCCGGCGTCGCGGAGCGCCATGCGCATCGATCGCTGGGCCCCTTCGCCGCGCGGGGCCGGCTGCGTCAGGTGGTGCGCATCGCTCGAGGCGCCGTAACCGGTGATTTCGCAATAAATCTTGGCGCCGCGCTTGAGCGCCGACGTGAGGCTCTCGAGGACGAGGACGCCGGCCCCTTCGCCGGAGACGAAGCCGTCGCGCCCTTTGTCGAAGGGGCGGGAGGCGCGGGTCGGTTCGTCGTTGCGCTTCGAGAGCGCCATCATCGCCTCGAAGCCGCCGATGCCGACCGGCGTGACGGTCGCTTCTGCGCCGCCGGCGACCATCGCGCGCACCTTGCCGCGACGAATCCATTCAAAGGCTTCGCCGATGGCGTGGGCCCCCGACGAGCAGGCGCTCGTGTTGCAGTAGCTCGGCCCCTTGAGGCCGTTGAGCATGCTCACCTGGCCGGCGGCGAGGTTCGCGATGATCGACGGGATCGAGTAGGGACTGATGCGCCCCGGGCCCTTTTCGAGGAGCGTTTCTTTCGTCTTTTCGAGGCTATGCAGACCGCCGAGGCCGACGCCGATAAAGCAGCCGGTCTCCTCGCGATCTTCGTCGGTCTCGAGGGGGAGGCCCGAGTCGGCGAGCGCCTCTTTGGCGGCGACGACGGCGAACTCGGTGAAGCGGTCCATCTCTTTCCGCTTCTTCACGGAAATGTGGGCCGAACCATCGAACCCTTTGACTTCACCGGCGATTTTCACGCGGAAGCCGGTCGTGTCGAAGAGGGTGATCGGGCCTACACCGCTGCGCCCCTCGAGGAGTGCCTGAAAGGTCGACTCGCGGTCGAGACCGACCGGCGTCACGAGCCCAATTCCCGTCACTACGACCCGTTCCATACGCTTCGCTCTCCGTCGAAATTCCCGTTTACGCCGCCTTCGGGGGCGACGCTGAATACAAAAGCAAATACGCGCCCGTGGCTTTGGAACCGCGGGCGCGTATTTTCAAGAATCACTTCTTTGCGTGCTTCTCGATGTAATCGATGGCGTCCTGCACGGTGCGGATCTTCTCCGTCTCTTCGTCCGGGATGTCCATGTCGAACTCTTGCTCAAAGGCGAGCACGAGCTCGACGAGGCCAAGCGAATCGGCGCCGAGATCATTGATGAACGAAGCCTCCGGCTTGATCATCGCTTCATCGACATCGAGTTCCGCTTTGATGATCCGGCGGACCTTCGCCTGAATATCGTCTGACATGGAAGCCTCTCGTTCGGACCCGCCCGTGGCGGATTCGGTTACATCTGGAACGGTTCACGGTTGCGTGCTCCCACAAACGTGGGACCACACTGGGAAAGAACGGGGCGCGTTCTACACGGGCGACACTGGGGCGCAATCGGAAATTCGTTACGCACCCCGATCGGCCCAGGTATGTGCAGCAGGTACGCGCCGTCAGACGTGCATGCCGCCGTTCACGCGGAGCGTCTGCCCGGTGACGTAGCTTGCTTCGGTGCTTGCGAGGTAGACGCAAGCGGCAGCGATGTCGGCGGGGGTCCCCTCGCGGCCGAGCGGGACGATGCCGAGGATGTATTTCTTCGCCTCTTCGTTCATCTCGGCGGTCATGTCGGTGGCGATAAAGCCGGGCGTGATCGCGTTGACGGTGACGTTGCGCTTGGCGTATTCCTTCGACAAACTCTTCATCGCGCCGAGGAGGGCCGCCTTCGTCGCCGCGTAGCCGGTCTGGCCGACGTTCCCCGTTTCGCCGACGACGCTCGACAGGAAGATCACGCGCCCGGGGCGCTTCTTCATCTGGCGGATCGCCGCCTTCGTGCAGGCGAGCGTCCCCTTCACGTTGACGGCAAACATCTTGTCGAGGTCTTCGTCGCGGAGGCGGAGGAGGAGGCCGTCGATGGCGATGCCGGCGTTGGCGACGAGGATGTCGAGGCCGCCGTGCTTCTTGCCGACCTCTTCTACAGCTTTTTCGCAGGCTTCCGAGTCGGCGACGTCAAAACCGATCGCCTCCGCCTTGCCCCCTTTGGCGATGATGCCTGCGACGACTTCGTTCGCCTGCGCTTCGCCACGCACGTAGGAAAGGACGACGGTCGCCCCCTGGGCGGCGAGCGCCTCTGCGCAGGCGCGGCCGATGCCGCGGGATCCACCGGTGACGAGCGCGATTTTACCGTCGAGACGAAACATGCAAACTCCTTAAAATGAGGAAAAGCTTCAGGTTGCGAGGGCGGTGGCGGCCGCTTCGAGGCCGGCGACGTCGTTCACCGAGATGACGGTGATCGACTTCGCAATGCGCTTCACGAGGCCGGCGAGGACCTTCCCAGGGCCGATTTCGAGGGCGAGGGTGACCCCCTGCGCTTCGAGGTGGCGGATCGATTCTTCCCAGCGGACGGCGCCGTCGACCTGGCGGACGAGGAGCTCCTTCACGCGGGTGGGGTCGGCGTTTGGTGCAGCGTCGACGTTGGCGACGACCGGGAAGGCGAGGGGGGAAATGGTCACAGTATCAAGGGTTTCGCCGACGATTTTCCCCGCAGGCGCCATGAGCGCGCAGTGGAAGGGGGCCGAGACCTTGAGCGGGATCGCCTTGCCGCCCGCCTCGCCCGCCTTCGCCACGGCGCGCGCGACGGCGGCCGCCGAGCCGGCGATCACGATCTGGCCGGGGGCGTTGAAATTCGCCGGGGAGACGACGTCTCCGTCACGGGCGGCGTCGCACACCGCGGCGACCTGCTCCGGCGACAGGCCCATGATCGCCGCCATCGCGCCGGTGCCGGCGGGGACCGCCTCCTGCATCGCTTTGCCGCGCGCGTAGACGGTCTTGACTGCGTCTTCGAGGCGGAGCGCCCCGGCGGCGACGAGGGCCGAGTACTCGCCAAGCGAGTGGCCCGCCGCAAATGCTGGCGCCGGGAGGTTCGGAATTCGCTCGCGAAGCGCCTCAAGGATCGCGACGCTGACTGCGACGATCGCCGGCTGCGCGTTCGCCGTCAGCGTGAGTTGATCTTCGGGCCCTTCGGCGACAAGTGCGCCCAAATCGCCGCCGGAAACGGCCGCGTAGGCGCTCGCTGCGCGCCCGAATGCTGCCTTGGCCGCCGCCGATTGGGCGAGAATCTCCCGCCCCATCCCGACCGCCTGTGCCCCTTGCCCTGGAAAAAGCCACGCCGCCTTCGTCATGAGGGCGGCGTATACCACGAGTGGCGCGCGGTGACCGTTTCGGGCTTACTCGGTGATGTCGAACTCCGAGAAGCCGCTGTAGTTCGCCGAGTTGCCGACGAGGGAGGCGGTCGACTGGCCGTCCGGTCCGTCCACGACGAAGAAACATTCGTACTTCCCCAACGGAATCGTGCCCGCCTTCCCGCTTACGGGGTCCTTCGCGGCGAAGTTCACGACGTACTGGCTGCCGATCCCCTTCGCGGTTGCCGCGTACTCGGCCAAAATCACGATGCCCGGGTCGTTGCGGACCTGGGGGGCACCGTTGTCGTCGAGCACCGGGGGGCCCACCTTGTCGGCGCCGCCGCAGTTCGCCGCGCAGCGCCGGAGACCGACGGTCATCGTCCGATCGGCGCGCCCCGAGGAGTACTTCGCGATGCAGGTGACTTGGGACGTCCCGCTCGGGAAACGTTGCCATCTGCGGATGCCCGATGAATCGGGGGAGGCCCAAACTTCATCCACGCCGAAGCTCGCGCACGACGAGAGGAGCGGAGCGGCGAGGAGAACCAGCGAGGCGAGCGACCGGGCGAAAAGCGTCCGTCCGCGAAGCGGGAGACGGCGCGGAGTTTGATGCAAACGCATGCGCAGCACCGTACCATCGGAGATGGGTGCGTTGGGAGATGGAAGAATACGCCGGTGCGTTTGCACGGCGCGGAGTTCTTCACAGCGCTTCGCGTCAAATCGTGACGATGGCGGCGCCCCAGGAAATTCCGGCGCCGAGGGCACACATCAGCACGGTGTCGCCGGACTTGACCTTGCCGCTTCGGATCGATTCATCGAGCAAAATCGGGATGCTGGCGCTGGAGGTGTTCCCCACGCGGTCGATGTTCACGAGGACCTTTTCCTTGTCGGCACCGAGCATGTTCACCGCGCTATCGATGATGCGCAGGTTCGCCTGGTGGGGGCAGATCCAGTCGATGTCGTCGGGGCCGAGGCCGCTCTTTTCGAGCACTTTTTTGCTCGAGCTGAAGAGGTTCTTCACGGCTACCTTGAAGATGTCCTGCCCCTTCATGTGCACCTTGTTTTCCGCCTCTTCGATGAGGGCGGCGGTGATCGGGAGGCGGGTGCCGCCGGCGGGGATCCAGAGGCTCTGGGCGAGGGTCGCGTCCGACTGAATGTGGGTCGCGAGGAGCCCCTGACGCTTGCCGTTTGCGGCGGTGCTTTCGTCGGCGGGGCCGAGGATCACTGCGCCGGCGCCGTCGCCGAAGAGCACACAGGTGGTGCGATCCTTCCAGTCGAGGATCCGCGAGAGGAGCTCGACGCCGATCACAAGGACCCGCTTCGCCGCGCCGGAGGCGATGAATTGATCAGCGATTGTCAGCCCATAGACGAAGCCGGCACAGGCGGCAGCGAGGTCGAGGGAGGGGACCGGGCCGGCGCCAATCTTCTGCTGAACGAAGACGGCGGTCGCCGGGAGCTGGTGGTCCGGCGTGACGGTCGCGACCAGGATGAGGTCGATTTCGCTCGCCGCGACGCCGGCCGCTTCCAGGGCCCGCTTTGCCGCTTCGGCGGCCATGTCGCTCGTGGCGATCGCCGGTTCGGCGACGTGGCGCTGGCGGATGCCGGTCCGCTCCTGGATCCAGGCGTCGGAGGTGTCGACGTAGGTGGAGAGCTCGTCGTTGGTGACGATCTTTTCCGGCAAATAGTGGCCGGTTCCAAGGATGCGCGAGACAGGGGCGGGGCGATTCACGGCGGGAGGTCTAGCTCACTCGGTGTCACTTTGGGGCCAGTTTGGCGGGGTGCGTCGTCGGAAAAATGACCGGCGCGGCGCCCCCGGAACTCACGGCCACAAAACGGACAACGCGCTCACACCGGAACCGGTGGAGCGCGTCGCACGAAAGAGCGTGGAGGTCAGGCTTCTGCCTTATTCAGGACCGCCTGCCCCTTGTAGTAGCCGCAGGAGCCGCACGCACGGTGCGGGACACTCGGCTCGCCACAGTTCGCGCAAGCAATGAGCTGCACGGCGGTGACCTTGTCGTGGTTGGCGCGGCGCATGTTGCGCTTCGAACGGCTAGTACGTCGCTTGGGGACGGCCACGGCGGACTCCTTACTCTTTCTTCAACGACGCTTTGAGCCGCGACAGCGGCGCCAAGCGGGGGTCTACGGTATCGGCTTCAGGCTGCGAGACCGTCTCGGACGAGCCGAGAGGGGCCGCTATACCTGGGCAATCTTCGGAACACAAGGGGTACATGGGCGTTTCGAGCACAAGCTCGTCGCGCACCAGGTCATCGAGTACGACGTTTTCTCCGTCGTACGGGATCATATCCGCCTCTTCGGCGGTAAATTCATAGTCGCTGCCGGCGGGGGCGACCTTCTTCGGCAGGACGGCGATCGCGGCGATCGGCTTCGAGACGCGGAAATCGACCGGCTCGAGGCAGCGCGCGCAGGGGATCGTGAGGGGGACGTCGAGGGTCCCGGCGACGATCACGTCGGCGTCGCTCTTCGAAACGCGCACGGTGATGGAGCCATCGGCCCCCTGCGTCGTCGCTTCGCAGCCTTCGAGGGCGCCGCGAACCCAGGCCGGACGCACGACAAACGCAGCGTCTTTTCCGCCGGCGTCGAGGTCGGTGACCGAGATGGAGAATTCGTGGGTGCTCATAGAAGGAGGTGCGCGTCGGAAGGCAGCGCGAGGGAGCGGCCTCTTAGTCCTCCTTCGCGCAGATGCAAGCAAAATGGATCGCTTGTTCAGTGCCGGTTGCCGTTTTGGACGGAGGCCCACTGCCACGGCCGCCTTCTTCCGCGCAAAAACATGCATCCTACCGTCGCCGTGCTAGGACCCCGGCCACTATGCGGTCTGCCGTCGTTCCGTTCGCCCTCGCCCTCGCCCTCGCCCTCGCTCTTCCGGTTTCGGCTTCCCTGGAAACCGCTGCGTTTGCTCAAAAACGTGTGCCCGACACCACCGCGCAGGGGCCGGCGATCAACGACCCGGACGTGAAAATCACCCTCGCCGACGGCACCGAGCACCTTTGCAAGCGCCAGAAGCCCCAGGATTTCTTGATCCGGAGCAACTGGTTCCCCACGGGGAACGACAAGGAAGCGGCGAAGGAAGGGCGGAAGCTCCTCCAGAAGGCGATCGACTACCGGACGGAAAAGTACGGGAAGTTCGACGGTTTCGGCAGCGCGAAGGACAACAAGCACCCGCCGACCTTCTACGCGAAGACGGTCCACTTCCAGGGGATGTCGGCCCTCGTGAACGACAAAGTCGGCATCGCGCTCGCGTGCGTCGACAAGGCGCTCGAGGCCTCCGGCATCGCCAGCGAGTACCACCCGAAGAGCATGGGCGGCCTCCGCTACAAGAACACGTACCGCGGGGTGGAGGTCTCGAACCACGTCTACGGCATCGCCATCGACATCGAACCGCATGCAAATACCTGCTGTTCCTGCGTCGATCCCTGGCCGAACCACCCGCTTTGCAAGAAGAAAGTCTCCTCCGTCTATGAGCGGATGGCGATGCCGCGGTCGTGGGTCGTCGTCTTTGAGCGCTACGGCTTCTACTGGCTCGGCCACGACTCGCTCCAGGACACGATGCACTTCGAATTCCTGGCCGATCCGGACGCCGTCGTCGACGGGCAGACGGCGACGAGCGCGCTCCCGGTGCCGGTGAAGGCCGAAAAGGCTGAAAAATCTGAGAAATCAGGCAAGAAGGACGGCCACAAGCCGGCCGCCGCCGCCGCGAAGAAGGACTGAGACCGAGTCAGCGCTCGAAGACGAGGATCTCGCCGAGGTTCTCGTGGTCTTCGAGGCCGATAGGCACGAAGCCGCACTTTTCGAGGACGCGGATGCTCGCCTGGTGCCAGGGGGGCGTCGTCGCGCGGACTTTTTTCACGCGCGGCTGCGTGAGGACCCACTCGACGCAGGCGCCGACCGCTTCCGTTGCAAAGCCTTGTTTTTGCGCGCTCTCTTCGACGCCGTAGCCGACTTCGACGAGGCCGTTGTCGTCCGGTCGGCCGTGGAAAATGACGCTGCCGACGATGCGCCGTTCGCCGTCGCGGGTGAGGGCGATGCGGTCCCCCCAGAGGCGCGCTTCCGGCGCGTGACGGATCGCGTCGAGGCTGGCGCAGAAGGCCCGCTCGATGAGCGCGCGCCCCGGCCAAACGGTTGTCTCCGCCCGACGAGACGTCGGTTCGGAGAACGCGTTCGGCAGGCGCGCCTGGCGCAGCGCGGCGACTTCTTCCGGGCGATTTTCCAGGACCGCTTCGACGATCGGAAGGGTGACCGGCACAAGCAGGAGGCGCGGAGTTTCGATGATGGCGTCGGTCATCGCCCACCGAGACTACACGCGCCTTTGCCGCCGTGGGCGAGCTACTTGTTCGAACTACCTGCAGGCGCTCGTGTCGCAGGTGACGCTCGGATCCATGAACGGGCCGCCGGTGTCTTTTCCGCAGGTGCAGACGGTGCAGCCGTCGTCGGCGGTGTAGGCGCCGAAACCGACGAAGGTGTTGCTCCGCCCGGCGAAGAGGGCGGCGTCGAGGGTGCAGCCGCACGCCTTGGCCGAGGACGAGAAGATGCCGCCGCCTTGAGATTTGCCGTCATCGATGCAGGCGGCGGCGTTGCAGCCGTCGGCGGAGGGGCAGGTGACCACCGCGTCGATGGGGCTCGCCGGGCAGACGACGGCGTTCCCGCGGAAGTCGTTGTAATGGCAGGCGCCGCCGGTCGCGGCGAGGGCGTCGTGGGGGCTGGCGTCGGCTGCGTCGCCGGCTGCGTCGCTGGAACAGGCGTCAGCGCTGAGAGCGAGGGAAAGGAACAGCGGTGCAGTCAGAAAACGGAGGGGATTCAGCATGGTATCCCTCGAACAGCACGCGCCACGCCACGATACGTCGTCGGCCGGGAGCGGTGATTTCCGATCCCCGGCGCTGACGCAGCCTGTGCCAGCGCGACTACTTGCAGGCGCTGTCGTCGCAGGTGACGATGTCTTCTTTGAAGACGGCGCCGGTGTCTTTTCCGCAGGTGCTCGTCCGTCCGGATTCGGCGAAGGCGGTGAACGCGGGGCACGGGGTGCAGACCGGGCGCTCTGATTACAAAAAGGCCCGGGTCCTCCGATTACAC
>DYPH01000010.1 GCA_020720045.1 Sorangium cellulosum | reverse complement strand
GAAGCGCCGAATCGGACCGCAATTTCGTCTCCGCCCGGCGAAGCGCCGAATCGGAGAACAAGTTCGTCTACCCGGCCCCCGCGAAGCTCGTTGCGTGTCCTAAGGGGGCGAAGTAGGACACCGCGCGCAAGCCATGGCAAACGACGACAAACCGGAGGGGCCGGCCTCGGACGCTTCCGTCCGCGACGCGGAAGAGGGCACGCCCTCGGAACCCCAAGCATCCCCTCCCGATTCGGGCGCCGCCCCCGCCACGGAGGCTTCTGCACCCGCGGAGCCAGCGGCGACCGCGTTTGTGGAGAACTCCGCGCCGTCTCCCGCTTCGCGGACGGACGCGTCTGTGGAGAACTCCGCGCCGTCTCCCGCTTCGCGGACGGACGCGTCTGTCGAAAATGCGGAGCCGACTACGCCGCCGGTCGCGGTGGACGATGGCGATCAACCGGCGCCGAAGCCGGAAGTGCCCCTCGACCCAGCGCCCGAAGAAGACGCGCCCGACGCCCACCTTGCCGCCCCGTCGGCGCTCGCGAAGGTCCCGCCGGCGCTCTTCGTCGCCGCTGCCGCGATTCTTTTCCTGTTCTTCCTACCGTCGCTTTCCCGGGCCGGCCTTTGGGACCCCTTCGAGCTCAACGTCGCCGAGCTCGCCCGTCGCATCGCGATCAACTTGCATGGTGCATCGAATTTGTCGCTCGCCGGCGCCGACAATTCGCTCCCCCATTTGAACGACCTTGGGCGCCCCCAGCTGCCGTTCACAGCGATGGCGCTCGGCTTCAAGCTCTTCGGTCTCCGGGAGACGGCCGGCCGTGCACCGCTCGCCCTCTTTGGCGTAATCGGTGTGCTTTGCACCTATAATTTCGTGGCCCGCCTCGTCGACAAGCGCGCCGGCGTCTTCGCGGCGATCGCGCTCCTCACGATGCCGCTCTACTTCGTGCAAGCGCGCACGATGCTTGGAGATATCACCACGTTCGCCGCCCTCGCTGCCTCCTTCGGTGGCCTCGCCGTCGCCGTGTTCGACCGGAAGGAAGCGACCGTCGCCCGCCTCGCCAACCTCGCCGTCGGCCTCCTTGGCCTGTTTGCGGGCTACGAGTCGCGCGGCGTCCTGATCGGGCTCGTTGTTCCGTTGCTCGCCATCGGCCTCGCGTGGCTCCTCGTCGCGACCCAGGGGTACCGCCGCGACGCGCTCGCCCATGGCGTCGGCGCCGGTTCGCTGGTCGCCGGCGTGGTGCTTCTCGCGCTCGGTCTCCGCGCCGGCCACGCCCCGACCGGGGAGCTTTCTCTGTGGCTCGGCGCCATCCCGCGCACCCAGCCCAAGTACCCAACCTTTGACTACTTTGTCGGGCATATCGGCCACGCCGTCGCCCCGTGGAGCGCGTTCGTTCCGTTTGCCCTCGGGCGCCTTTTCGTCACGCCGCAGGGGCAGCGGGGCGAAGCGGCCGACCGCGACAGCCAGCTCCGCGTCGCCCTCTTGCTCGGCGCGACGATCGCCGTATCGATGCACGGCTGGCTTGCATCCTACACCGATTTGATCCCCTTCAGCGGCTGCGCCCTGTTTGCCGCCGCCTGTGGAATCGCCCTTCGCGACTACGAACGCGGCGCCCATCCGTCGCTCGCCGTCGGTCTCGGTACCGCCGTTTTCCTCGGGCTTTTCCACCACGACTTTCACCAGTTTCCGGAAAAAGCCTTCCAAGCCTACGGCATTGCGACCGCCAACTTTCCGGAAGGCTTCAAAGACGAATCCTACAAGTACTGGACGATCGCCCTCGTCGGAATGGCCGGCGTTGCGCTCCTCGTCTGGCTCGAAGCGCCCCGTTCGCGCGGAGCCGACGGCACCAAAGCGGCGTCTCGTGAGCCCTTTGATCCGGCGCACTATTTGAAGGTTTTTCGGGCACTTCGTGACGATTGGGACGGAAACGGCGCGATCGTTTACTACGCGATCGTGCTCGGGTCGTCGCTCGCCGGGCTCCTCGTCTTCGTGGGCGGCTGGCGAGGCTGGAAGTGGGCTGCCGCCATGGCGCCCCTCGTAAAGAAGGGCGTCCTCAACGCCTGGTGGGTCTCCGCCATCGCCCCTTTCGCGATTGTCTTCGGGATTATCTTCGCCGCAGACACGATGCTTTGGGTCTTTGAGCGCGCCGAGCCGCTCTCGGGGCGCAGCATCCTTCGCGGCCGCTACGTCTTTGACGGCGCCTTTGACCGCCTCCTCACCGCCCGCAAACGCTCGATCGTGCGCGGCGAAACGGCCGCAGTAGCGACCGACGGTACGGCCCCCTACCGCACCGCGGAAGCGGGCGCCGATGAAGAAGTCCCCTTTGCCCAGGACCCGGAGCGCGTCGCTACTGCCGCGTTTATCCTGCCGTTTTTGGTCGTTGCGATCCCGGTCGTCGTCGGCCTCGGCGTCAAGCTGAGTGGAACGTCGGCGCTCGTCGCCGCCGCCCTCGCGATCCCGTCCGGCGTCGTCACGTTCCTCGCCCTTGGGTTCCTCGGCGACCTCCTCCGTGGGAGCCGCGCCGCCTTTTACACGGTCGCCGCCTTCGGCGCCGCCACCGCCCTCGGCTTCGGCTTCTACCCGGGGCTCGCCAACCAGCTTTCCCCGAAGGAAATCTTCGAGACCTACGCGCGCGTCCACACCGGCAACGAAGAACTCGCGCTCCTCGGCGTCAGCGCGCGGACGGCGGCCTACTATGCAAGCGGATCTCCAAAGAAATTTGGTGATGCTCAGCAGGGCTTCGAATGGCTCTCCGCAGGCCCGAGTGGCGAACGCCGCTTCCTCGCGACCCGCGCCGAGGACCTCCCCCGCCTCAATTTCCTCTATCGGCGCGGCAATCCGTCGGCCCCGGCGAACTTGCCGGTGCTCGACGGCCGCTCCAGCCAGATCATCTTGACCGCTTCCCAGCTCCTCGCTGGCGAGAAGAATCAGAACCCGTTGGAGGCGATCGTCCTCAACGCCGCGCCGAAGCCCCAGCGCGCACTCAACGTCAACTTGGAGGACCGGCTCCAGGTCCTCGGCTACGACCTCACCGACATGACCGGGCGCCCGGTCGAGTGGATCACCGCCGGTCAAAAATACCGGATGCGCGCCTACTATAAGGTCCTTGCGCCGGTTCCGAGCGAGTGGGAAGGCTTCATTCACATCGACGGCTACCGGAAACGCCACAACGGCGACCACAAGGTTTGCAACGGGAAGTACCCGTTCTCCTTCTGGCTTCCGGGGGACGTCATCGTCGACGACCACGAGTTTGCTCTCGAGCAGAACTTCACCGCCGGCGAATACAATCTCTGGTTCGGCTTCTGGGTCGGCGATAGTCGGATGAAGGTCAAATCCGGATCCCACGACGACAACCGCATCAACGGCGGCACCATCAAGGTTCGCTGAATCGAACGAATCGGAAAAAAGAGCGCCCACCTCGGTCGGAGGGGGCGCTCTTTTTCGTGGGGCTTACTTCGCGCCGGGAGGGGGGAGTCGTCTTCCGACGATGCCGGTCGTCCCTCCCGAAGAGGCGTCCTGCCAGGCGACGAAGATGTTCCCACTCTTGCCGCCGGCGACGATCTTCACCGAGCCGCGCGAGCGCTTCTCCTCGGAACTAATCAAGAATTCGCCATCGAGACCGGTCACCGGATCGAGGAAACCGCCCCCCTCCCGCTTTAGCCAGCGGCCGTGGACCGTCCCGGTGCTTCCGTCGGCCCACGCCACAACGTAGCCGCGACCGTCGGCAAGCGCGAAGAGGGACGAATCGGTCTGGTCGCCCTCGCTGTTGCGGTCGTGGACGGGCGCGTCGAGGTCGCCGGCGACGCGCGCGGCGGCCGCGTTGTACCGCTGCACATAGACGTCAGCCGTCCCAGCGGCACGATCGGTGTAAGATACAGCAAAAGATCCGTCGGGGGCGACGCTGAGCGCGGGGCGCTCTTGGACGCCGTTGGTGTTCGCGTTCACGTTGACCGGGGTTCCGCTCGGGACGGCGCTGTCGGAGAGGATACGGAGCTTGATGTCGCCGCCCCCTTCCCAAACAACGATCCAACCCGTCGGCGTGCGCGCCACGGAAATATTTGAATTGGTTCCGCCTTCGGAGATCTGGCGAATCGGTCCGAGGGTCGGGGCACCGTTTCCGGCGACCGGCGTCACCGTGCGCGCGAAGACGCGGGACGTCGCGGTGTCGACCCACGCGATCAGCAGCGCGTTCGCGCTTGCCGCGATAGCGGGCGAAAGCTGATCGCCGCTCTCTCCGGTCGCCGCGTCGCCGTTGACCAAGGTGTCGACGGTCGTCTTGAAGTCGCCGCCGACGCCACGCAGGCGAATATCGCGTCCATTGTTTTGGGCGGTGGCGTCGTCGTCGAAGGCGATCCACGTCGTCGCTCCGATCGCCGTAAGAGCTGGATGTCGCTGCGATTTCGTCGGCGCGTTCGGCGGCGTTTCGCTGGTGGTGGTCGGCAAGAAAAAGGAATTCGTTGCGTACGACGGGGTCGTCAACGGCTGCCCGTTGTCGCCGAGGACACGGACACCGACCGCCTCGACGCCCGATGCGTTCGACGTGTCGCCGAACACCGTCCACAAACGCCCACCGTCGCCGCTACCGGCGCGCCAGAGCAGGGCCGGATCGCGCTTCGAGTCGCGCGCGCCCGCCTTGGGGCCGACGCCGGTCGCCGCCGTCGACAGGAGAACCTCACCAGTCGCGCACTCGCTATTGCACAGCGGGTCGCCGGTTCCATCACAGGTTTCGGGCGCTTCGACGGTCTCGTTTGGGCAAGTCGCTTCCGGGAGGCGCCGGCGGATCGTCAACGCAAGGTCGCCGTCTTTTTTCGGGGCGGCGATCGTGCAGCCGGTCGCAAAGAGGTCGCCATCCGCGTCAAAACCGCGAACGACGTAGGTCCGCGCGACGCCATCGGCAGGGACCCGAACAGTGCCGCAAAAATGGCCGGCTTCGCAGTTGTCGCGGCTCAGTGAACTATTTGAAATCGCTTCGCGATCTTCGACCTCTGCGACGCCGGTTTCTTCGTCGCACGATGGCGGCTCTGCGGCGCCACGATCCTTCGCGTAGACGGCAAGTTCGACCCGATCGACCCGATCCAGGAGCGCCCGAGGCGCCAAAAACTGGGGGCCGGGCGTCGCCACGACGTCCTCCGAACGGGACGCACATGCCGCAAGGAGCAACGTCAAAACAGGCAGCGACTGGGGGAAGCGGGCGAAACGCACGCGCCCGGTTTACCGCGTTTTGTGCGGCGCGTCTTCCGTCGCTTGCGGCACGGTTGTCTAGCAGAGGCGTCGCCACCAAGGTCGCACCGAAGCACTGACGGGCCGGAGAGCCTCTTCGCCGCGGGGGCCATCCCCAGAAGTGCAGACAATTCCAACGAGTGCGAGCGCGTCGACCACCGAAGCGCGGGCGGAATCGGGGCCTTCGAGAATGACGCGGCGCACTCCGGCGCGCGCCAAGGAATTGGCCAGGATGTCGACCGCCTCGTTGACCCATAGGCTTTCGATCGCCGTGAGCGGAACCACCGAAAGCGCGGCCCGATCGGCGCCAAGGCGGACCCACGACGAAGCCCACGACTGGGCCTGACGCCGGTGTTCCGCGTTCCGAGTTTCGCGAACGAGCGCTTCGACGAATGCTGCGCGCGTGGGATCGTCGGAGATGGCGCCGAGCATCCGAGCCACCAGCAGGGCCGATGCGTCGCTCTCGGCAAGCACGCGTGCGAGCGAACTCGCCGCGGCGAGACGATCGGGCCCTGCCGCGGGGGTTGCACAAAGGTTGGCGAGCGCCCCCTCGCAGGCGTGCGCGACCGCGGCGTCTCCCGGACTGAGTGGCTCGAATTGTCGCCAGAATTCCGCGCAACCGTCGACTGGCGCTGTCACTTGGGGGCGGGTTTCGCAGGGATCGTTGCCGCGGGCGAAGCTCCTCCGGCGGCGCTATCGGCCGCGCGGCGCCGGAGGGCGGCCTTCGTCGTCTCGATTTCCTGATTTGCGCGTCCGGCGTGGGACGGGACGAGCGCAAGTGCTTGAAAACGCTTCAATGCTGCGTCCAAGAAACCGAGTTGGCGCTGGCACAGGCCCGCCTCAAGGGTCGCTTCGGCATTTACCTGGGGATCGCGTGCGGTCGCGGCGAGCTGCTCGAAGCGGGAGACGGCCGAAGAACAGCCATTGAGCTGCTTCACACACCGCGCCGCCGCCAGCGATGCGTCGGCGTCTCCCGAGCGGCCGTCGAGCATCGGGAGCGCCGTAGCGCAGTCCCCTTTACGTGCCGACGCAAGCGCAACATCGCGGTCCGTCGACTCGGACTTCTTCGCCTCCGCGCCTTGGGGCGCCCCCTGATCGGCGCGCGCGCGTTGCACGTCGTCGGAATCGTTCAGAGCGAGCGGTGCTGCTGCCAAGGCCGCTGGCGCCGGAGGAGCGACGCCGCCGGCGCCGCGCGTCGGACCGTGGACCGACTCGCCGATTGCACCGCCGAAAACCTTCTCCGAGACCCCCTCTGCTGCCGGCGCTACCGCGACAGGCGCCGCTGCTGCCCCCGGCGCCCCCTCTTCGCTTACAGAAATCGACCGCGCGGCGTCGCGATTCCCATAGCCGCGGCGCAAGAGAAGCGCGCTCGACCCAAACATGAGCAGGAAAACCGCCGCCATCCGCGCTTGCGGACGCATCGCCCAGCGTCCCGCCAGAGAAATGACGTTTCCGACCGCCGATGGCTTCAGCACCGGCGCACTCGCCGGGACCGGCTCCACCGCGTGCGCGTCGAATTCGGCAAGTGCGGCAGCGAGAATGCGATCTTCCAGTCCGGGCGGAACCGTCGGTTCAGACAATGCCGCGAATTTCTTCCCGGCCGCGAGGACCTGCCACGCCTCCTCGCACGCCGCACAGGTGCGCCGATGCTCCGCGAGCGCCTCCCGCGCCGCGCCATCAAGCTCTCCGTAGAGCTCGTCTAGCATCTGGTCTTTCACCTGTTCGCAGTCCATGGTCGTTGGCCTAGTGTTCGTTCGGTGTCTGTTATTTCAAGGTCTTTGCGTATTCTTCATACTCACGCAGCGCCGCCTGCAACCGCTCGAGCGCGTACCGCATGCGGCTCTTGACGGTATTTTCCGATACCCCCGTCAACTCCGCGATATCTTTGAAGGGGACGTTGCCGACCTCGCGGAGCAAGAAAACCTCCCGTTGTTCGTCGGGCAATAGTTCGACCGCTGCCGCAATTCGGACGGAAAGCTCGGAGGATACGGCGCCGCGCTCGACGTCTGCCCGGCGGTCTGCCGTACGCTCGAGGAGACTCGGTCCATCGCCGTCGTCGCCGGGGCGCGGTTGGTCGAGCGAGGGATGGCGCCGATGGGCCGCCTTGCGAAGGTGATCGATGCAGAGGTTCCGAACGATCGTGAAGAGCCACGTCAAGAAGCGCGCTTCCGGTTTGAAATCGTGTCCACTCTGGACGAGACGAACAAACGCGTCTTGCGCAACGTCCTCGGCAACTTGCGGCGACCGGACGTGCCGCATCGCGAAATGGAACACGGCTCGCGAGTGACGCTTGACGAGCTCCCCAAGCGCCCCGCGCTCGCCCGCCTGGAAGCGGCTCATGAGCTGTTCGTCGCTCAGCGTCATGGTGCTCCGTGACGACGCGCAGAAGCGCGCTCAGAGCGGGGCGGAACACTGCAGCGTCGTACATCCTTGGGCGTCAAACGGCCCCGAGGCGAAAAAGATCTCGCGCTCGCTGACAAAAGTCGGGAACCGATTCCGACACGTCCGACGCCACGCGCGATCGACCTGCGGAGAGCCGGGCGAATCGAGCGGTGGGGGACTTCCGGGAAGTGCATAGGCAAAACGGCAGACGGAGGACCCCGGCGCGGAGCGGAACCTCGGCGCGACCGACGACACGTCTGCGGTCATATTCGGCTCGTTCGGGAACCTCAACCCCAAACCGGCCCTTCAAGTGGACTTGGTCGCCCGGTTTTTCGGATGCCTCGACCAAATCGTGAAGGGCATGGTTGCATGGAGGGGCGCTTCCCTCCTACATTGCATCCGTCATAGCCGGGGATTGTGCGGCCGCATCCAATGCGGGGGCACCCGAACCGGCCTCTTCGACACGGGTTACAGGCTTGACGTCGCTGCGATTATCGGGCGACACGACGGACGCTTCAAAGGGGTATTCGGTATGCGAGCAAGTGGGAAATGGGCACTGCCCTTGGTGGCTTCGGCAGCAGCATTCGCGTTCGCGTCCCAAAGCGCATTCGCGCAGACGAAGACCGCCGCCCCCTCAGCAACCCCATCCGTTTCTGCGGCTTCTGCTGCTGCGCCTGCCGCATCGGCTGCCCCGGCTTCGTCTGCGGCGACTGCGGCTTCGACGTCGACGTCAGCGCCATCTAATGGCATTGATGGGGCCACTTATGCGGTCCGACTTCGAGACCTTGAGGTTCGCGTGGACGATCTGAAAGATCAGATCCGCCGTAGCCATACCCGCCTCTCGCTGCTTTCGGACACCATCCTCTCGGGCGGTGCATCGGGGTCGCGCCTTGAGGTGCAGTTTCGGAATGAAATGTCGAGCGCTTTCAAGCTTGTACGCGCGCTTGTCGTGATCGACGGCGCCGTCCAGTACAACAAGACGGATGAGACCGGCACGCTCGACGAACAGAAAGAGATCCCGATCTTCAACGGATCGGTGCCGCCGGGCGACCACACGGTGCAGGTTGCGCTCACGTTCAAGGGCAACGGCTACGGAGTCTTTAGCTACCTGAACGGCTATAAATTCGACGTGAAAGGGGCGCACTCGCTCACTTCGGTCGAGGGCAAGCAGCTCGTCCTCGTCGCGACGGCCCTGGAGCGCGGTGGGGTGACTACCCCGCTTGAGCAGCGTCCGAACGTCGATTGGAGCGAAAAAATTCAGCCTATTGCGGGCACCGTCAAGGCGCCCCCCGCGGCGGTGGCGCCTGCGGGAGGCGCGAAGTGAAACGGCCGCTCGGCATTCTGCCGGCGGTTTTCGCGCTTGCGCTCCCCGGCTTCGCGTACGCAGATAGCGCTGCAAAAGCGGAAACCGCCCGATCCACGGTGGCGGAAGTCGCGAAAGAGTCGGCGTCGGTCCAGACGGCCGTCGAAGGCGCAAAAGGGGCCCGCGCGACCGCCGAACAGCGGCTTGCGAACGGCGAACTCCTCTACCGGTCGAAGGACTACATGCGCGCGCAGGTAGTCTTTTCGGAGATTCTGGAAGAGTTTCCGGGGACTCGCTCCGAGCCTGACGCTCTTTGGCTTCGCGGCGAAACCTATTACGAATCCCGCGAGTTTTTATCGGCACGGCGCGACTACAAGCGCCTCGTCGACAACTCCTCGGACCCGCGCTTCAACCCCTACCTGGGGCGTGCCCTCGGTCGTTTGGTCGACGTCAGCCTCCGGACGAATGACCTGACGGGGCTCGATGAGCTCTTTGCCAAGCTCAACCAGGTTCCGTCGAGCCAGGTGGACGCAGGTCTCAACTACGCAAAAGGCAAGGCCTACTACGCACGGAAAGACTTTGCGTCTTCCGCCCAGGCGTTCCAGGCGGTCGGTCCCGGCACGGCTTACACGCACCAGGCGCGATACTTTGAAGCGCTCATCATGATGCGTCAGGCGCAGCTCTCGTCGCGGAAAGTCGCCACCAACGGAGCCGTGGCGGCCGTCGACTACAAGCCGGCAATTGAAGCATTTCGGCGGGTGACCGTTCTCGAAGGCGATACCGACGATCACAAAGACGTCATTGATCTCTCCCATTTGGCCATCGCACGGCTCTTCTACGAAGCGGAGCAGTACGCGCAAGCGGCGGAGGCCTACGGCAAGGTTGGGCGCGATTCGAAGCAGTTCGACACGATGCTCTACGAGCTTGCGTGGGTCTACGTACGCCAGGGGGACGTCCAGCGCGCCGAGCGCGCCCTTGAGGTGCTTTCGATCGCCGACCCGTCTTCACCGGTCTTGGGGGAGGGGACGCTTCTGCGCGCCGACCTCCTCCTGCGTTCGGGCTCGTTCCGGAAGGCGCTTGAGCTCTACGAAACCGTCAAAGGGCAGTATGATCCGGCCCGCGTGAAGGTCGACACGTTCCTGACGTCGACGACGGATCTTCGCGTTTTCTATGAAAAACTGAGCCAGCAGCAGCTCGAAAGCCTCGATCAAGGCGAGCTTCCGCCAATGGCGGTGCAGTGGGCACGCGAAGCGGAAGATGGCCCGATGGCGTTCGCCGTCATCGACGACATCAACCAGTGCAAGACGCTCCTCAAGCAGTCGTATCAGCTCGTTGACAAGCTCAACGCCCTCGTCGGCGCGTCAAATCGCGTTCGCGCCTTCCCTGAGCTCCTCGCCGGCGAGCAGAAAGCGCTTGGCCTCCTCAACCGCCTGACCGTCGCGCGGGTCGCCCTCGCCGACGGCCTCGACGAAGAAGAAGGGGACGTCCAAGGGGAGCTTCGCCAAGTTCGCGACCGCCGTCGTGAGCTCCAGAAGGCGCTCGCCGGGATTCCGACGAACGCCGTCGAGTTCGATGCGCGTGACTACGATGGCACGCGCCAGTGGAACAAGGTTTCCCAGGAGTTGTCGCGGCAACTTCTTGAAATCGACCAACTTCAAGCGGTTGTCAACGGACTGCGTCGGGTCCTTCGTGACGACGTGGCGCGCGGGAAGACACGCAATCCGACCGACGCTGCACGCTTTCAGACGGAGCTCGACACCAACGAACGCGAGCTCAAGCAGAAGCAGAAAGAGATCACCGAGCTCCGTCGTCAGGTCGAGTTCGGCCGCGCACAAGTTGGCCTCGGCGATGCTCGCTACCAGGCCGATGTCAAAAACCGGAAAGAATTCCGGGAAGTTCTTGCACGCGAGGTCTCGCTCGCTGCTGCAGGGCAGGGGGGAAACGGCGCGCGGAACTACGCGCAGCGGGTCTCAGCGACGCTTTCCCAAGCCGACCAAGAGGAAGTGCGCCTCGTCGCCGCCTTCGACGCCCTCGAAACGCAGGTCGCCGCCAAGGTTGGCGAACTAAAAGAGAAGATCGAACGCGAGCGGACCCTGCTCACCGGTTATGAGCAACGGCTCGCGACGCTTGACGGGGAAGCGCAAACGCTCGTCGCAAACGTCGCCCGCCGAAACTTCGGCTTCGTTCGCGACAAGCTGAACAACATGGTCCTCCGCGCCGACGTCGGGATTACCGAGCAAGCGTGGGAAGTCCGTGAAGAGGAAATCTTCCGCGTGAGCGAGCTCCAAACGGAGCGCGCGCGCCAGGAATCGGCCCTCGACGACGAGTTGAAAGAAGTGCTCGACGATTCGGGCCCCACGAAGTGATTGGCCTCGGCGGGGGGCGCCTTGTCCCCCGCTGGAGTTTGTCCGCGCTTTAGAATTTCGGGAACTTACGAATGAGAACGTTCAAGAGCAGGGGATTGGTCGCGCTCGGTGCGCTGCTTTCGCTAGGCACCGCGGTTGGCGTCTCCGCACAGCCGGCCGCCTCACCCGCACAGCCGGCGACGGCAGCCGGGTCGGCAGCGCCGAGCGTCGCCTCCGGGAACCCGACTACGGCGACTTCGATCGCGTCGGCGGCTCCGTCCGCATCGGCGCCGGTTCCGGTCGCCCCGAAGGCAACCGAGCCTGCGGGCACCGATCCGCTGGCCGGTTCGACGGATCCCTACGTTCCGTTGGCGAGCGCGCAGGTGCATCAGGCATCGGTGGCTCCTCCCGCGCCCGCAGGTGCCGCCCAGAGCCTTGATGCACTGCGTACTGAAGTGGAATCCTACGAGAAATCGGCGAAGGAATACCGCGACAGCATGACTTCGGTCATTCGTCTTCACTACGAGACCAAGAAGAAGGAGGTCCTTGCGGGCCTCGACGAAGACATCGCCATCGAGGTCGCGGAGCGCAACAAGGCCCGAAATACCGCAATTGAGCGCCTCGAAGCATTCGTCGCTGCCTATTCGGGATCGCGTGCGCACCCGGAAGCGACTCCCGACGCCATGTTCCGTCTTGCTGCGCTCTACGAAGAGCGCGGTCGCGGCGAAGAGGGGGATTTGCCGGAGGCCCTGAAGCCGGCTATCAAGTTGTACAAGCGGATCGTCACCGAGTACCCGAAATACAAGGAACTCGCGGCGGTTTACTACTTCTTGGGCCACGCGTACAACGACGCTGGGCGCGTAGATGAATCCCAGAACGTCTGGCGTTCGCTCGTCTGCAATAACAAGTATCCTTACGACCCGGCCAAAGAGGACCCGAAGAAGCCGGGCCACGATGTTGTTCTGCCGATGCCGCAAGACAACGACGAGAACTACTGGACGAGCTGGCGCCAGCGCTACAGCGACGCCAAGTTCTTGAAGCCCGGTGGTCAGGACGTTACGTTCTCCGACCCATTCCCGAAGGAATGTACGCCGCTTGCGCAGCCATCCCTCTTGCCGGGACAGGAGCCGAAGTACGTTCCCGAAATTTGGTGGCAGATCGGCAACTGGGAGTTCGATCAGCTCGATTTTGCTTCCGGTTACGTCCGCGATGAAGCGGCAAGCGTCTACGGATTCAATCGCGCTGCGAGTGCCTACCAGCACGCCATGCAGTTCAAGAAGCCGCCGATTTACGGCGTTGCGCTCTACAAGTACGCCTGGACGCTCTTCAAGCAACAGCGGTACGCGTCGGCGACGAAAGAGTTCGTAAAGCTTCTGAACTATACCGATCAGCAGCAGGCACTCACCGGCGACCCTGGCGCCGACTTTCGAACCGAAGCGTACACCTATATTGCAGGCTCGCTCGCAAACGTTGATTTCGAGGGGCCGGGTGCGGACGACCCGTATATTCAGCGGCCGGACATCATCGAAACCGAGCCTCGCGCAGAAGTCGCGGAGAAGAAGCTTCACGTCGGCGTCGATCGCGTGAAGGATCCTGCGATCATTCCGCAGGACAAAAGCTGGACGATCGATATCTACAAGGCGCTCGCCAACGAATATCGGACGATCAATCAATTCAGCAATGCGATCGAGGTCTACGAGACCATTCTCGCGAAGTACCCGATGCATCCGTCGGCTCCTGAGGTCCAAGCGGCCATCAGCGAGACCTACGACCAGATGAACTTCACCCGGAAGCCGGGGACGCCCGAGTTCGAAGCGACGGCAGCGAAGGCGCTTGAGGCCCGAACCAAGCTTTCGAATTACATCGGAAATACTCCGTGGGTCGACGCGAACAAGGAGAACCCCGGTGCCATTCGCACCGCGGAACGCCTCGTGAAGGGGGGCCTCCGCCAGGCCGCCGCGACACATACGAATCAGGGGCGAAGCGCGTTTCAGACCGCCTCGGACACCGCCGACCCGGTTCGCCAGCTTGAATTTCTCCAACGGGCGTCTCAGGAATACAAGCTCGCAGCCGTCGGCTGGCGCGGCTATCTCCTCCAGGACGAAAACGCGCCGGATGCCTACGAGAGCCGCTACTGGCTCGCAGACGCGCTTCGCTGGTACGCCCGCATTCAGGTCTTCCTTCACAAGGCCAAGCCGGCCCAATTTGCGGAGCCGACCAAAGAGGATCTTGCCAACGCAAGAACCGCGGCGGTCGTCGTTCGCGATTCGAACGAAGACGACAAATACCTCGGGAACGGCGCCTTCTTCGTCGTTGACGTGAGCGACATCGACCGCGATCTCGCCTATGCGCGCTTCGAGACCTCGGGAGGTTCCGAGGGCATCGAAAACCGCAAAGAAGTGAAGTTCACCAGTGAAGGTGATGACCGCAAGATCGTGAAAGACGCGATCCCGCCAGTCGTCATCCAGTCGATGCAGGCTCGTGATGAGTACGTCGTTCGTGTTCCTGCGAAGCTCGACGACGAAAAACGCGCATTGAGCTACGTGTTCTATGCGGGGGAAACCAACTTCCTCTACGGGCAGTTTGAGGAAGCGCGCAAACGCTTCGAGCCGATGTATCGTGCCGAGTGCGGCAAGTCGGACTACGGTTACCGTGCCTGGGAAAAGCTCATTACGATGAGCAATCTTGAGCACGACGTCGAGCGCTCGCGCCAGCTCGCGGAGGCCGAGAAGAACCACCCGTGTGCGATCTCCGAGGCGGATAAAGCCAAGGAAGGGCTCATCGTCAATCCGACCCTCCAAGAGGCTTCTTACGTCAAAGCACGTGCGAAGTTCAAAGAAGCTCAGGATGCGCCGCCGGGCCCGAAGAAGAACCAGCTCTGGCTTGAAGCGGCGGCCCTCTACGAAGCTGCCCTTTCGGCGGCCCCCGGGCGCGACGAAGCGCCGGAAGCCGCGATGAACGCCGCGTATGCCTACAAGCAGGTCGGCGATTTCGCGAAGGCAATTGAACTCTACAACAAGTTCATCAACGAGTACGGCAACGAGGAACGCCTAGCTCGCCTTGAGAAGGGCGATCCGAAGACGAAGGCGGTTCCAGAGCCGAAGAAGTATGCGGAGCGCCTCGGCTATCTGAAGGACGCCTACAACGCGCTTGGAACGACCTACTACTCGTTCTTCAACTATCAGCGCGCTGCGGAAACCTACGAGAAGGTCGCGAACAATCCCCGTTTCGACCTCGCGATGCGCAAGACGACGGCGCGCAATGCGATGATTCTCTTTGCGAATATGGGCCAGCGCGACAAGATGCTCGCGACCTACAAGGTCGTCGTCCAGCTCCAGCCGACCGCGGACGAGAAGGCAAACGCCGATTACCTCGTTGCGTCCTACGACTATAAACAGTGGGACTCGAAGGGGGGCGATACCGGCCAGAACCGCAGCGCTCGTCTCGCGGCAGAATCGTCTCTCACCGCCTTTTACAACTCGGCAAAGGCAAATCCGGCCGCCGCAAAGTATGCGCTTGAATCGGCGTACTTTGTCGCAAAGATGAAGAAGACGGTCGGCGACGCCGCCTACCGAACTTGGTTTAAGACGACGATCGCCGCGTGGGAGAGCTTTAAGGCTCGCGCACCTCAGGTGAACGGAAAGAGCGAAGCGCTCGCGGCCCCGTACGTGGATTACGCTGCCGAGGCCGACTTTACCCTGGTCGACGAGCAGGTGCATGCGTCCTACGAAACGGACGGCAAGCATGTCTACGCGACGACCGTCGAAGATATGTTCGGCAAGTTCGACGACAAGACGAAGAAATACACTTCAGAAGGTCGCTACACGAAGAACGCGAAAGAGGCGGACAAGTGGGACCGCGAGCTCGAACGCGTGGTCAAGACGTATCCGTCCCAGGAATGGGCACCCGCCGCACTTGCTCGTCAGGGAAGCATTTGGGACACACTTCGTACCGGTCTCTACAACGCTACGAAGGTGAAGTTGTTCACGCCACAGGTTGAGTCGATCCTCACCAAGATGGAAAACAGCGGTCGCCCCGACCTCGAAGACAAAGCCGGCGCTATTCGTGACGCCGTCCGTGACGGCTACCGTGGGCGTCGCGATCGCGAAATCGAAGCGGCCGACACCGTGATGGTACGTCACTACGCGTCTGCGTTTGCATTCGCGAAGAAGGCCAACGTCCGCAACACACAGGTTGAAAAGGCGGTCCGCCGGCTCGCATATTTCACCGATATTATCGGTGACGCGAAGCTGAAGGTGTACGTCGAAGGCACCGTCGATCCGACCGATCCGACGAAAAAGCTTGAGTATCGCGACGGCCTCTATCTCCAGAGTCGTCCGGGACAAAGCGCGCTTCCTGCGAACAACGGCAATGCAACGTCGCTCCCGGTGGCTCCATGAAAACCTATTTGCGCCCCTTTCTGCTCAGCACGGCCTTCGCCTTCGTCGCCTGCGGCGGCAACAAGACCCCCGAGACGGCGAACACCGTAAAGCCAAATGGTGAGGTCGTTCCGACCAACGAGGCTGGGGGAGAAGTCGGCGTCCCTGACCAACAGGCGAACGTTTCTGGGGAAGCGAAAGCGTCTTACCAGCGAGGGTGGACCGCATGGCTTTCTGGCGATCTTCCTGCCGCGAAGAAAGGCTTTGAAGAAGCCGCCTCGAAGGACGAAAACAATCCGGCGCCGCGCTATTCGCTCGGCGTTGTCCTCGAGCGTCTTGGCGACTCAGCGGGCGCCCAGTCGGCGTTCCGCGCTGCGTTCACTGCAAAGGCAGACTACGAAATCGCGCTCGGGGCGTATGCCTTTTCTCTCGCCGGGAAGGGGGCGCTAAATGAAGCGGCAACCTTCCTCGAAGACCGCGCCGTCAAAGCCCCTACATCCTTCCGAATCAAGACCTACCTCGCCGAAATTAAGTCCTTGCAGGGGGACCACTCCACCGCGCAGACCACCGCTCAGGACGCCCTCCGTTTGAACCCAAACTTCGACGAGGCAATGGTCACGATTGCACGCGACCATTGGCGGGCGCGCAAGCTTGAACTTGGGCGCTACGCTCTACAGGCGATCCTTGACGGATTCGGCGAAGGTGCGCCTGCCAGGGACGCGGACAATGCTGAAGCTGCGCTTGTTCGCGGACTCCTCGAGCGCGACTACGGGCGCCGCGCTGTTGCGATGACCGCCTTTGAGCTCGCCGCAAAGAAGCGGCCGGACATGGCGGAAGCGCTTGTAGGCCTCGGCGCCATGAAGCTTGAGGCCGGCAATGCCGCAGAGGCCCAGCCGGTCCTTGAGGCTGCTGTAAAATTCGCTCCGAAAAGCTCCGTTGCGCACTTGAACCTCGGTGACTGTTATCGCTTGGTCGGACGCCCCGCCGACGCGAAACGTGAGTTCGACATCGCTCTTGACTTGGACGCGAGCCTCGCCGCGGTCCACTACGACGTGGGGCTCCTCTATCTTTTCACTCCGAACGTGGCCGGAATGACTCCGGCTGGGCAGATTGACGCGGCGATCGCGGAGTTTGAGAAATACAAGGGCATGAAGAGCGCGAAACAGGGCGTTGACGACGTCGACGACTTGATCACGCGTGCCAAGGCAAAGCAGGCGGAGCTTAAGGCGCTTGCCTCGGCCCCGCCGGAGCCGCCCCCTGCCCCCGCGACGGCAGCCGCTCCTAGCGCAGCTCCAAGTGCCACGCCTGGCGCGGCCCCAAGCGCCGCACCGGCGACGAATTGAACCCGATTTTTCGGAAGGAACCGACGATGAACGCAAGACAGCTACTTCCGATGGTCGCCCTAGCCAGTGCGGTCGCTTCTCTCGTCCTCCCGGCGACGGCCGCCGCGGAAAAGGGGGCCATTACGCTTACGGAAGTCACGATCGTTGGTCGCGTGCAGAAGCCTGTCGCTGCCGTTGATGTTGCCACGATTGCTCCGAAGCTCACCCTCGCTGAGCTGAAGCAGCCGTTTCTTGATCGCATCGAAGAAGCGACCAAGCACGACCCGTTCTGATGCTTCCGATGGTGCTCGCGACGATTGTCGCCGTCATCTCCGCCGTAGCTTCCCTACGGCGGATTCTTTTCGTGATTCACGCGACCACGCTCGAGCCTTCGCTGGTCCTTGAGCGACTTCGTGGGGAGCGCGGAAGCGCGCAAGTGAAGGCGGTATTGGCTCTTTTCGCCGTTCAGCCCGAAGGCAGTTTTGAGCGAGAACTCTCCGACGCACTGTCGGGACCGCAAACGGCGCGGCCAATCTTGGTCGCACAAGCGGAAACCGAGTTCGGCTGGACCCTCCGTCGTTGGGATCGGGTTCCTCGGGTTTGTGCGAGTATTTCATCGTCGTGTGCGTTTCTTCTCGCATCGATGGTTCTTCGGAGCGGCCTCACCTTCGCCGAGGGGACCTACCCGAATTTCAACGGCCTCGTCTTTCGCGCGATGGGGGTTGTCGTGCTGGGGCTGGCGGGGACCTCCGCTGCAATTGCCGCCCAGCGGATCGCTACCGCACTCGTCCGCCAGCGCCGTGCAGCAGTCACAGCGCTCGTAGACCGCCTCGAAGAATGCCTTGAAGCGTCGGAAACTGCTGAAATTGGCCCTTGATGCGTAATTTGGGGGCACCCCACTTTTTTCGGGAACTTTTTTTCCCGCAAACGTTCCTATCCCTTTAGACTCTGAGCATCGTTGCGTCCTCGCGCAGAGCGAGATCTTCACGAAAGGCGTGTTTCATGTCGCAGAATCAGCCGGGTGCGCAGTCCGCGGGAGGGGCCGTTCGTCCTGGGCAAATGACCGCCGTTATGCGCGCCATGCAGGTAGCCGCAGGCCCGAAGGTGCTGCACATCGGTCTCTACCAGGGCAGCAAAGCGGTAGAAGAGCGCATCATCAAGTCGCGAACGACGGTGACCGTTGGAAACAACGAGAAGAACACCTTCGTTCTTGCCGTCCCACAGCTTCCGGCGACGTTCAAACTTTTTGAACTCATCGGCAACGACTACTACCTGAATTTTTTCGACGGCTTCCGCGGTCGTTTGGCGCTCGCGTCTGGCATCACCGACATCGCAGACCTGAAGGGTCAAGCGAAGCCTGTTGGTAACTACTACCAGGTCAAGCTGACCGAAGAGGCCCGCGGACAGATCCTCATCGGCGATCGGAAGCTGCTGTTCCACTTCGTCGCACCACCGCCGGTCCAGCCGCGTCCGCAGCTCCCCCTCGCCGTCATCGGCGCAGCCGCGGGAATCGACTGGACGCTCATGATCATCGCGTCTTTCAGCTTTCTCGGTCACTTCGGAATCGTCGGTGCCCTCTACTCGGATTGGCTTGATCCGCCGTGGCAGGAAGCTACCGTCGCCGGCATCGTCGACCTTGTTAAGAATATCCCGGCCCCACCGGCGCCGGAGCCTGACAAGAAAGTCGAGAATGACGACAAGAAGGTGGCCGACAAGACGCCCGACTCGAAGTCCCCTTCCAGCGGAGCCAAGCCGGCGGCGGCTGGCGGTGGCGCGGCGGGACCCCGAGGCGCTGTTGGCGATAAGCAAGCGGCGGCGCTTGCGAAACAAGCCGAGAGCATGGAAGTTGCGCTCCTAGGGGCGCTTGGCGGGACGACAGCGGCCGAAGGGGCGCTCCGTCGCTCGGAGATTCCAGGCGTCGACATCAGCGCTCTCGCAACGAGCGGCGCTGGCGCGGTTGCCGGGACGAGCGACTTGAAGGTCGGCGGCGGCGGCGGCGGTCCCATCCAAGGTGGAGGTGGTGGCGGCGGTGGCCTCGGCAACATCGGCGGTGGAACGGGCGGCTCCGGCACCGGTCAATCGGCCGGTACCGAAACCAAGGTCAAGGGACCGACGGGTGACGTCGGCTCTTTGAGTTCCTCCACGGTTGGCGCCCCGATCAACAATGCTGATCGGGTCGTCGCGGGTCTTCGCGGCCGCTTCAAGTCTTGCTACCAACGCGGTCTTTCCGAAGATCCGACGATGTCCGGAAAGGTGACGCTCGTCGCGAAAATCGGGCCGAACGGCGAGGTTACCGGCGTTACGCCAAGCGGGACGAGTGGCCTCTCTCCGGCCGTCGTTGGTTGTCTGCAAGGCGTCGTCAATCGCGCCACGTTCGACCCGCCGGGGGGATCTGGGTCGACCGTTCAGATCCCGGTGTCTTTCGTCCAGCAAGGCAAGTAAGCGGATCCACAATGGAAGAGCCCGACCGAGAAACCGGCCGGGTTTTTTCATTGCTCGGACCTGTTGACATCGCGATGAATGACCACGTAACGTCCCGCATCGTAGACGGTTGAGGAGCTTGTACGACATGGCGCTACGTTCGAAAGCAAAGTGGTTCTTGGCAGCGGCGATGCTCGCGGGGCTCGTGGGGACTGCCGTCGCGCAGACCAGCGGTCGCGTGGCGCCACAGGCGACCCCGTCCGACGCGGAGATCGATTTCGCAACGAAATCGAATCTTTCCCCCGAGGAGCAGTTGGCGTCCGTCGACAAGGGTCTGATTCGTGTCGACCAGGCGCGAGCAGGCGTTCGTCGCCAGCTGGAGGAAGCACGTCGTGCGAAAGACGTCGTGAAGACGCTGTGCGTCGACGATAAGCTCTCGCAGATCGACGTTGCGGCACGATCGGCGCGCGAACGCCGCGGCACGCTGAAAAATGCGGCGGAACGCAAGGACCGCGAACAGGCCGGTCACGAATTTACTATCGTTTCGGTCCTCTTCAAGCGCGCCCAATCGCTCGTCAGCGAGGCGAACGCCTGCATCGGCGAAGAAGCGACCTACGTCGGCGAGACGAAGACGACGACGACGATCGACCCGCGCATCTCCGAGTCGGAGGAGGCGAACTATCCGACTCAGGGGCCGGGTAGCGTGCCTCAGGTCACTCCAGGTGCCCCGGGCTATGTCCCTGGTCAGAACCCGGGTGGCCTCGCCGATCCGCCGCAGTGCATCAGTTGCACGCGCTGATTCGTTACGCTTTTTTTTCTTCCGCCGCGCGACGTTTCGCATCGGCGGGCTTGTGGTGTGGCCGATGAAAGAAAGCGCCGCGTAAGATCCTTTTGCGCCGCGCTCTTCCTGACCGCGAAACTTAAATGACCACCCGTTCTTTCCTCCGCTCCTTCTTAGGGCTCGCTGTATCCACGTCCGTAGTCGCCTTTCCGGCGATCGCTGGGGCGCAGGAATGGCTTAAGGATCGTCGTTTCTCCGAGGGGGCTGGCGTTCGAGCCGGCGACTTCGAGGTGCACCCCGGCGTGGGCGCCGAGATCGGGTACGACTCGAACTGGCTACTCCGGTCCTATCGGACGGGTTTCCAGAACTCTGCCCCGGCAGCCCCGGAAAAAGGGGCGGGGATGCTCAGGATTACCCCGTCTATTTCCATCCAGACGCTTTCTGCGGCGCGAAGGAAGGACCAGGGCGAGACTGGTGCGCAGCCGATGGTTGAGCTGCGGGCGTCCGCTGCGGCGACCTACCGCGAGTTCTTTGGCGACTCGGAACTTACCAAGCAGCGCAACATTGGTGCGAACTTGGATGTTCGCGCCGACATCGCACCGCGCCGCCCCTTCGGGTTCTCGCTTTTTGGCGGTGTTTCGCGCGTGCCGCGCCCGAACACCGGAGCTGATCCGAACCAGGCTTTCGATTCGGACAACGTCTATGGTGGCGGTGAGTTCAACATCGCGCCCGGCGGTGGCACCTTCGACATGCACGCGGGCTACACGCTTAACGCCACCTTCTTCGAGAAGTTGTCGGGCAAGCCCTTCGACAACGTCCGGCACGAGATCGCTGTTCGGAATCGTTGGCGCTTCCGTCCGCGAACGGCGCTCTTCTCCGAGACGAGCCTCGGTTTCCAGAACTACTCGAACCCGAACAGTGCCGCGACCGTCCTCACAAACTCGACGCCCCTCCGGACGCGCTTCGGCGTGAACGGTCTCGTAGGTCCGCGCGTCGCGTTTCTCGGCGCAGTCGGCTACGGCGCGAGTTTCTATGCTCTCGGGGCGAAGACGACCCAGCAATACGACAGCGTAATTGGGCAGGGAGAACTTCGGTTCTACTTGACCGACAATCCCGACACGTCGGAACTCGGTAAAGTGTCTCTCACTCAGTCCTCGCTCACCGTCGGCTATACGCGCGACTTCCAAAATAGCTTTCTCGGCGACGTCTACGGCGTCGACAAAGGCTACGGGACTCTCTCGTACTTCTTCGGCGCGCGCGTGCTGACCTCTGCAAGCTTGGCTGTGTCGAACCTTTCCTTCAAGAACGTCTTCTTGGCCGACGGTTCCGTCGCTGCCTCGTCGTTCAACGTCGTTCGCCCGGAAGTCACGCTCTATGGCGAGTACCGGTTCTCCGATACGATCGCGATGAACCTGACCGCGAACTACTCGCAAAACGTCACGTCGCAGTCGATCAAGTACCCGGAAGGGAGCTTCGACCTTGCTTGGCGCCGCGCCCAGGTGTTCCTCGGCGGCCGCTTCTTCCTGTGACCTTGCGAAGCGCCGCCCTTGCGGTCGTCTTGGCGGTCGGAGGCCTCGCCAGCGTTGCGTGCGGTGGCGCCCTTCCGGGGCCGCCGACGAACTTGCCGGTGCCGCAGAACAGCACAAAGATTGGCCCCGGCGATGTGTTCGAGGTCAGTGTTGTCGGTGAGAAGGACTTTTCGAAGGACTATCGCGTCAATCCTGACGGGACGATCGACTTCCCGTACATCGACCGTTTGACGGTTACGGGAGAGGAACCTCAGCAGGTCGCGAGGCTGATCCAAGAGGCGCTTGTCTCAAAGAAGATCCTCTCGAATCCGCAGGTTTCGGTTGCAGTCAAATCCTACAGCCAGAAGCGCGTCCGCGTGATCGGCCAAGTGACCAAACCCGATTCCTACTCGTGGAATGAGGGATTGACCCTCGTCGACGCAATCTCTCGCGCGGGATGGTTCAGCGGCCTTGCCGACACCCACCACGTCATCCTCACGAGGCACACGAACGACGGGAAGATCGTTCGGGTCGTTGTCGACGTCGATGCCATGGCCGAAGGGACACAAGCCGATGTTCTCCTTCAGGCTGGCGATACCATCAAGGTCGAGCAGCGCGTGCTCTGAGCCCGGTAGCCGGGCGCCGAAGGATTCATGAAACAGAAGCGCGTGCTCTTCCTCTACACCGGTGGAACCATCGGCATGGACCTCGCTCGCGGCCATGAGGGCGAGGAACACGCGACGCTCGGGGAGCGACCGAAAGATCTCGTCGCCGAGGTTCCCGCCCTTCGCCAGCTTGCGTGCGTCGATACCGAGCCGGTATTTAATCACGACTCTGCGGACTTGCAGCCCCATCACTGGGTCACGCTTGCCCTCCGTGTGCATCGTGCCTTCGCTGCGGAAAGCTACGATGGCGTCGTCGTCGTCCACGGTACCGACACGATGGCCTACGGCGCCGGGCTCCTCGCGTTTCTGCTCGGCCCGCTCCCGGGGCCGGTCGTTTTCACCGGCTCGCAGCGGCCGTTCAGCGACATCCGCAGCGACGCGGTTCGCAACCTCGTCGATGCTTGCCTCGTCGCCACGCTGCCTGTCCCTGAAGTCTGTTTGGTCTTCGGCGGCCGCGTTTTCCGCGGGGTTCGCGCCACAAAGATCGATGCCTGGGGCTTTGAGGCGTTCGCCTCGCCTAACTGTCGCCCGATCGTCGAACTCGGCATCGGCTGGACGCTCAACGATCACGTGCGCAAGCCGGCTCCGCTCCTTCCGCTCGACGCACGCGTCGACCCGCACGTCCTCTCTTTGCCCGTTTTTCCAGGACTCAATCCCCAGTTGTTGATCGGAGCGCTCCGCGGTGGCACGAAAGGCGTCGTTCTTTCGACCTACGGAACCGGCACCATGCCGCGGCTTGAGGGGTCGCTTCTTCCGGTGCTCGAGGAGGCGAAGGCGCTTCAAGTGCCCGTGCTCGTCGTCTCCCAGTGCAACCGCGGTTTCGTCGAACTCGGTCGGTACGCTGGCGGCGCGGAAGCCCTTGAAAGAGGGGCCATTTCCGGCGGGGACATGACCGTCGAGGCGGCCCTCGCGAAGATGATGGTCGCCCTCGGTCGCTTCACGGAGAAAGCTGCGCTGCGTGCCTTCCTCGAGCGGGACTTCCTCGGCGAGCGTTCCTAGCGGTCCGCGCGAGAACGCAGGAAATGCATTTGTCTCCGCCCGGCGAGACGCCGGATCGGAGAACGCGTTTGTAGCGATCTCCGCGCCGTCTCCCGCTCCGCGGACGGACGCGTATTCAGAATCGCGCGTCGGCGGCACGGCGTCGGTAGAAATCGCTTTTGAGATAGCTCTTGATTGCGCGTTTGATCAGCAGCTTCGTCACCGCGCCAATCGGAACCGCAAGGAAGACGCCGAAGAACCCGAAGAGGGTGCCGGCGCCCATGATCGCGAGGAGGACCTCGAGCGGCGACAGGCCGACGCTCTGGCCGACGATGCGTGGCGTGACGACGAAGCCGTCGAGGATCTGCACGGAGACCATCGCGATCGCGACCTCAAGCACCACGAGGGGCCCCTGCCAGTCCAGGACGGAGACCGCAACCGCCAGAACGAGACCGACGCTGAAGCCGACGTAGGGGATAAATGCCAACATTCCCGTGAGGATACCGATCGGAACCGCGAGGCGAATGCCGACGAAGCGTAGGGCGGTCGCGTAGAGCGCTGCGAGGACGAAATTTGCGACGACCTGTCCGCGCACCCAGCTTCCGAGGGTCGTGTGGACGTCGCTGGCGAGGTGGCTGACGGGGGCGAGCCAGCGGCGGGGAACGAGGTCACGGACGCGGCGGACGATACGGTCGAAATCGATCAGCAGGTACAAGGCAAAGACCGGCACGACGAGTGCGGAGAAGGCGAGCCCGACGTAAGTGAGCGTCCCAAACGCGGCGGCGGTGGCGGCCGTCGAAAGCCCAGGAATGCGGTCGGAGGCCATCTTTCCCCAGTCTTCCGCGCTGTGGGGCATCTTCAGATGCGCGTGCGTCCAGAGCCACGGTTCGGCGCGCTTTTGCGTCTTTGCGAGCTGCTCTGGCAGGTCTTTCGCGGCGTCTCGAAGCTCGGCGACAAACCAAGGTGCAACATACACGAAAAAGGCGACGACAATCCCGCTCAGCGCGAGCATCACCAAGGCGGCGCCGGCCGCGCGAGGGACGCGGAGCGTCTCCAAACGGTCGACGAAGGGATCAAGCGCATATGCGAGCAAAAACCCGACGGTAAGCGGCCCAAGAACGCTTCGAAGCACCCAGCCGAGCCCTGCGATCGCGACGACCGCGAGGAGGAAGACGACGCCGCGGAACGGATCGAACGGGGAGGGGACCGCCTCGGCTCGTGCTTCGAGGGCGTCGCGTTCGTTCCCATCCCCGGGCGGTGCCGACGAATCCATGGCGTTCGTTTACCCGGAAATGGCCGAAAATGGGCCCCTCGCCGTCGCCGCGTCGTGGGAATTTTCCGGCGGATCAGGGCCGCCATGGGAACATCTTGCGCGCGAAGGGGCCGCCATCCTGCTAGCGAGGCGCCTATGTCGCTCCCCCGTTTTGAAGAGGCGCAGCCGCGTCCCGTTCCGCCCATCGACGGCCAGGATGGCGCAACGGTCGCGCGTCTTGTTGGATTGATGCGTCGCCTTCTCGCTGACGACGGATGCCCATGGGATCGTGAGCAAACGATCGAATCTCTTCGTAAATACGTCCTCGAAGAGGCTGCCGAAGTCGCCGACGCGATCGACTCGGGCGATCGAACGCTACTCCGTGAAGAGCTGGGCGACCTCCTCCTTCAAATCGTCTTTCAATCGGAAGTTGCGCGGCGGGAACAGGCCTTTGGCCTCGATGACGTCGTAGAGGGGATCGTCGCCAAGCTTGTCCGCCGGCATCCCCACGTGTTTGCGCCCGCCGGTGCTGCCCCCGTGGAGAACGCCGACCAAGTGCTCACAAACTGGGAGAAGTTGAAGCTCCGCGAGAAGGGGGAGCGCGGCGTGCTTGACGGCGTCCCGCGGGCGCTTTCGAGCCTCGTGCGTGCCACGCGGATCGGCGAAAAAGTGGCTCGAGTCGGCTTTGATTGGGACGACGCAAAGGGGAGTTTCGCCAAAGTTCGCGAGGAAGTTGCCGAGATTGAAGCGGCCCACGATTCTGGCGATCGTGAGCATTTGGCAGAAGAAATTGGCGATCTTCTGTTTGCCGTCGTCAATTTCTCCCGCCACGTCGGCGTCGACGCGGAGGTCGCACTCGCGCGGACGTCCGACAAGTTTACGCGTCGCTTTCGTCACGTTGAGGGGCGCGTCAAGGAAGTCCACGGCGGCTGGGGGGCGGCCGGCGACGAGAACCTGCCGCTTGACGTCCTCGACCGCTACTGGGAAGAAGCCAAGAGCCAGGAGCGCGCTGCCAAGCCCGCCTCGGAAATGACCGAAATTGCAGCCACGGAGAGCCCCCTTTGAAGCCCGATGACCCCACGCTGACGTCGCCGGACGCTCCGGCCGCCGACAAGCCGCGAGGTCCGCGCGTCGCCGGCTTCCCGGAACCGCTCGCTCGCCTCCCCGAGGAGTGGATTACCGCCGCGGCAAAAATCGGTGCACGCCCTTTTCAAGCGAAGCAGATCTTTAAGTGGATTCAGACGAAAAACGTCTTTGATCCGGCGAAGATGACCGATCTCGCGCTGCCGATGCGCGAGAAACTTGCGGCTTCAGAAACTGCCTTTGATGTGCTCGAAGTCTCTGAAGTTTATCGATCGAGCGACCACACCCGCAAGGCGCTCGTACGATTTGCCGACGGAAAGACCGTTGAAACCGTTCTGATTCCGGGCGTCTCCGGCGCGCGAAAGGTAAGCCTCGAAGAGGCCTTCGACCTCGACCCGGATTCCCCGGATACCGACGACGAAGACGACGACGAGCCGAACGCGGCGACCGCCCCGTCGACGAAGCGCCGCGTGACCCAGTGCATCTCGACGCAGGTCGGATGCGCGATGGCGTGCGTCTTCTGTGCAAGTGGAGTTGCCGGTCTCCAGCGCCAGCTCCGGGCCGACGAAATTGTCGCCCAGGTCCTCCACGGTCGCCTCCTCCTCGACGCCGACGAAGAGCTCAGGAACGTCGTCTACATGGGCATGGGGGAGCCGCTCCACAACTACGCGGAGACGGCGCGTTCCCTGCGCCTGCTCACGCATCGCGACGGCATCGGCCTCAGCTCTCGACGGGTAACTGTCTCGACGAGCGGCCTCGTGCCCGAAATCGCGAAACTTGGCGCCGATTTCGGTGGCCAGATCGGCCTCGCGATCTCCCTCCACGCCGCCGACGACGAGACGCGCACGCGGCTCATGCCGATCAACAAAAAGTACCCGTTGGCGGTCCTCATCCAGGCGCTCCGCGAATATCCGCTGCCGAAACGCCGCCGGATCACAATCGAATACACGCTTGTGGCTGGCCGCAACGACCAACTCGACGAAGCGAAGAAGCTCGCAAAGCTCCTCCGCGGTCTGCCTGTCAAGGTGAACCTCATCCCGATGAATCCCATCGAGGCGAGCACGCTCGGTCCCCCTGATTTTTCAGGTGTTTTGCGCTTTCAGCGGGTCCTCCACGACGCCGGCTACAGCTGCTTCGTCCGAAAGCGACGCGGCGACGACGTCGCGGCGGCCTGTGGTCAGCTCGCGATCCTCGGCGCAAAAAAGAAGGTTCGCGTCGACCGGACGTAACTCGCGACGCCGCGGCTAGGGTATTTGCTGGCGGACGGGCCCCGCGAGGTCGCGATGGGATTTCCCCGGAGTTTGCGCTAAGGCCTGCCGCCGATGATCCCCTACATCCACGTCCCCGACCTCCCCGTCGCCGGCCCCGTGACGCTCCACCCGTTCGGCCTCCTCGTTGCGACGGGCGTCGTCCTCGGCACCTGGATCACTACGCGGCGAGCGGCACAGCGCGGACTCGACACCGACCAGCTCAACTCGTTTATCACGTGGATGCTGATCTTCGGGTTCGTCGGCGGGCACGTCTTCGATGCGATCTTCTATCATCCCGAGAAGATCAAGGCCGATCCCCTCTATTTGATTAAGATCTGGGAAAGCCTTTCGTCCTTCGGCGGCTTCCTCGGCGCCGGGATCGGCATCTTCCTCTGGAAGTACTTCGAGACCGATCGCGCGATCGTGAACCTCGGTCTCTTCACGCTCTTCTCGTTCAAGCGCCGGAAGACGCCGGCACCGATCATGCCGCTCGCCGACTTGATCATCTCCGTCTTCCCGGTTGCCTGGATTTTCGGCCGTGGCGGCTGTGCGGTCGTCCACGATCACAAAGGTGCCGTCGCCCCTGCGGGCCATTGGCTTGCCGTCGGCTACCCGGTCCGCGAGGCCGACTTCATCCACAACGCCAAGGGAATCACCGGCGAAGTCGTTTGGAATTGGGGGCCACTTCAGTTCGTAAAGGGGCTCTCCCCCCACTTCGATCTCGGCCTCCTCGAATGGTTCTTCACCGTTCTTCTTTCGGTCTTCCTCATCATTTCCTGGCGCCGTAAGCTGCCGACCGGCACCTACCTCTCGGTGGTCACGCTCGCCTACGCCCCCATCCGTTTCCTGATGGACTTCTTCCGCCTGCCCGATGACGGTCACACCGGCGACTTGCGCTTCGGCGCACTCACGTTCGCCCAGTACGCCTGCATCGCGCTGTTCCTCTACGGCCTCTACGCCGCCTGGAACGCGAAGCGCCTCGCTGACGCTGGCGACGACCCCCTCGACTTCTACAAGCTCGCGCCGAAGAAGCCGAAGAAGAAGGCGAAGCGGAAGTCGCCAGAAGCTGCAACCGCCTGATTCGACCCACGAAAAAGCCCGCCTCCTCGGAGAGCGGGCTTTTCCTTTGCTGCAGTGCGAACGTGACCGCTAGGGGGCGGTAAGCGGTTCGGCGACGGTCATTGCCGGGGCGTCGTCGTGGCCGTCAAAGCCAAAGTCGGCGTCGTCGGCGGGTGGCGGCGGGATGGTGTCGCCGGCATCGGCGCCGGCGCTCTCCCCATCGGTGGGCGGTGCCGCGGCCTCTGCGAGGTGAGGGGAGAGTGCCCCCCGGAGATCTTCGGGAAGGTTCGCCTTCGCGAAGTTCGCAATCGTGCAGAGTACATGGGTCTGCCGGATCGACGCCGCGCGGATCCCGTCGGAGCCGCGGTAGATCTCGAAATAGAAGGAAACGGAGGTGTCCCCGATCCGTTCGACGGCAAGCTCCACCCGTGCCGAGTCGCCCCAGACGATCGGCTGCTCGAAATCCGAGCTTGCATGCACCGTCGGGAAGGCGAGGCCGCGCTCCCGAAGCAAACTCGGGTAGCCGCCGGCGATTTCTTCCGCGAGCAGCGCCTCGAGCGCTTCGTAGCAGAGGGCAAAATAACGAGGATAGAAGAGCACTTGACCGACGTCAGCGTCTTCAAAGCGGAGGCGGCGCTCGTAGGTGAACACGCCCCGAAGCTAGCTGCTTTTCGGGGCTATGTCTTTCATCAACGTCCGGCTCTACTTCTTGTCTTTGCCGCGGCCGAGGACCGCGAGCTTCAAGAAAGAGAACTGGCTCTTTGCCGCTTCCTTGATCAGATCCAGCTTGTCTTGATCGCGTTTCCCCTTGCGATCGTTGAGTTCGCCTTGATCATACAGTTCGCGCGTCTTCGTGCGCTGAAGCTTGCCGCTCGAGGTTTTCGGAAGGGCCCCGGCGACGACGGGGACGGCGTCGTCGATGGTCAACCCCAGCCCCTGTTGCACAGAGGTGCGGACCTTCGCAACGAGATCTGCCCCTTTGATTTCGAGGGTTTCGCCCGGGTTCAGCGTGACTTCGAAGGCGACGATCACCTTCTCCTTGTCGCTCCCCGGATCGCGCGTCCCGAAGGCGATGACGTTCCCTTTGCGGACGCCATCAATCTTCGAAGCCTCCCACTCGATGTCTTGCGGGTAGTAGTTGCGACCATTGACGATGATCACTTCCTTGGAGCGGCCGCAGATGTAAATGCGCCCCTCGTGGAGGAATCCGAGGTCCCCGGTGCGGAGAAAATCGCCGGCAAAGGCCTCCTTCGTCTTCTCAGCATCTTCAAAATAGCCGGCCATTACGCTGGGCCCCTGGATGCGGATCTCTCCCACTTTCCGCTCGGCGAGCGGCGCGCTGCTCGTGGCGTCGTCGGCGGAAAAAATCTGCATGTCGTGATCGGCAAACTTCGGGCCGCAGGAGACGAGAGGAACCGCTGCCTCATTCGTCGCTTCAACGACGAAGGCTTCCCCTTCGGCCCAGAGCCTCTCGCCGTCGACGCTCAGCGTCTTCATTCCCTCTTCCAGCTCGGTGAATGCGACCGCGAGGGACGACTCCGCCATACCGTACGACGGAAGGAGCGCAAGCGAGCGGAAACCCTGTTCCCCGAAGACCTTGGCGAAATTCTCGAGGTTTTCCGGACGAATCGGCTCCGCGCCGCAGCCGGCAACACGGATCGTGTCGAGTTTGATTCCGTCGAGATCTTTCCCTTTGATTCGCTTCACGCACAGCGCGAAGGCGAAATTCGGTGCGTAGGTGATCGTCCCTTTGTAGCGGGTGATCGCCTGGAGCCAGGTCGCCGGGCGCTTGAGGAAGGTGAGTGGCGGCAGGAAGACGACGGGGACGTCGTTCATGATCGGCGAAAGGACGAAGCCGATCAGGCCCATATCGTGAAAGAGCGGGAGCCACGAGACGCCGACGTCCTGTTTGTTCACGCGCAGTCCGTCGAACATGATGCATTTCATGTTCGCCGCGAGGTTCCGATGGGTCAGGACGACCCCCTTCGGCCGCGAGGTCGATCCGCTGGTAAACTGAATAAAACAGGGATCATCCAGCGTGATCTCGACCGGCTTCAGCGTCTCTTGGAGGTCGCGGAGGTCGTCGATGGCGACGAGCTTCTCCAGGGCCGGGCAGCCCTCCTGGACGGTGCCGAGGAGCGCCTTGATCTGCTTGCTCGTGACGAGCACGCGCGCGCCGCTTTTTGCAACGATATGGCGGGTATTCTCCAGGTATCCGTGGAGCTGCCCCAGACCGAGCGGCGGGTAGATCGGCGCAGGGATGATACCGGCACGGATCGCTCCGAGGAACGCGATCACGAAGTCCTCGTTCTGCGGGAGGATCAGCGCAACGCGGTCCCCTTTCTTGAGACCGAGGGACTGGAGCGCCCCGCCAAACGACGCGGTTCGCCGTTCGATGGTCGCAAACGAGAAGAAGGTCTCTCGCGCGTTTTCCGTCCCCGGAAAGCCGGGCACGCCGTCCTCGGAGAGGAACGTGAAACCGCGCGACGGGTCCCGTTTGCCCGCTTCTTCAATCGCTTTTGCGAGGGTGATGAGCTCCATGGCGGGGTCGCTTACCAGAGCCTCGCTGCGTAAAAAAAGGGGATCGTGCTGCGAAGTGGTTTTCCAGGCGCGCCGTTTCCGTTGCTGCAAACCGGTCGAAGCGGCGGCGCCCGCGCAATTTTCCTCGGTTCCGCGGCGGCAGGTGCCGCTTCGCCAAGTAACCGTTGACACTCTTCTTCGCGGCGACCGATACTCACGCGCCTATGGCCCTCATCGAGACCGAAGAAGCCGCCCGCCGTCTTGCTCGCGCGATCGCCAGCGATCTCTCGCTCTACAACGAGGAGAAGATCGTCAAGGGGATCACCGAGGACTCCCTCTTTTCGACGCTCGCCGAAGAGATCGAAGAAGGGCGCGCGCTGTACAAGCGCCGCGTTTCGCCGGAACTCTTTCCGAAAAACTTCTACGACCGCGCCCTCGTCGACATCTTGATCAAGGCCAAGGGGCACATCAAGTCGAAGATCTGGTGAGCGCCTCCGCGGAATCGATCCGCTTCGTCGTGCCGCGTTCCGCCTCCGGTTCGCGGCTCGATCGTTTTGTGGTCTCCGCCTGCGCGGAACTCCCCGAGGCGCCGTCTCGTGCGGAGGTGCAGCGCTGGATTGAGTCGGGGGCGGTGTTCCTACGGGGCGCCGCCGGCAAGGCAAAAGACGCCCTCCGTGAGGGGGATGAGGTCGTCGTGACACCGCGCGCCCCCCGCACCAGCGATGCGGTCGCCGACCCATCGGTGCAATTTACACTCTTGCACATCGACGACGATCTCCTCGTGCTCGACAAGCCGCCCGGCCTCGTCGTGCACCCGGCGGCCGGCCACGAGACGGGGACGCTCGTGAACGGTCTCTTGGCGCGGGGCTGGTTCCGCATCGACGACGTCGCCGACCCCGACGACGCGGAAGGGCATCTACGGCCGGGCATTGTCCATCGCCTCGACAAAGGCACAAGCGGCATCATGGTCGTCGCCCGCAATGCCAAGAGTCGAGAAGCGCTCAAAGCCCAATTTCAGATCCACAGCATCGACCGTGAATACGAAGCGATCTGTATTGGTGCCCCCCTCAAACAGACGATCGCGACCCTTCATGGGCGCCATCCCGTTGAGCGGATGAAGTTCACGACGAAGGTTCGTGATGGGAAGCGCGCCGAAACCCACGTGACGCCGCTCGCGACGGAGACGGGGAAGTGGGGGACCTATTCCCACGTCGTTTGCCGCCTCGAGACGGGGCGTACCCACCAGATTCGCGTGCATCTTGCAGAGATTGCCCGCACGCCGATCTTCGGCGATCCCGTCTACGGCGGAATTCCCAACGACCCCCACGCAAAACGCCTGGCCAACCAGCTCGGTCGCCAGGCGCTTCATGCGCGATTGCTTGGGTTTGTGCACCCGAAGACCGGCGAGCGCCTCGTCTTTACGAGTGCGGCACCGGCCGATTTTCAGGCGGTTCGTGAGGCGCTTTTGCCCGCTTCCGTCACTGCTGGGGCGCCTTCGGCGTGAAGAGCGGCCCCGGAATCGGCAGGAGGACGCGGCCGGCGGCCGGGTTCAGCAGCAGCGCAAACGCGAGGTAGAGGGCGATGCCGGCGAGGGCGACCGTCGCGAGCACGATCGGCATGTTGAAGATCGCGCCATCGGCGGGCGGAAGCAGCGCTTTGCCGATGCGGAAGACGTAGAGAAGGATGATGTCGGCCAGGAAGGCAAAGAGCAGCTTCGACGCGTAGGCGAACGCGATGCTCAGGACGACAAAGATGATCAAGAAGCAGACGTCGACGGCAAACACGACCGAATGATTCGGCACGCGCCCTTCGGCGATCCCTGAAAGAGACCACCAGTTCATCACCCAGTTGAACGAGAACGTGAGGAACAGCGTCCCCCCGAGGCCGTTCTTGTTCGCGAGCGCGAGGATTCCGGCGAGGAACTGGCAGCCGGCGCCGAAGAGCAGGCAGAACCAGGCGGCGGTTCGGAAGGCGTCCGGCGTGATCGCCTTGCCGAGGGCAACCGGGATCAGGGCGGCGCAGCCGATGGCGAGGCCGAGGAGACCGAGCGGCGTCGACTCGGCAAAGGGGGTGGCAGCGGCGGGGGCGTGCGGATCCGTGCTCATGTTGCGGCGCAACATACCGAGGTCAATGGCGCGCGTCCCCTGCAAATTCGGCGGCGCGTACGATTCATCGGCCGTTGCCGGGCCCGTGACGCAATGCTGCAACGCAGCAACGCGCCAGGGTCGAGTCAGCGCTTGGCGATCGGACGGAGCCGGAGGATCGACAGCGCCGCGAAGCCGACGAGCACCGCGAACCAGAGCGTCGCGAAGCGGACGAGGATCATTGCGGCGGTGTTGTGGGAGTCCTGGACGCCGTAGGCCTGCATCTGCGTGAAGAGGCCGACCTCGGTCGCGCCGACGGGCACGATCGCCCCGGCGAGCGTCGCCGTTGCGTAGAAGAAGGTGCACGGAATGGGCGGCACCTTCTCGCCGAAGCCGAAGAGGATCACCCAGAGGGAGAGGCATTCGAGGGACCAGGCGACGACCGACAAAAGGCCCGGAACAATGAGGTTTTTCGGCGCGAGAAGCACCGAAAGCGAGGCATGCGCCTCACGCGCCTTGGGGGCGATCTTCGCGCCAAACGGGAGCTTTTCGACGATGCCGATCAGGAACATCGACAGGCGCTCGGAGGCGATCGCCGCCACGATCGTGAAGACGAGCGCGCCGCCGACGCCCGCCCAAAGGAGGCCGCCGGGGATGCCGAAGGAACCGACGACGATGAGGATCACGATGCCGAGCACGTCGGTCACGCGCTCCGCGAGGACGATCGGGGCCGTACGGGCGACCGGGATGCCGAAGCGGTCGTGGAGGACGACCGACTTGTACGCTTCGCCGACTTTTCCGGGGGTGATCGTGAGGACAAACCCGGAAAGATAGGCGAGGAGGCTATCGAACTTCGGAACCCCACGGACGTCGAGCTTTGCCAGGTAGAATTCCCATTTGAGGAATCGCAGCAGGTAGTTCCCAAGGGCCAGTGCGCACGCTGCCGCGAACGTCCACCAATGGAAGGTTTCCAGCGCTCCGCGCATCTTCCCGAGACCGGTATAAACCGAGAACCCGAGATAAATGAGCACGGTTACAAGGATGAAACCGATCGCTTTCCCCAGCGGGGATTTTTTCGGCGGTTCGGCGGCCGTGTCGGTCAGAGCGTGCTCGGTTTTTTGCGCAGGGGATTCCATGAGAAGCGTCGCGCGAGGTAGCCCAGGACGAACAGAACAGCCACCGCCATCAACAGGCCGAAGTGCCAAGGGCGCGCTTCGTACTTCCCGCGGCGAAGGCCGGGCTCGGGGCGGGTCACGACCTCTTCGATCGCCGGCGCCGACGGGATCGCGGCCGCCTGGGAATTTCCTGGCGGTGGCGTTGCGAGCGACGGCAGAGCCGCAGCAGCGGAGACGGAAGGGGACGGGACCGGGGCAGGCGGCGTTTGCAACATAGGGGATCGACGGCGCAGGCGTCCGCGGGACGCCTTTACACCGGACGCTACACCGTGAAAGAACCTCGCGCCGATGAATCCCATTGATGCGGGCGCGCCGAACGGAGACTTCGATGACGTCGCCCTCCTCGCGAAGGCGGCCCAAGCGCGCAAGCGCGTCGAAGATGCGGTCGCGGTGCGTGTCGTCGGTCAGCACGAAACGCTGGAAATGATGCTCGTCGCGCTCCTTGCTCGGGGGCATGCGCTGCTCGTTGGCGTCCCCGGTCTCGCAAAGACGCTTCTCGTTTCGACCCTCGCCGAAGCGCTCGGTCTCTCCTTCGGTCGTGTGCAGTTTACACCGGATCTCCTTCCCGCCGACATCACCGGCACCGATGTTCTCCAGGAGGAAGAAGACGCCCACGGGAACCTCCGGCGGAAGCTCAAGTTCCTCCCAGGGCCGCTCTTTCACCACCTCGTACTCGCCGACGAAATCAACCGCACGCCGCCGAAGACCCAGGCGGCGCTCCTGCAAGCGATGCAGGAACGGACGGTGACCGTCGGCACGACGACGCATGTTTTGCCGAATCCTTTTCAGGTGTTCGCCACGCGCAACCCCATTGAGCAAGAGGGGACGTACCCGCTCCCCGAGGCCCAGCTCGATCGCTTCCTCCTCGAAATCCACCTCGGCTACCCGACCGCCGTGGAAGAGCTCGAGATCGCGCGGCGCACGACTTCGGAAGCGGTGGGCAGCGTCGACAAGGTCCTTGGTCGTGACGAGCTCGTCGCCCTTCAGCGCCTCGTTCCGCGGATCCCCGCGACGGAAGAAGCGATTCAATTTGCGGTAAATTTGGCACGTGCGAGCCGCCCTGGGGATCGCGGCCTCCCGAGCGATCTTGCCCCCTACGTCCGGTTTGGCGCCGGCCCGCGTGGCTCCCAAGCGCTCGTGCTCGCTGCAAAAGCGCGCGCCGCCTTGCGCGGAGAAGCGGCCGCCGACATCGACGACGTGAAGGCGCTCGCCCTCGGCGTCCTCCGTCACCGCCTCGTGCTTTCCTACCGGGCGGAGGCGGAGGGGGTCAGCGACGCCGACATCGTCGCGCGCCTCATCGCCAGCATTCGCGTGTAGAGTACCGCTAGATCGTTGCAACACCAACGAACGCGTCCGTCCGCGAAGCGGGAGACGGCGCGGAGGTCTCCACGAACGGCTTCGCGCTTCGTTCCCCCTGCAAATAGAGCGGCGCCGTGAGCTTCCCGCTTCCCAGCATCGCCGCGCTCGTGCAGAGTGCGGGCATGGGCGCTGCCGAAGAGAGCAAGGTCCGCGACGACGCCCCCGTGAAGGTGCGCGACGACGTGGCAAAGCCGACGAGCAGCCTTGAGGCGCTCGCCGTTGACCGTGAAAAACGGCGCGGGAAGGACTCGGAGCCGCCGTCCGACCGCGAGAGCGAACGCGACGACAAGCGCGAAGAGCGCGTTTCCGAGAAGCTTGAGCGCACCGAGAAGGGGGACCGCGAGCGCGGTGACCGCCCGGAAAAGCTGGAAAAAAAAGAGGAAAAGAGCGATCGGCTCGAGAAGAGCGATCGCGCAGAGAAGGTCGAGCGCGTCGAGAAGAGCGAGCGCACCGAAAAGACCGACAAAGCGGAGCGCCTGGAGCGCATCGAGCGGCGCCGCGAGCGGGCCATCGAGTCCTACGAGTTCGAGATCCCGTCGATTCCGCCGCCGGCCCCGTCGGGCCCCTGGAAGAGCTACAAAGAGAGCGTCGCGAGCCTCGCAGCCCGCATTGTTGAAGCGCAGCGGCCGATTCGCGTGCTTCAGTCGATTCGTTGGGATAGCGCCGTTGAAGAGCAATTCTTCAAGGGCAAATGCCGCGAGCTTCCGAAAGTCGGGCCGGACCACTATCTGCGCAATGATCTCGGGTTTGATCCGAAGGCGAAAGCGGAAGAATTCGAAGAGATTGCCCGCGATATCGACCGCGATCTCGGCGAAAGCGACGCGATCGGTGACATCATGCAGCGGACCGCCCTCGAATACCGAGACACGGTTCGGATGCTTGCTGTACGTGGGACGCCCCACTTTTACGCATTTGCGCGTCGCCTCTACGGGTCGACCAACGACACATTCCCGGACGGCAAGACAACGGTCAAAGACCTCGGTCATATGCTGTACGACATCCTGACAAACGTCGATGAGCGTGCCCTCGGCCTCGGAATGGAACGGACGATCCCTGCACCGGAGGCGGCCGCCGAGCTCAACAAACGCTTCGCGAATTACTTCGGGGACGACACGGTGCGCGTCGCCGTCGACGACGACATCGTCAGCGATGCGGCCGCCGGCAGCGACTACGTAAAAGTCCGCTCGGGGGCGCTCTTCTCGCCGCGCGACATCGACATCCTCGAAGCCCACGAGGGATGGGTGCATGTTGCAACATCCCTGAACGGCCAGGCGCAGCCGGTCGCGAAGTGGCTCTCGAAGGGGCCGCCGCGAACGACCGCCGTCCAGGAGGGGCTCGCCGCCCTCGTGGAAATCTTCACGTTTCGAACCTACCCGCGCCGTGCTCGCAAGCTCGTCGACCGCATCCTCGCCGTGAACAAAGCGGAAGACGGCGCGAACTTCCTCGACGTCTTCGAGTGGTACCGCACCGAAGGCTACGAAGAGGACGAGTGCTTCCAGAACACCGTTCGCGTGTTCCGTGGCGGCGACGTAGAGGGGGGCGCCCCCTTCACCAAGGATGCCTGCTACTGCAAGGGAATTGTGTTGAATTACGCGTTTTTGCAGAGCGCGGTCCGCCACAATCGTACCGACCTCGTCCCCTACCTCTTTGCCGGCAAGGTCGCCCACGAGGACGTCCCGGTCCTCGCAATGCGCGTGAACGACGGCGTCGTGAAGCCGCCGCGCTACGTGCCGCCGATGTTCCGCGACTTGAGCGGACTCTCGATCTGGATGGCGTTTTCCAGCTTTTTTTCGAAGCTTCGCGGCAACGAGATGCTCGAGTATTACGGGAAGCTCTTCAAACGGGCCGGGTGACGATTTCCCCCGCGATTTTCTGAATCTGCTAGGAAGCCGGCTCCCGCGGGAAGGACCCGCCCCCCTTGTTTGTATCCGGGACTCGATGAAGAAGCCGTTCGCCCTCGCCTTTGTTTCGCTGCTCGCCTTCGCCGCCACCGGCTGTGGGAAGACCCTCATTCCGAACACCGACGTTGAAGACACGAGCGAAAACCGCAAGGCGATCCTCGTCTGCGAGCAGTATCGCCACGCCCTCGAAGAGCGGAACATTGGCCTCCTGATGCAGATCGCAAGTCCCCGTTATTACGAGGATGGCGGCAACACGCGGGTCGACGACGACATCGACTTTAAGGGCCTTGAGGCCTACCTTACCGGCGTGTTCCAGAAGACGTCGAACGTCCGCTACGAGATGCGCTACCGCAACGTCAGCTTTTCGCCGAAGAAGGACGTGTATGTAGATTACACGTACTCGGCGAGCTTCAAGATCCCTGGGCTCCACGACGAAGAGTGGCACCACCGCGTCGCCGACAACCGCCTTGTGCTTGAGCCGACCGGCGACGGTTACAAGATCGTCTCCGGGATGTGATGGATTCGAGCGGCCTGAACCCTCTCGGGCCGCGCCCGTTCGTGATCGCTCACGTAAGCGATCTCCACGCATCGACCTTTGGCGACACCTTCCATGACGGCCTCCGCCTCGTGCGTCGCAGCGCCAAGCCGGTGCAGGATACACGTAACTGGGAGCTCGCATGGGGGGAGGCAGGCTGGCGCGTCCTCCGGGAGCGCGGCGGTGGAGCCAAGCTCAAGCTCCTTGATCCCGAGGGATTCTCCCATTCGCTCCCGACGGTGAAGGCGGCGGGCGGCCTTGTCGACCCGGTGGAGCGTGCCGCCTGGAAGGCGTGCCGCCTGGAAGCGAGGACGGCACGAACGCTCGCGAGTTCCCCCCTCTCCGACGGCGCCCTTGCCCATCTCCTCGCCGGAACGCCTAACAACGCGAATTTGCGCCTCTTGGCGGCGGCGCGTGCCCTCGATCCGGCGACCGTCGATGCCGTCATCGTCACCGGCGACGTGACCGACGATGGCGACGGCTACGAGCTCGTCGAGGCGGCCTTCCGGCCGTGGATTTTGCGGCGGCGTTTCTTCGTCGTCCCCGGCAACCACGACCGTTTCCTCTTCCCGCTCCCCGGCAGCGGCCGCCCGCGACCAACGGCCGCCACGAAGAAGGCTGCCTACGGAGCGTTCGCCGCCCGGGTAGGGCTTACCCTCGACGAAACTGGTGCATTCTGCACGGAACTGCCCGAGGCCGAAACGCTCCTCGTCGGCCTCGACTCCTGCGCCGTTGGGCAGCCTCGCTTCTACCGGCACAACGGCGCCATCGGTCCGGCCCAACTCGCCTATCTGGCGGCGGTTGCGCGGACGCCCGCGTGGAAAAACGCGCGCCACCGCCTCGTTGCGCTCCATCATCACGTCGTCCCGCTTGCCCACGGCATCGGGAAGCGCGCACCGTCCGAGTTCGGCATGCGCCTCGACGACGCCCCGATGGTCGCGTCGGCCTTCGATGCAGCGGGCGTCACGCTCGTGCTCCACGGCCACCGCCACGTCAGTGAGCAGCGCCAACCGGCCGGCTGCCGGTTTACCTTGTTGGCGAGCCCGTCGTTTACGCTCGGCTGCCGCAGCGGCGATCGCCCCAGCTGGTGGAAGATCGCGCTCGGCGAGCACGCGCGGACGGAGCGCGTCCTCCTCCCCGAGCAGACGACCGGGGCGGCTGTTGCAGCGACGGTCCCCGTCGATGCGCCGAGCGGCGAACTGCCGCTCCTCGACGACGAAGACGACCTCGGCGAAAAACGTGCAGACCGCACCGATTCCACGCGCGACCTGCTCCGCGTGGTCGGCGACGCCGCGCGGAAGATGCTCCCGTGGAAGACGCGTAAGTAACTGGGAAGATAGCTTATTTGGCGGCGTCAACCGTCGTGTCGCTCGTGGCGTCGGTGCCGGAATCGCTGCCCGCATCACTGCCGCTGTCGGTGGCACCGGTGTCTGACCCAGCGTCCGGGACAATCAAGAAGGCGCACGCCGTGGCCGTCTCCGGAGCCTTGACGGCGGCGCAGTCGCTGTTGATCGCGGCGACGCAGCCGTCGATGGTGCTCGCCCGCGGACTTTCGCCGGAAGCAAGTCCGTGGAGACATTGATCTTTGTAGTACGCGATGCAGTTATCGACGTTGTCGGCGCCGTTCTCAAACGGCCCCGGGAGGTCGATGCCGCAGGCGGGGGCGCGCCGGCAGCGAGCCGTTTCGATCGCTTCGCAGGCGTCGTTCCCGCGCCCCTCGGATCCGCACGCCGTCGCGAAAATCCCGAGGAGTAACGACAACGTACCGGCGATCGCGACGCGCGCGGCGAGCGGCCACTGGCTGCGCGCCGGAGGGACGAAGGGCGAAACGGCCGCACGGAAGCGAGAAACCATTCCGCTCCGCTAGCGACCTTGCATGGAAAAGGGCAAGATTTTGCTTTCTTGGCCCCATTTCGGGAAATGGTTCCCGGCAATGATTCCCGCGTTTGTTCTTGCAGCCGGCGTCGGAAGCCGCCTTCGACCACTCACCGACGACCTCCCAAAGCCGCTTGTGCCGGTTGGTGATCAGAGCGCCTTGGCGACCATCGTTGCCCAGCTTCGCGGTGTCGGTTTCTCCGCGATTGTCGCGAATGCCTGGCACGCCAAAGCACGCCTTCACGAGGCGGCCGCCACGCTCGGCCTACGTGTTTCCGACGAGGACACACTCCTCGGAACCGCTGGGGGTCTCGTCCGTGCGGCCTCGGCGCTCGGCCTCGGAAACGTGCTGGTGTGGAATGGCGACATCCTCGCCGGCGTCGATCCGTCGGCGGTTGCCTCCGCCCACCGCCCTGGCCATCTCGGGACGCTCGTCGTCCGTCCCCTTGCCGGGCCGCCATCCATCGGCGCGGGAAACGTCGGCCTCGATGGCGCCGGCCGCGTCGTCCGCCTTCGCCAGGAGGTCTTCGGCGCGGAGGTACAAAGCGCAGAATTTTTAGGAATTCATGTTGTTGGGGGGGCACTTCGCGAAGCACTTCCGGAAGTCGGCTGCCTCGTCACCGACGGGTACCTTCCCGCCCTTCGGCGCGGGGCGACCGTCGGCAGTTATGTGTATGACGCACCTTTTTTTGACGTCGGCACGCCGGAGAGTTACCTCGCTGCCAACCGCGCTTGGCTTGCGGCGAGGCAGCAAATTTCCTGGTTGGGATCGGGGGCCGTCGTCACCGGCCGCGCCGAAACGGCCGTCGTTGGCGCCGGTTCGTTCGTCGACGGAAATGTGCATAATGCAGTGATTTGGCCGAACACGCGCCTCGTTGGAGACGTCGTCGATGCGATCGCGACGCCGGCGGGGATCATTCGCCTCGGAAGAGCCAAGGCGTAGCGTCGCCGCCAACCACCAGAATTCCGCTCGAAAACGCGCGGAAGAGTCGCCCGCCGGAGCGTGCGCTCGGGCCCGTGACGACGCTGCTTCCGTTCGCGCGCACACGGTGGACGACAAACGCACCCGCTTCTACGCCGCCGACGAGGACGTCGTTGGTGGCAGAGGCCACCGCCGTCCGATGGGTCGCCGGTGGCAAGGAGGGGAGGGGAGTCACCGGGCAGGTCGGCGCGCAAACCGTGTCCAATAGGCTGAGAGAGCCGTCCTCGGCAGCAACCAGCACGCGCTGAGAATCCCAGTTTGCGAGCGCAAGTCCGGTGCGAGAATCGGCGTTTGTCGAGAGGGGACGAATCGATGAAGTCCCGTTTGTTGTTGCGTCCAGAATGAGTTCGGCCCCGGGCGCGCTTTCGGCGCCGCCGACGACGACAAGGCCAACACCGGGGACGTGGACGATCGCCGCCCCCTTCCGTGAAGCCTGCAAAAGAAGAGGCTCCAGCGTGCCATCGCTCGCTGCGCGAATACCGCGTGCCGACGGCGCGGTCGTCCGCGTCCCGCCGATCAGGAAGCTGCCGCCCGAAGGAGTTCGGACGGTTGCGCCGCCAGCGACGTCGGCAAAACGAAGATTTGTCGGTGGATCGATCGCATAAAATGCGCGAGCATTCAAATCGAGAACTTCCGCGGTCGCTCGCGTAGGATCTGATCCTTCAATGACCAAAATTGCGTCGGTGGTCGCGAGGAAGGCATTCGCGACGGCGGCCGGCTTCAAGGCGATCGGCCCCGCGCGCCGGCTGCGGCCGTCGAGGACGGTGAGCGTCCCGTCCGCGAGCCCCGCCACGAGGTTCCCGTCGCTGGTTCCGACGAGCGGCGCCTGGTCGCCAACGGCGAACGCGGCGGCGGTGAGTGGCGCGAAGGTTCCGGTTCGCTGAAGGAGCATCGGGCGCGAGGAACCTACCGAAAACAGACCCGTTTCACCGACGAGGGCGAGACGGCCATCTGCCGGATCGGTGACTCGGAGCGCGAGGTTGATCACCTCGCCGGCGGTCAAGTCGCCGACGGTGAGCGTCGTCGCCGGGACCTTCACGGTCTTGGTCGCGAGCGTTGCGCCAAGCGCGTTCTCGACGGTCAGCGTTCCCGCGGTGGCGTCCAGGTTCGCGAACGCGTCACTCGTCGCGAGAACGACCGGAATTTCTTCGGTAACGGGCGCCTCGCTGCAGGCGCCCGCGGCGAAGAGTGTGGCAACGACCCCGAGGCAAAAACGCAGGCGGCTCATCGGCGGCGCAATCGAGCACGAGCCTCAAACCCCGGCCTCTGTTTTGAACGACTTTACGTCGACCGTCGGCTACCCCGCGATAAATTTGGCCCGACGCGAAGCCGCGCTATACCGGAGGCCTATGTCTCGGAACGGAAACGCTAGTGAAGGGGTTCGCGATCTCGAACGCATCCAGGAGTCCGAAAACGGAGACCGGGGGCCGAAGCTGTCGACGCTCGCCTTCGTCGCTGCCGGCGGCGCCTGCATCGCATTCGCCGCCATGACGCTTGGCGTCGCCCGAAACACAAAAAGCGACGTGAAGGCAGATCCGCTCGGCGCGCTTGTCTCCGCGCAGAAGGTCTCCGCGCCGACGAAGGCGACCGACCTCAACGCGAAAGATGTCACTTTTCCTGGGATTTTGAGCGATCGCGAGACTCCGACGACGGCCCTCGCCGCCGTTCGCGGAAAAGAGGAGACGACGCCGGGGCCGGGCCTCGCCCGTGCTGTGGAAGACGGCCTCCCGCCGACCGCAGGAGACCGCCTCCCGATCGCTCCGCTGCCCGCGGGGAACGTCCTCTCGGCGACGTCGGTCACGACGAATCCGCGGGATACATTGACGAAAGTGGCCGCCGCCGGTTCCACCGACGAGCCGCAAGCGATGGCTCCGAAGGGCTCCGAAGGGCGCTATTCTCTTCAGGTCTCGAGCTTCAAAGAAGAGAAGGAAGCTGAGGCGTTCGCAAACCAGCTTCGTACGCGTGGTCACAAGGCATATGTCGTCGCGGTAGACATCAAGGAGCGCGGCGGCCGTTGGTATCGCGTGCGTGTCGGTCCGTTTGCGTCCCAGCAGCAAGCAGCCGCTTATCGGAATGAATTCGAGAAGAAAGAGCACGTCGTTCCCTTCGTGGTCAACCCCGACAAGGACAAGGGGGACGAGGTCGCCAAAGGGAAGAAGCTCGCGAAAGTCGATTGAAGCGAGAGATCTTGTAGAAAAGAGCATCCGGGCCAGGTTGGCAGGATGCTCTTTTCATTTCGGGGAAAGCCATGGCAGCAAAGCGTCGCGATCGTCAGCGCGCAGCAGAACTTGGAGCCGCGGAAACTGCGCGCAAAGCGGAGGAACTCCCGCGGCGTGCGCGCGTGCTCGCGATCGTCGCGAGCGACAAGACCTTCGCCAAACGCCCGCTCGGCGGATCGGCCGGGGGTGTCGTCTGGGCGGGCAAGTGCATCCATTGCAACGCCCAGCTCTCCGTCGACCTCGACGGCACGTTGCTCGGTGTCGCCACCGTCGAGCACATCGTCCCGCGCCACCACGGCGGCGGCGACAGCGTGGAAAATCTCGCGCTCGCCTGCGCCCGCTGCAACGGCGGGAAGGGGATCCGGCACGACGGGAAGCCGCGCGGCGACGCCAAGCTCGAAGCGATGATCACACTCCTCCAGAAGCGGCGCGCGGAACGATGGCGCGACCCCTCGGGAAGCGTGTAACGGAGAGAGATGGAAGCACCGCCGCCGTGGAGCTACGGAGCATTTGCTGCGGTCCTTGCTCCGTTTTTCGTTCGGTTTTTTGCCGACGACCGCGAGAAGCGTCTTCGCGCAGCAACCGAGAAAAGTCTGCAGGATGCAGGCATCGTGCGGGTGCGTTCGCCGGGATCTACCGACGTAAAATCAGAGATTTAGACCTTCTTTCGAGGCTCGACCATGGCTCGACTTTTTGCGCTCCTCGGAAATCGTGCAGACGTCGCCCCGCGGATCCTCGCGGAAGAGGCGCCGCGGCGTGCGCCGTTTCGCTCCGATCGCCCGTTCGTTTGGGGGGCCGGGTTTTACCAGGGGGGGGACGTCCTTCTTCGGCGCCGCCCGATGGAGGCCGGGGAAGTGTCGCTTACGACGATCGCTGGCGACCTTCGTACCGATTGCGTGATTGGCGTCGTTGAGGAGGCACTCCGCGAGGACGGACGCAAGCTGCAGGCGGACGACGCAGGGCCCCATCGCTGGCGCCAATGGCTCTTCGCCGGAACGCATATCTTCCCCGGCGGAAATCTTGCCGGTGGCGACGCGCGTGCACGTTTACTCGCAGATCTTCCTCCGTTTTTGCGTGCGTCGCTCCGCGGTGATGGCGACAGCGAGCTCGCGTTCCACGTCTTCCTCTCGTTCCTCCACGATGCGGGAATGTTGCACGTTGCACCCATTCCAACCGACGCGATCCTTGCGGCTCTCCGCGGCTTGGTCGGCCAGATCGAGGCGGTGGCGGCGGAGTTCGGCGGCGGCTCCGTCGGGAATGTTCTGGTGACCGACGGCGACCGCGTGGTCGCCTACCACGGCGCCGATCGGACGCCCGACGGGCGCTCTGCCCGGATGATCCTCCGGCGCTGGGAAGGGGAGGTTGCCGCCGCTGCCCTCGTTGCCGACGACTTCCAGCTTCGGGCGAAGGTGCCGTCGCCGTCGCGCCTGCACTTTTCCCTTCTCGTTGCTGACGACGTCTCCGAAGATGACGGCGATGCCCGCTACACACCCGTTGCCCCGCGCCATGTCGTCGTCCTCACTCGCGACCGCGGCGACGAACAACGGGTCGAACCTGTCTAAGTCTATGAAGAATTTTAGCCTTTTAGGCTTTGCGGCGCTCGTCACCGCCTGCGGGGCGGCAGAACGCCCACCGGTCGCTTTTGCGGAAGGGGCTCCGCCGCGACTTCCCGATGGCATCGCCCTTGAGGCAGCACCCGCACGTACCCAACCGGCCGACGAAGCGACTGCCGGCGCCGTAGCGACGCTCCGCGAACCGATCGCCGATGCCCGAATTATCGCTGTTCTCAATCGTTATTTCGACGCATGGGTCGACGAGAATTCCTCCGCCCTCGCGGAATTGGTCGCTCCCGATGCCCAGCTCGTCGGCGGGAGCACGAGCCGCTTTGGCGGAGGGGCCCAACCATTGCTCCCCCAGGCCAACAATCGCTTTAGGAACTCGGACTACCACCGCCTCGTCGGGGTGGCGTTCGTTCGCTACGAGACGCTTCGCCGCCAGAGCTACCTGGAAGCCTCCGACGCCGCGAATACCAAGCGTTACCCGAACTTGAAGCCGGGGGATGAGGTGGCAACTGTCGACATCGACGGGAGCGCCTTCTTCGGTGAGCAGCTCTTCAACGACCACATCGCGCTGGTGATCCGTCGAAAAGATCGCCGTTTGATCATCGTCGGCGTGCTCGAAGACAACGACTAAATCATCACGCAACGGCAGGCTGGCGTGGGAGGCCGAGGCGGTCGGTAATGGCATTGAGGGTCGCGTCGGCGTCGGCGAGGAGTTCTTCGCGGGGGCCGATATTGGTGAGGAGAAAATCGGCGGCGGCTCGGCGGTCTTTGGGGGTCGCTTGGGCGTCGATCCGTCGCGACGCTTCCGCGCGGTCGATGCCATCGCGTGCACAGAGACGCTCCTCCTGGATGGGGCGCGGGAGATCGACGACGACGAGCGGGCGAAACGCATCGGCGAGGCCGAGTTCGATGAGGAGCGCCGCTTCGTAGCAGGCGAGCGGGTGGCCGGCGGCGGCGAGGGCTTCCTGGCGGGCGGCCGTCTCGACGGCGACCCGAGGATGGGTGATTCCGTTCAGAGTGGCGCGCGCGCGCGGATCGGCAAATACCAGATTTCCGAGGACTTTTCGGTCGAGAGACCCGTCGTCGGCGAGGACGCGCCCTCCGAACGCGGCGACGACGGCGGCGAGCCCTTCGGTGCCTTTCGCGACGACCGCGCGGGCGACCTCGTCGGCATCGATCACCGGAATCCCGCGGGCACGAAAACGTGTGCCAACGGTGCTCTTTCCTGAAGCAATTCCGCCGGTAAGCCCAAAGAGATCCATCGCGCCCATCGGAGGCAAGGCTACTACGATTCCGCGGCGCCGTGCCTTCGAGTAAGAGGCGGGCATGGCGACGAACGATGCCCCCGAGCGACCCGCTGGCGACACCGCCGGCGCCTCGGTTGGCCCTGGGCGCCTCTCGCGACGCACCTTCGTTAAGGCGTTCGGCGCGGCGCTCCTTGCGGCGGCGGGGGGCGTTGGCCTCGTTCGCAGCCGCGGCTACGTGAAGCCGCCCGGAGCTACGCTTCTTGCATTGAGTGCTTCCGAATATGCCATTGTTTCCGCCATCGCTTCGCGCATTGCCGCTACCGATGGAGTCGACATGCCGAGCGCGGAAGAGGTCGGCGTGGCGCGCTGGGTCGACGGGTACGTGGCAGCGATGGACGGACCACTGCGTCGCGATTTGTTGCGACTTTTGCAGTATGTAGAACAACTTGCGCCGACCGCCGTCGGCTACGCATCCCGCTTCACGCGCCTTTCGGCAGCTGACCAGGACGCGGTGCTTGCCGGGATGGAGGCGAGCCGCATTCCGCTTCTTCGGGGGGCGTTCGGCGCCCTCAAAGGGTGTATCTACCTCGGCTATTATCGCGATTCGCGCACCTGGAAAGGGCTCGGCTATGACGGGCCCCTCCTTGGGAGGACGCCTTGACACTCTTCGAAGAGGGCCGGAATCGCACCGGGCCGGCGACGCTCAGCGTCGATGCGGTTGTTGTCGGCCTCGGCGCGGGCGGTTCGATGGCGCTCCGGCAGCTGGCTCGTGCGGGCGTCTCTGTGCTGGGGCTCGAAGCGGGCGGACGGCACACACCCGCCCAATTCAACCAGCGCGAAGACGAAATGCTACCGCTCCTTTTCCAGGATGGCGGCGGCCGAATGACCGCCGATCTTGCGATTCGGGTGCTGCAGGGGCGGGGCGTCGGCGGGAGCACCCTCCACAACACGAACCTCTGCAAGCGGACGCCGAGCGCGATCTTGGAGCAGTGGGCCCTCGACTACGGCGTGAGCGGAGCGTCGGCCGCCGACCTCGAGCGGAGCTACGCCGCCGTCGAAGCCGACCTGTCGATCACGGAGATTCCGGAGGACGCGATCAATGGCAACAATCGCCTTCTTCAAAGGGGAGTCTCCGCGCTCGGCTGGCGCGGGGGCGTCCTAAGGCACAACCGCGTCGGCTGCCGGCGGTCCGGGTTCTGCGAACTCGGCTGCGCCTACGACGCGAAGCAGAACGCCGCGAAAATACTCGTTCCGCAGGCGATGGAAGCGGGGGGGCGGGTCTTCTCCGATGCCCGCGTCGATCGCATCCTCCACGATGGAAGTCGGGCGACCGGGGTCGCCGGGACCTTCGTCGACGACGCCGGAAATGCGACTTTCCCCTTTGAGATTCGTGCAAAAATTGTCGTCCTTGGCGGCAGTGCAACCGGCTCGGCGGCGCTTGCTCTCGCGAGCAACGTGCCCGACCCCTACGACCGTTGCGGCCGGGGACTACGCCTCCACCCGGGGAGCGTCGCGGCTGGCATCTTCGAGCAGCCGGTCGATGCCCACCGGGGAATTCCTCAGTCCTACGAGTGCACCGAATACTTGGAGTTCGGCCGAGGCGCGGAAAAGCGCGTCTGGATCCTCACCGCCTTCGCCCATCCGATCGGCACCGCATCGATGCTCCCTGGCTTTGGGGCCAAGCACATGACGCGAATGCGTAAGTATCGGCATTTGGCCGTATTTTCGGCCATGGTCCACGACGAAACGGAAGGGCGCGTGATTGCTGGCGAAGGGGGGCGACCGCTCCTCCAGTACGCGATGACGGAGGCCGACCGGCGCCAGCTTGCGATCGGCCTTCGCGCATGTGGTCGGCTCTTGCTTGCCGCCGGCGCGACCGAGGTGACGTTCCCGGCGATCGACGCCCCGACGGTCACCACCGACGCCGCGCTGAACGCGCTTTCCATGGATTTTATCCGCCCGCATACTCTCGCGATGAGCGCCGTCCATCCGATGGGGTCGATGGCGCTCGGGGACGATCCGAAGCGGAGCGTCGTCGCGTCGACCGGCGAGCATCACCAGCTCAAAGGACTTTTCGTCGCCGATGGTTCCCTTTTTCCGACGAGCCTCGGCGTCCCCCCCCAGTGGAGCATTTACGCGTTCTCTCACCATCTTTCGCCGCATATGATCGACGCGATCAAACGCTAGTTCCTCAGAACTGCAAACGAAAGAGCCCCTCGGAAACTCCGAGAGGCTCTTTTGCGTTTCCGCGATTCGGTGGCTACGGAATCAGGGGGCGCAGGTCGTCGGCGCCGTGGACGCTTTCGCGATCTTCGTCGGGACGGCGACTTCCTTTGCGGTGAAGCCGATGCCGATCGAAATGCCGTCGCAGGTGCCGCCGTTGTTCGCGCCGTTCACCATGCTGTCGCTGGAACGCTCGGCGAGCGGTGCGACGACGTTGTCGATCTGGCTCGGATCCTTGCAGAGATCGGCGCTGATCGACGGGCCGACCGCCTTGAGCGTTTCGATGAGCTTCTGCGTATTGAGGACACCGGCGATGACGCCAGTCTTGAGGTCGCTCCCGCTGTGGGTGAAGGTGATGATCGGCGACTCGATGTCGAGGGCGATCGCCGCGCCAGCGATCGTGAGCGAGAGGGTGAGCGTCTGCGTGCGGCCGACGAACTGCCCTTTGTTGATGTAGGCGCCGTCGAGGACGATCTTCGACTTCGTCACGTCGCCGTTCACGATGACGTTGTCATACACCGGCCAGCTATCGGTCTTGTCGAAGGCCGGCTTCTTGCCGCCGGGCACGTCGAAGGCGGCCGCCGGGAAGATCTGCGCGGTGAGCGCCGTGTTCGTCTGGTCCGCGGCGTCGGTGAGGCCATCAACGTCGAGCAAAACCGAGAAGGTGCCGTCGGTGAGGTTCGTGTTGACGCCGTCGACGTTGATCTTCAGGTTCGCGAGCTGGGCGAGGATCTTCGCGCCGAACGCATTGTCGATGCCGTTCGACCCGTCGGCGATCGGCTCGGCGACCCCCTTCGGCTTGCAGACGTCGGTCGCCTTCGGCTTCGTGACCTTGCTGTCGAGATTGTAGCCGAGGGTCTTCCACCCGTCGCCGACGCCGAGGTTGAGGTTGTTGATCGCGAAGGTGCGTCGCGTCCCCTTGGAGGCGGCTGCTGCACCCGTCGGCGCTGCGACCGGCTGGCCGGCGGTGGAATCGCTTGCCGCTTCGTCGTCGCTGCCGCAGCCGGTGGCGGCGAGGGTCGGGGCGAGGAGGCCGAAAAGGAGGGCGCCGAAGGTCTTCTTGAACGTCATGGTCGGTGGATCCTGGTGCGGGCGCGAATGCGCGAGGGGGCGTCGAGCGGGCACGGGCCGATCGGAGACGGCCGCGGAGCCCCGGGGAAGTTCCCACCGGAGCGGGACGCGCGCACCATACGAGAGCGCCGTGATGGAGCAAGGCGAAAGGGACGAACTCCAGCAAATTTCCTCGCAACAACGCGCTGCGTAAAGCGTCACCGCGTGTCCCTTTGGGGGACATCCCATGTATGATGCATGCAAGTGCCGTCACGACCCTGGAGGAAGCGGAGGGGGCGTAGTAGAGCCCCGCCGGTGAGCGAGTTCGTCCATCTTCACGTGCACACGCAGTATTCGATGCTCGACGGCGCGCTGAAGGTGAAGAACCTCGTCAAGCAGGCGACCGGAATGGGCATGAAGGCGCTCGCCGTCACTGACCATGGGAACATGTTCGGAGCGATCAGCTTCTACAAGACAGCCAAAGATGCGAATCTTCAGGCAATTCTTGGGTGCGAAGTCGACGTCGTCAGCAACGGCCGTCCCCCCGTCCACCTCCCGCTCTTGGCGAGTTCCGAGGAGGGGTACAAGAACCTCGTCTGGCTCGTCTCGCAGGGGCATGTGCGCTCGGCCTCGCCGGATATGCCCGCGATTTCTCTTGAAGAAATTGGGGGTCGCTCGAAGGGCATCATCGGCATGACCGGCTGCCTCGGCGGCCTTCTTGGGCAGACGATCTTGGAGGAGGGGGTAGGCGCTGGCGAGACGATGCTTGCGCGAATGCGGGACTCCTTTGAGCCGGGAAATCTCTACGTCGAACTTCAGGACCACGGCCTTCCCGAACAGAAGGTATTGAACGAGATCCTCGTGGAGCTCGCCGGGCGGTTTGAACTTCCGCTTGTTGCGACGAATGATGCCCACTACGGGAAGAAGGAAGACGCCGAATCCCAGCTCTACCTCTCTTGCATCAAGTCGGGCCGTTCCTTCGCTGACGCGAAAGAGCGGCACCACGGGTCGAACGAGATGTATCTCAAAAGTGCCGACGAAATGGTCGCGCTTTTTGCCGACTATCCGGATGCCGTTCGCAACACTCTTGAGATTGCCGAGCGGACGAAAGTCAAACTGAAGCTCGGCGTCCCGATGCTTCCGCGCTTTCCGCTCCCGGAGGGCTTCGATACGCCGAGCTACTTTCGTCACGTGACGAAAGAGGGGCTGGAGGCGCGCTTCGCCGAGTTCCGCGCCGTCGGCAAAATCGTCGATGAAGAGGCCTATCGAGCCCGTCTGCAGCTTGAGCTCGACGTCATCTGCAAGATGGACTTTCCCGGGTATTTTCTCATCGTTTGGGATTTTATCCGCTACGGAAAAGAGAACGGCGTACCGGTTGGCCCCGGTCGCGGATCGGGCGCCGGCTCGATCGTCGCCTACGCGCTTCGCATCACCGACCTCGATCCGATTCCGTACAACCTTCTCTTCGAGCGCTTCCTGAATCCCGAGCGCGTCTCCATGCCCGACTTTGACGTCGATTTTTGCATGGAAAAACGCGATATCGTCATTCGCTACGTCCAGGAAAAGTACGGCGTGGAGTCGGTCGGTCAGATCGCGACCTTCGCGGTCTTGAAGGCGAAGAGCGTCGTCAAGGATGTGTCGCGCGCGCTCGGACTCTCGCCGACAGATGCGCAATTAATTGCGAATCTGATTCCGCAAAAGACTCCGGCGGAGACCTATACAATCGCTGAAGCGCTTGAAATTGAACCGAAGCTCAAAGCGAAATACGAGACCGAGTCAAAGGTTCGTGAGCTCCTCGATCAAGCGCAGAAACTCGAAGGACTGACGCGCCACGCCGGCAAGCACGCCGCCGGGATCGTCATCAGCGAAGGGCCCCTCTGGGACCACGTCCCCGTCTTTAAAGACGAAAAAGAGGGGAGCTACGTCACCCAATACTACAAGGACGACGTCGAGGCGGCGGGCCTCGTCAAGTTTGACTTTCTCGGGCTCAAGACGCTCACCGTCATCGACATCGCAGTGCGCTTGATCAATCAGCGCCCTGACTTCGTCCGCGAACAGAAGACGTTTGATCTCTCGAAGATCCCGATGGACGACAAGGAGACGTTCGTCCTCCTTGCGTCGGGCGAAACGAAGGGGGTTTTTCAGCTTGAATCTTCGGGGATGCAAGGTTTGTTCAAGAACCTTCGTGCCGACTGCTTCGAAGATATTGTCGCCGCCGTGGCCCTATATCGTCCGGGGCCCCTCGAGACCGGAATGGTGACTGACTTCGTCGCGTGCAAGCACGGACGGAAGGCGATCACCAAGATGCATCCGCTTATTGATGACCTCCTGGAGCCTACCTACGGCGTCATTGTGTACCAGGAACAGGTCATGCAAATCGCGCAAGCGCTTGCCGGCTACAGCCTCGGCGGCGCCGACTTGTTGCGACGTGCGATGGGCAAGAAGAAGCCGGAAGAAATGGCGAAGCAGAAAAGCGGCTTCGTCGAAGGGGCAACTGCAAAGGGCGTAGATCCTGAGAAAGCGACCGAGATTTTTGACCTTGTCGAAAAATTCGCCGGCTACGGCTTCAACAAGAGTCACTCGGCAGCTTACGCGCTCATTACCTACCAAACCGCCTATCTCAAAGCTCATTTCCCCGTCGAACTTCTTTGCGGCATTCTTACCTCAGACAAAGACCGTAACGACAAGGTTGTGCGTACGATCGCCGACGCTCGCGCGATGGGCGTCCCTGTGCTTCCGCCCGATGTGAATGAGTCCGATATGGACTTTAAAGTCGTCTATTCGCATCCGAAAGCCGACAAGAAGGTCGGCCGCAAGGAGCGCGTCAAGGATCCTCACGGGCCGATGATCCGCTTCGGGCTCGGCGCCGTTCGCGGGCTTGGGGAATCGGCGCTCGATACGCTGTTTGAAGCGCGAAAAGCCGGCGGTCCCTTCGCCGACTTGTTCGACTTCGGTGGTCGTGTCGATGCAAAAAAGGTCAACAAAGGTGTCTTTGAGGCGCTGGTTCAGTGCGGCGCATTTGATACGACCCTCGAGAAGCAAAAGATCAGCCGCGCGCGCGCTTTTGCCTCGATTGAAGTGGCCCTTGAACGGTCGCGTGCCGCCTCGCGAGATCGGGAGCGCGGGCAGACGAATCTCTTCGGGCTCTTCGATGCATCGCCGCAGGCCAAGGGGGGGACGGCCGCCGGCGACTACGTCCAATGCGAAGCGTGGGACCGTCGCGAAGCACTTTTGCGTGAAAAAACAGCGCTTGGCTTCTTCGTTTCCGGGCATCCGCTGGAGCGCTACGTACGCGGCGAGGGGGGCCTCGCGAAGCTCGGAGCGGTGCCGGTGACCTCCGTCCACGATGCAGCCGGTTGGTCGCTCGTGAAGGTCGTCGGGATGGTTGAGGGGTATCGAGAGCGTATTTTCAAAGATGGAGGCGGGAAAATCGCCTTCTTTGAGATCGAGGACCTTGGCGGGCGCGCAAACGTCAAAGTTCGCGGAAATGTCATCGATACCTATGCTTCGGTGCTCACGAGCGGCGAGCCGATTCTACTCACGGCCAAGATCTCGTTCCCCCACAAAGGGGACGACGCCCCCGAAGAGGCGGAGGATGCCCCCCGCGAGGCGACGCTGATGCTGAATGACGTCGTCCCGCTCATCGATGCCATTCGAGCTGACGCGACCGGCGTCCTCCTCCGGATCGGGTATGGGGCTGACGGGCGGGAGGAGCGCGTCCCTCCGGAGGCGCTCGACAAGGTGAAAATGCTTTTAAAACGGCACCCTGGCCCATCGCGCGTCGAAGTCGCGCTCCTTCTCGACGGCGGCGCCGAAGCGATCCTGGCCCTCGGCAACGACTACCGCGTCGAGATCGGCGATGCCCTCTTCTCCGGTCTTGAGCGCATCTTCGGCCGCCAGGTTGCCGAACTCTCCGGCTTTTAGTCGGCTAACCGCTGAGGAGGGAGTCGAGCTTTTCTTCCGCTTTTTCGCGGTCTTCTTCGTACTTGAGCAGCAGGCCGAGCGTCTCAGCGACGACCGTGCGATCGAGGGAGCTCGCCCCGAGCAGCAGGAGAGCGCGCCCCCAATCGAGGGTCTCGGACAAACTGGGGGCCTTTCGAAGATCGAGCTTCCGGAGCTTGGCGACGAACCGCGCGAGTGCGTCGGCAAGGGTGTGCGCGATCCCGGGGAGCCGGAGTTCGACGATGGCCGTCTCGCGCGACGGGGAGGGGTAGTCGAGAAACAGGTGAAGGCAACGCCGGCGGAGGGCGTCGCTCATGTCGCGGGAGCCGTTCGTCGTGAGGATCACCAGGGGGCGCGCGCGGCTCCGCAGCGTGCCGAGTTCGGGGATCGTCACCTGGCGTTCTGCCAAAATTTCGAGCAAAAGCGCTTCAAATTCCGGCTCCGCGCGGTCGACCTCGTCGACGAGGAGCACCACCGAAACCGGCGCGAGGATCGCCTTCAAGAGGGGGCGCGGGAGGAGAAACTGTTCCGTGTAGAGTGCAGATTCCTGGGCGGAAATCCGTGCAACCCCCTCGCGCAGCGACGACGCCCCAGCGGTCGCTTCCTGAACCACTTCGCGAAGCAGCTGCGTGTACAGCATCTGCTTCCCGTAATCCCACTCGTAGAGCGCCTTTGCCTCGTCGAGCCCCTCGTAACACTGGAGCCGGAGCAGTTCGCGCCCGGTCACCGCGGCGGCTGCGCGGGCGAGGTCGGTCTTTCCGACGCCGGGCGGCCCTTCGATGAGCACTGGGCGGTCGAGCTTCTCCGCAAGCCAAAGAACGAGCGCGGTGCGGTCATCTGCCAGATATTCCTTCGAAAGTAGCCGCGTTACCGCTTCAACATCGGCAGCGGACGCGAAGGAAGTCGCAGCATCTTGGGCGCTCATTCTGCCGCATTACCGGAAAGTCGCAGGAATCGGATAGAGCTGACTAAGATCAGTCGCATGCGGCAGCGTGATGATTTGCTCCGTTTCGATACCACCGGGACGGGACACGCCCTGGGGCGAGACGCGAGCGTGGAGCTCCGGACACGAACAGGCGACTGGCGTCTCCTCCCGGGGACGAATGACGCCATGCTCTTGGCGCGCGTTGGTTCCACGCGAACAATCCGAATTTGCGGCGAAATTCGGACGCCAGGCGGCCTTTGCGACGTCCTCGCCCTTGTCGTTCAATCGGCCTGGAAATGCGAGGTCGTTGCGCTCGCCGACGAGGGGGCGCGGACGCTCTACTTTGACGCGGGCACCGTCGTCGGCGCGAGTACGACGGTCCCGACCGAGCGCCTCGGAGACATCCTCCTTCGCGCCGGCGCGCTGGCGGAGAGCGCGGTGAAGCGAATCGGCGAGACCTGCGAGGCGACCGGCCGCCGCTTCGGGGAAATCGCCGTCGAGCAGGGGCACCTCGCGCGCGAGGAACTCTTCCCGATGATGGCTCGGCAAGTAGAAGAGATCTTTTACAATTCCTCGAAGATCGACCTCGGTAGTTTCTACGTCTTCGAGGGCTTCGACGAGGCACGCCTCGGCATGCGCCACGCCCTCTCCGGCGGAATGCTCCTGATGGAGGGGGCGCGCCGCATGGACGAACTTCGTTTCTTTCGGGAGAAGATCCCGAGCGAGTCGTGCATCCCGCAGCCGCTCAAGGAAGGGGCGCCGCCGGCGGAACTCGCAAGAGTCTTTGGGCTCTGTGATGGTCGCAGAAGCATTCGTGAAATTGGTCGGTTAACCGGCCTCCTTGAGTTCGAGGCGACGAGCAGCGTCTTCCAACTCATCGGGTGTGGTTTCGTTGCGCTGGCTCCAACACGCGTTGAAGGGCCAAAAGCGATCGTCGAGTTGTGCAACGCCCCGTTGAGTGCGATCCACGACGCCTGTGACCATCAAGGCTTGGGGGGCGTGCTTCGCGATGGGCTTGCGCGCTTTGCGACCGGCGGTGGCGTCTACGATCCCCTCTTCTCGGGGGCCGGTCCAGCGACGGATGGCTCACTCCGAGGCGAGCGGGTGCAACGAAACCTGGCAGCGATGGCCGGCGAAGATAGCGATACCTTCTTGGCGACTCTCATGAATGATTACGTCCAATTCGCGCTCTTTCAAGCAGAAGCGATGCTCCCACGAGAGACCCACGAAACGCTTCGCGTGTTGTCGGAAGAAACCCTGAAACCGCTGCGGCCGTTGCTCGTAGCTTCGCCCAACCAAACGAAGGGGAGACCATGACCGATACGATTGCAAAGCGCGGACGTGGCATGCGGCGCGAAGAAATTCTCGGTGCAGCGACACGGCTTTTTGCCGAGCGGGGCTACGAGGGGACGAGCATGGGGGATCTCGCCGAAGTCGTCGGCCTCCGAAAGGCGTCCCTCTTTCACCATTTTGCCAGCAAAGACGTGCTGTACAGCACCGTGCTCTCCAATCTCCTTGAAGAGGTTTTCCGCGCAATTTCCTACGCGCTTACCGCCGAGGGGTCGATCGAGTCCCGTCTCGACGGCCTCTCCGACGCGATGGTCGCCGCCCTCTCGTCAAACCCCTTCGCTGCGCGCCTCTTGATCCGTGAAATCATGGACGAAGGTCTCGTTTACAGGGACCGGCTCGGTCCCCAAGTGACGAACGTCGTCGATGCCCTCTCTGGTGTCCTCACGCTCGCCCAGGAGAGCGGGGTCATCAAGAAGAACGTCGAGGTGCAGCACGTTCTTCTCTCGGTCATCGGCATCCACTTTATGCCGTTTGTTGTCGGTGGCATCACCAAGCACGTCACCGGTTCCGAGCCCTTCGATTCTGCGTTTGTTGTGGCCCGCCGGACCGCGGTCAAGGCCCACCTTCGGGCCCTCTGCGGGACCTGATTCGCCGACCCACCAAAGACGAAGAAGGCACCCCCGTTTAACGGCGGTGCCTTCTTCGTCTTTGGCGCCCTCGGCGGGCGGAGTCACTCGTCGCCGTCGTCGGCAGGGAAATCTTCCCCATCTTCGCCCGCTTCGACGGCGGGGGAAGGGGCCGATGTCCCGCGGCGCTGACGGAGCACTTCATACATGGCGAGCGCCGCAGCAACCGACGCATTGAGCGACGCGATCGGCCCCGGCATCGGGAGCTTTCCGAGCACTGTGCAGGCCTGCTTCACGCCTCGACGGAGCCCTTTCCCCTCCGCACCGACGACGATGATCGTCGGCAGGGTGAGGTCGAGATCGGCGAGTTCTTTTTCCGCCTCCATCGCGAGGCCGACGACCTGAACCGCTTCGTCGCTCAAGCGCCGAAGGGTGTCGGGGAGTTTGCGAACGCGCGAGAGCTTGGCGTGCTCGACGGCGCCTGCAGAGGCGCGGAACATCGCCGGCGAAAGCGGCGCCGAGTGGCTCTCGGGGAAGAGAATGCAATCTACACCGAAAGCGACGGCCGTTCGGGTGATTGCGCCGAAATTTTGAGGATCTTCAAGCTCGTCGAGGGCGAGCCCGAGGAAGCCATCGCGCCCGGTGATCGTGCTCTCGTCGAGGAGGGCGAGCGGATTCGCGTAGGCGAGCGCCCCCTGGTGGCGCGCCCCTTTGGCGAGGCGATCGAGCTCGTCGCGCCCGACGCGGCGGAGCTTGGCCCCCCGCGCGTTGACGAAGCGGCAGAGCGCATCGAGCTGGGGGGACGCAGAATTTTCAATGAGGACTTCGAGGAGGGCATCCCCGTGGGCGCGGAGCGCCTCGCGAACGGGCTGAAGGCCGGCAATAAGCCGCATGATTCTCTGATTCTCCAAAGGAAAACCCCCACACAGAGCGCGTGGGGGCTTGTTCCATCAAACGGGGCTTCCGAAGAAGCTCACTCGCACATCGGGTCGCCGGGGGGGCACGTCTTTCCCGGCTTCGTGGCGCCACCGGTCGGCTTTGCACCGCCGCCCACGAACGGTTTACCTCCGGTGAGCTTTCCGGCTTCGGTCGCTTTCGCGTCGATCCTCGCTTGGATGGCGGCCTTTTCGGCGTCCGTCTTGGCGCCGGCGAGTTCCTTCCGAAGCGATTCTTGCTCTTCCTGATTCTTTTTGATCAGGGCGTTCAAGTCGTCGATCTTCTTCTTGTTCTCTTCTTCGGTCGCCTTGGCGATCGCGGCGGCCGCTTCTGCGTCCTGATTCTTCTTGTGAATCGCGAAGCCGGCTCCGCCGCCACCGAGGACGATCAGCGCAATCGCCCCGGCGATGCCGTAGGTGAGTTGGGCCTTCTTCTTGTCCTGCGAGAGCGCTGCGAGCTTCTGCTCGTGCTCCTGCTGGGCGCGCATGGCGGTGATTCGTGCGGCGTTTTCCGCTTCGGCCTGCGCCTTGGCGACCTCGGCCTGGCGCATCGCTTCGAGGCGTGCCGCCTCTTCGCGAGACCGGGCGGCTTCGAGGCGGACGCGCTCCTCTTCGGCGCGGATCCGCGCTTCTTCCTCTTCGCGGGCGCGACGCTCGGAAGCGGCGCGTGAGGCGGCCTCTTCGTCGGTCTTCCGTTGGCGCTCGTTCTCCTCCTGCTTGATGCGGTCCTGCTCAAGACCCATCAGTTCCTGGAGAGAGAAGAGAACTGAGCTTTCTTTCTGTTCCGCCATGTTCCGGTCCGTACGGGGTTCGGCGGCGCGCCTTGCAGGCGTCGCACCGATCGAGAGAGGGGAGGTTCCACCGACAGAGGCCGTTCGTGAAGACGAACGCTCCTGCGCCGGGCGCGTTTGGGGGTAGCTTGTGGTTGCCATACCCCCGAGGACACTCGAAACTTACCCTTACTTGGGCGTTTCCTGAAAGGGCTATTTGAATGTTGGCGCAATCGGGGCGTCCAATCGCCCCGGGTACGCTCATTGGTTACATCTGCCTACGCGGGGCAGCGGCGCGCATCGGGCCGCGCGAAAGTGCACCTTGCTGACAGGGAGGCGCCTCGACTAGACGCAGGTCCCCAGCAAAACGGGCGCAGCGGCAAGGGGCCGGCGCGGACGAGGAGAGACCATGGCGACGAACGTCGAGGCGCACATCACCGGAACCGTCTGGAAGATCGAAGTAAAAGAGGGGGACGTCGTCGAGGAAGGCCAGACGTTGGTCATCCTTGAGTCGATGAAGATGGAAATGCCCCTTGAAGCGCCGTCTGCGGGGAAGGTCGTCAAGATCGCCTGCGCGGAGGCCCAGGCGGTCAACGAAGGGGACGTGCTCATCGTTCTCGAGTGACGAACCGGTGCAGCTTGCCCCAAGAAAGGTGCAAGCTGCACGGTTATGCGGAGCGCTGGCACCCGAGGAACAGGGTGATCGCCGAGCTCGCCGCGACGTTGAGGGAGTCGAAGGTTGTGCCGAGAGCTCCGGTTGCCATTGGAATTTGAAGGCTGCGGAGGCGTGCAAGAAGGGGGGCAGGGAGGCCCGGCCCTTCGCTCCCAAAGAGGAATGCGCGCTTTTCGGCGAACGGCTCGGTGAGCACCGACCCGGCACCGCGCGGAGAGAGCGCGTAGGTTGCAAAACCTTGCTTTTCCGCCGCTTCTAGGAGTTCTTCCGTGGAACCGCCGCGCACGAAGGGGACGGCAAGCGTCCCCCCGACCGACACGCGAAGGGCTTTTCGGTAGAGCGGATCGCAGCTTTCGCCATCCAGCAGGATGCGATCGACGCCGAAGGCGGCGGCGTTTCGGAAGATGCCGCCGACGTTGTCGTGATTGGTGATCCCCTGGAGGATGACGACGGTGCGCACGGCGCCATCGAGGGCTGCTGCGATCGACGCGAAGGGCCCGTCGACGGCGCGCCGGCCGACCGCGAGAATTCCGCGGTGGATTTCAAAGCCGACCACGCCGTTCATCACCGCCTGCGGGACGACGTAGACGGGGACGCCCTCTGGAACATTCGTGAGCAAATCAGAGAGTTTTGTCTCGCGACCCTCGGCGAGAAGGAGCGACTCCACCGGGTGATGGGACGCGGTCAGGAGGACGCGGAGGACGCTCTCCCCTTCGGCAAGAAAGCGCCCCTCGCGACCGACGAGGTCCCGCTCGCGAACATGCAAATACGGAGAAAGACGCGGATCTTCCGCGTCTTTCAGGTAGGTCAGAGCGACGTCGTTCCGTCGGTTCATTCGCGCCAGAGGAACTTCCACGGGTTGTGCTTCAAATCGCGAACCATCTCCTGAACGTCGTCGAAGAGGGCTTCGTCCATGACGAGGGCGCCGACGGTCCCTTGCCCCTTCTTGATGTGGGAAACGATGCTCTGGGCATCGGCGGCGGCGGTATTTGCACGCGTCGCGAGTTCCTCGAGATCAGAGATCGCTTTGCGGAGCTTCTGCTCCTCGCCGGGGGCGCCGACGGCCCCGGAAATGCGATTCAAGTTGGCGAGCGACTCTTTCGCGTCCTTGAGCATCGGGCCAGAATCGCGAGCCAAGTCGCTGGAAAGCTTGTCAATATTGTCGACAGTGTGGAGGAGCTTCGGGTTGTCGACGTAGTTTTCGCGGGCGTGGGCCGTAAGGTCTTTCGCTTCGAGTGAGAGCTTCTCGAGGTTCTCAGCGGTCCGATTGATGCGCTCGCGATTGTCGCCAAGAACGCCGTTGAGGTTCTTGACGAGCCCCGCGGTGTTCGTCGCGATATCGCTAATGAGTTCTTTGTTATTTCGAATGCCGTTGACCGTCGTGTCGAGGAGGTCGTAGCCCTTCGCGAGAAAGAGATCGAGGCGCGGCGGGTCGATTCCCTTCACCTCATCGTTGGCGGCGAGGACCTTCGTCCCCTTGCCCGGTTCGATCGCCATGAACTGCTCGCCGAGCACGCCCTGCGTCGTCACGTAGAAATCGGCGTCGTCATGGATCGACTCGTGGACGCGCTCTTCGACCTTCAACTTGACGCGAACAAGCGGGCGACGATTCGGCTTCGTTTCGACGCGGCCGCCGAGGAACTCAATCGTATCGACCTTCCCGACCTTGACGCCCGCCATGCGCACGGGGGCGCCAGTCTGGAGGCCGCCTGGGTTGTCGAAGTCGACGTAGATCGCGTAGGTCGGCTGGAAGGAGAGGCCCCCCATCACAAGGATGAAGCCGACGAGGATCGTCAACGCGACGAGGATGACCGCGCCGACTTTGACTTCAATGGAACGTTCCTGGGCCATGTGCTGCTCGTCGTTGCCAAAAGAGGCGTAATTTCGGCGAATTACGCCGTTACAGATCCATGGGCCCTTCGGCCCGACCATTGATGAACTGCTGAATGATGCCGTTGTCGGTCGCTTTAAACTCGGCCGGCGTTCCGATCTTCAGAACTTTCCCCTTGTAAAGCATGACGATGCGGTCGGCGATGCTGAAGATGCTCGACAGATCGTGGCTCACGACGATCGAGGTGACGCCGAGCTTGTCGCACAATTCGCGAATGAGGGTGTCGACCCGTCGCGCGCTGACGGGATCGAGGCTTGTGGTCGGCTCGTCAAAGAGGACGTAGGTCGGGTCGACGGTGAGCGCGCGGGCGATCGCGACGCGTTTCCGCATACCGTCGCCGAGTTCGGGCGGGTAGCGGTCGGCGAACGCCTGCATATGAACGACCGCGAGGCGCTTCTTGGCTTCGGCCAGCGCGTCCTTGGCGTTCATGTCTTTGTGCTTGCGAAGGGGCAGGGCGACGTTTTCCGCGCAGGTCATCGAGTCGAAGAGCGTGGCGTGCTGAAACACCATCGCGCACTTCTTCCGGACGGGGCCCATTTGCTGCTCGTCGAAACGACTGATCTCTTCACCGTCGAGCCAGATTTCGCCGCTATCGCAGGCGAGCAGGCCGACAAGGTGTTTAATTAGTACGCTTTTTCCGACGCCGGACGCACCGATGATGAAGAAACACTCGCCGGCTTTGACGTCAAAGGAGACGTCATTCAATACCTGCTTCGGGCCGAACGATTTCTTGATGTTCTTGAACGCGAGCATTCGTTCAACCCGGGAAGATGAGGAAGCCGGCGGCCGAGATGAAGAAGTTCAAGATGATGATGGCGAGGCTCGAATTCACAACAGCCCGCGTCGTCGCCCAGCCGACCCCTTCCGAACCGCCGAACGTCGAAAGCCCGCACCAGCTCGACACGATCGGAATCGCGGCGCCGTAGGCCATACACTTTGTGAAGCCGGTGAGGAAGTCACCGACGTCTACGAGCTGCATATTGAAGAAGATGTCGGGCCGCACATCGAAAAAGACATACGCCGTCGCGGCGCCCGAACAGAACGCGACGGTGCCGGCGATGACGATGAGCGCCAGCGTCATTACCAGGCTCGCAAGGAAGCGGGGGACGACGAGGTAGTCGATCGGATCGGCCGCCGACATCCGAAGCGCGTCGACCTGCTCGGTGACCACCATTGAGCCAATTTCTGCGGCAATTCCAGCACCTACGCGGGTCGCGAGCATGAGTGCACCGATGGATGCGGCGAAGTCGCGGACGAGGAGCTCGAGATAAGTCGCCCCGAGCATCGTGAAGTCGGGGACGACGCGTTTCGCCTGTAGGCCCGACTGATAGACGAGGATCATCCCGATGAAGCCCATCGTGATGCAAATGAAGGCAACCGACTTGACGCCGATCTCGTTCATTTGATGGAGCACCGCCCCTTTGACCCGCTTCCCGCGAAATACGTAATAGAGCGTCCGCACGAAGACCGAGTAAAGCTCGCGGGCAGCAACCGCGATATCGAGAAACGCGGCACCGATGGAGCCGACAAAGCCGAGCTCGGCCTCCACCCCTTCGGAGGCATCCGGCGGCGACGGGTCGGGGTGAGTTTCGGTGGTGGCGCTCACCCGAGGAAGCTCACGAGGTAGTCGAGAACGAAGATTCCTGCGGCACTTGCAACGACGCTCGCATTCACAGCTCGGCCGACACCGGGCGCTCCGCCCTTTGTTGCGAGGCCGAAGTGGCAGCTCGCAAGCGCCATGACGAACGCGAAGACGAAGCTCTTAAAAAGCCCATTGAATACATCTCCGAAGTCGAGCAAGCCGCCCGTAAGGCCGTTGAAGAATGTCATCGGCTCCACGCCGAGAAGACCCTGCCCGGTGTACGCCGCTCCGAAGAGGGCGAGCGCATCCGCGAAGAGCGTCATCATGACGAGCGTCGCCAAAATCGCGATGAAACGCGGAACGATGAGGAAAGCGATCGGGTCGATCGCGAGCACGCGAAGAGCGTCGATCTGCTCGGTCACAACCATCGTGCCGAGCTCGGCAGTGTTGTTTGCGCCGACGCGCCCGGAGATCATCAATGCGGTGAGAAGCGGCGCGATCTCGCGCAACGTACCGAAACCGGCGCCCCATCCGAGGAGACCTTCGGCGTTGAATCGCTTCACGATCACGGCTGCCTGAATCACCATAATGGCCCCCGTGAAGAGGGCGGTAACAGCGACAATCGGCAGCGACTTTACCGCCATCTTATACAGATTCTTGACGAGCTCTTCGCCATCGAACTTGTGGATGCGGACAAGGATGCGGGCCAACAGCACGCCCATTCCCCCAACGATTTCCGCGAGCTCGATGCTCGCGGCACCGAGGGCGTGGAGGCGTGGGTTACGGACGGCTTCGGTCATGGGGCCGGCGAAGCTACCAGAAGTTTACCGGCGCGTGACAGAGCGACGTCACGCGCCTGCGCGATTCATGGAGCGAGGCCGCTGCCATGGCGCCACTTCAAAAGTAGCTCGCGATCTCCGCGACGACGGCGTTCAGCGCGACATACGCGAAGGTGACCCCTGCCAAATAGGCGAGCGCCTTGAGGCGGCCCAAGCCGCGGCGGGTCATGGCGACGTGGATGCCGGTTGCGAGGGGACCGAGGAAATAGATGGCACTTCCAAGGGTTGCGTCGGGCCAGGAGCCCTTCTTGGTCGCCGCCGGGAGGCTCTTTGCATCCCAGAGTAGAAATGCCCATTGGCCGAAGAGCTGAATCGGCGTCGTTACGGCCAGCGTCACGAGGTCGATGTCGACGTCTTTCATGGCTGCCTCAGAGGGGGCCGTCGACGAGTCCGTGAACGAATTGGCGCACGTAGGGGTTCGTCGATGCCTGAGCCTCGGCGGTCGTGCCGTCAAAGATCAGTCGCCCTTGGTGCATCATCCCGACACGATCTGTCACCGTCAGCATGCGATCGAGGTCGGAGCTGACCATGATCACCGTAGCACCCGACGCTTGCTGTTCCGCGCGCAGAAGCTCGAAAATCTTTTGCGAAGTCACTGGGTCGAGGCCGGCAGCCGGTTCGTCGTAGAGGACGATCGGCGCGTTCGTGATCGTCGCGCGGGCGACACCAACGCGCTTCTTTTGGCCGCCGGACAGCCCCGCCGGGAGGCGATCTCCGAAGCCTGCGAGCGCCACCGCCTTCAGGCGCTCAACCACGCGCGCCTGAACTTCGGCTTCCGGGGGATCGATGAGTCGTCGCAGTGGAAAAGCGATGTTGTCGGCGACGGTCATCGAGTCGAAAAGTGCATAGTTTTGGAAGAGAAAACCGATGCGCTTGCGGAGATCTTGGAGGGCGATCTCGGAAGACTGGGTGACGTCAACATCGTCGATGACGATGCGACCGACATCCGGCCGCAAGAGACCGGTAAGCATCTTCAAAAGAACGCTTTTTCCTGCGGCCCCAGGTCCGATCAGTCCGTACAGACAACCTTTAGGGACCTCGAGATTGATGTCACGAAGTACCGTGTTCGTCTTCCCCTCGCCGACGCGAAAGGTCTTTCCGAGTTTTTCGATACGAATCAACGGATGTTCTCTTCCGATGAAGGGGCCGACGGGGGCGCAGAATCAGTACGCGCGCGCAGGAAAAGATGGGCGAAGGAGCGGACATACCACACGAGGATGCCTGCCAGGAGAACGACGAGGGTCCCCGACAGCGCGACGACGAGCGCCCGCAGCGGGCGCGCCGATCCGGGGGCGACGGCAAAGGGGCCGACGACGACAAGGTCGTTGGAAGGTGGCGGGCGTACCCGCTGGACGATGGCGATCGCCTCCGGCGTGAGCTCCGGCTCCGCATGGGTGATCATTGTGCGGAGCGTCGCGTCGTCAACCGGTCGCCTTTCCTGAAGAAGAACGGAGGCTTTCGGGCTTTGGGCGTTGCCGTTGAGCGCAGCGACTCCGCTCGGAATTGCGAGGCGCACCGTCGCGCGGGACACCTCCGGGAAGGCCTCCAGGAGCTCTTCGAGGGCCCGTTCCCGCGCGCGAGTACCACTCCGTTCTCGGTCTTCGATGCGCGCGAGGAGTCCCTCGCCGGTGGCCATCGGTTCCGGCGACCGTGGCGTATCGAGCGCCGCGTGGGCTCGCGGCACGTCGTCGATGAGGACCTCGACGCGGGAGCGCCCTTCCGCAAGTAACTCAATTTGATAGGGAATACCGGATTCCGTGAGGGCGTCGGTCGCCTCTTGAACAGCGGCGCCGTCCCCTTCAACGAGGGGCGCGTGGCACGCCAGAAGTGCGAACGCGAGAAGAAGCACTCCTCCGTCTCTCCCGTTGAACCTTACCCGCCGTTCCGCTCCCATCGCGGGACGAACCTACTACACCTCGCCGCGCAATTCGCACTTGAGGGACCGCCTTCCCTTTGCTAGGTGCTTGACTCCGGGAATCGGGAGTCTCCCTCGCAGCGCTTTTCTTCGAGAGAAGGGGCGTCTGACGAAGGTGCGCCGCCCCCGCCATTCCTATTTCGCCTCCGGATTGCGTCGTCCCCGTCCGCGCCTGCGAACGATCCGCAAGCGCCTCGTGGAGCGCCGGCGATGCCCATCGGTGGTCTATTTCGTTCTTCTTTGCGACCGCGCCGCCTCCAAGGCGTCACGCCGTCGGATGCGTCCCGAACGCCGCTTTCGCCGCCTTTGAGGCGGTCCCCCCCAAGGACACGCGGAAACGCGTGCATAGTGCAGTGACCACGACCCCCTTCCTCGAAGCGCTCTCGTCCCTCACCGATCGCGCGTTGCGGCGTCTCCTCGGGGCGCGCGCGTTCCTGCGCGGAACCGATTACGTCCGGCGTGGCGCGGTCGCCGATGTCGTTCTTGGCGAACTCTCCGCCCGAGGACTCGTGCGGGGGAGCGACCCGGAGCCCTATCGCGTCGAACTTCAGGTCACGCCGACCGGGTTCCGATCCGAGTGCTCGTGCCCGGTATTTGGAAAGCTTGGTGGGCACTGCAAGCACGTCGGTGCGCTTCTTATCGCGCTTCGCGATCAGTACCGGCCCAAACAGGCGGAACCGGCTGAAACTCCTGCAGAACCGACCCGATTCGGGGGGCGCCCCGCTCTTCCACCACTCCCGCGGGCCCGAGCCAACGCGGAGGGGGCGGCACCGGCACCGCTTCGCCCATTTGTCGATGACGGCTTTGAGGAGGGCAAGGGACTCGGGCGCCGCGCACGTCGCCGAGCGGCCCGTGCGGCTGCATTTTCCGGTGCGCCGTCGCCGCCCGTCGTGTCTGGCCGTCCAAGCGTCGTTCCGACGAGCGTCGAGGCGTGGCTTCCCGAGCCGCTTCCGCCGATCCCGAAGAAACTCGAATTCCGGATGCAGGTCAAACCGACCGGCCTCCTTGTAAGTATTCTCGATCCTGACACGCGAACGTACCGAACTCCGGGGTCGTTCATCCCGCTACTCGCGCAGAATCCCTCCACGATTCGTGACGCAATTCGGCTTCTTGCACGGTTGGATGACGCAACTCCCGGTTCGCGTAAAGGGCCGCTCGAAGTTCGCGGAGAAGATGCTGCCGACTTGCTCGCCGCATTGAAAGGGCAGCGCGTTGTGCTCGAACCGCAATTGATGGAGCTCCGTTTCGGCGACGAACCGCTCCGCCCCGGCTTTGACCTTGAGCTCACGCCCGAAGGCGATCGCGTTCAGGTCCGTGCCGCGTTCTTGCGCGCTGGAGACCCGCGTCGCTTTTCCCTCGCGCAGGGGGCGTGGTTCGAGGGCAGTCCCGGCTACTACGTCGATCCCCAGGAGGGCGTTGCACGCCCCATCGACAAGCGGGTGAGCCCCTCGGTCCTAAAGCGGCTGAAGATGGCCCCCTTCATTCACGAGCCGCTCGATCGGTTGCCGGCATTGATTGCTCAAGGACTGCCGCGCGTCGCGCTTGAAATGGGGGCCGATCTTCCGGAATTGTCTCAGGTCGCCGACGTCGTCGATCTTGAACCGACCTTTCGCCTTCGCGCCGGCGGGACTCTCACCGAGGCACGTGCATCGCTCCGGGCCGCCTACGGTGAAACTGAGGTGGAAGTTCGCGGAGATGGCATGAGCATCCCCGTGATCGTCACCGCCCCCGAGCGGCGCGGCGGCAAGGACTCGAAGCGCGCCCGCTGCATCCGCTGCGACATCGCCGGTCAACAAGTCGCCGCCAATCTTCTGCGCAATCTCGGCCTCGCCTTCGATGAGGAATCGGGAGAATTTATCGTCCGTGGCGACGACGCCATTCAATTTTGGAGCGAGGGGATCGGCCAGCTGCCGGAGACGTGGGACTTGTATGCCCCCGACGACCTCGTCGACGTCCAAATGCGCGGCCAGTCGCTTGTCGCAAACGCGCGTGTTTCGAGCGGCGTCGACTGGCTCTCGTTGCGACTCAACTTCGAGAGCGAAGGGATCGCCGTCACCTCCGACGAACTCGCCCGCTGCCTCTCAGAAGGTCGCAGATACGTTCGTCTTTCTGATGGGTCCTTCGCTCCGATCGACGTTGCGAAGGTCCGCGCAGTGCTCCAGCGCCAGGCGGAGATCCTCGCAACGTCGGGGGCTGTCGGCGGGAAACTCCCGCTCTCTCAAGCGGGGCGCCTCGAAGAACTCCTCGGTCAGGTCGGCAAGTCGGCCATCGATGCGGGGGCAAAGGCGCTATTTGCCAAGCTCCGCGACGTCGATGAAATCAAAGGCGCAAAGAAGCCGCGAAACCTGAAGGCCCAGCTGCGGCCCTACCAGGAGGCGGGCTTCCAATGGCTTTCGTTTCTTCATGAAATCGGCTCCGGGGGCATCCTGGCCGACGACATGGGCCTCGGCAAAACCCTTCAGACGATCACCCTCCTGCTCTCGGTGAAAGCGGCCGACGAAAAGGCAGGAACCCCCTTTAAAGCGCTGATTGTTGCGCCGACGAGCGTCGTGACGAACTGGCTCCGCGAAATTGTGAAGTTTGCGCCGTCGCTCAAGGCGGCTCTTTGGCACGGAAATCAGCGCAAGAAGTCCGTCGACGAACTTGAAGATGCCGACGTCATCCTCACGAGCTACGCGATCTTGCGGCGCGATGAAGAGCTCTTCTCGACCCTCGATCTCCGGTACGCCATTCTCGATGAGGCCCAGCACATCAAGAATCCGCATTCGGCGACAGCCAAGGCGGCAAAACGTATTCGCGCCTCGCGCCGGCTCGCCCTTTCAGGCACGCCGATCGAAAATCGTCTCGCCGAAATCTGGAGTATTTTCGACTTCGTGAGCCCCGGGCTTCTCGGCCCCCTCGAGAAGTTCGAAGAGCGCTATGCGCGCCCCATCGACGCGGGCGACGTGAAAGCGGCCGCACGGCTCCGGCAGACGATCCACCCGTTTATTCTCCGCCGTACAAAGGCAGAAGTCGCGAAGGATCTTCCGGAGAAGATCGAGATGGACAACATCTGCGAACTCGCCCCCGAGCAGGCGAATCTCTACGCGTCGGTGCTTAAGGAGGTCCGCGCGCAGGTGCTTGGCGAAGTTGAACAGAAGGGGATCGGCAAGTCGCACCTCCAGATCCTCGCCGGCCTCACGCGCCTCCGCCAGGCAGCCTGTGATCCGCGCCTCCTCGGCCTCCCGCGCAGCTTCGAAGACGACGATTCGGGCAAGCTCGCGGCGCTCCGCGAGCTCGTTTCGATGTCGATCGCGGGTGGCCATCGGATGCTCGTGTTTTCCCAATTCACCAGCATGCTTGCGCTCATCAAGGCGGCCCTCGACAAAGACGGGGTCACCTACGAATACCTCGACGGATCGACGAAAGATCGCCAGGCGCGCGTGGAGAACTTCCAGCGCGACGACGGGCCGCCCGTCTTCCTCATTAGCTTGAAGGCGGGAGGGTCCGGCCTAAACCTTACCGCAGCTGATACGGTTGTTCACTTTGACCCGTGGTGGAACCCCGCGGTCGAAGACCAGGCGACCGACCGTGCACACCGGATCGGTCAAACGAAGGTCGTGACGACCTACCGTCTCGTGGCGAAGGGGACGATCGAGGAAAAGATCCTCGAACTTGGCGGAAAGAAAAGGGAACTCGTCGGCGCCGTGCTTTCCGAAGACCTTGGTGGAGCAAAGAAGCTGACGAAGGGGGACCTCGAAAGCCTCTTTGCGGACTGATAGAGTTTTCGAAAGTTGCGCCCATAAAAAAGGCCTCGCGGGTTTCCGAGAGGCCGTTTTTATGGGTGTCTAATTGACCGTAACGCTCCCTCCACAAGGGATCTGGACCGGTTTCTCCGTCCCGGAACTTCCGACTTTTACGCGGTGAGGGCCGCACCGAATCGCCTGTTTGAGAGGCGTTTGCCCGACGACTTTCCCGTCTACGAATACGCGGCGACCGCTCGCCGCTGTTCCGGTGTCCAGGATGCCTTCTTGCGCCCCCGCCTGCGGAGCGGTTGTCGGTTCTGCCGTCGCGGTCGCGGTCGCCGAAGGGGCCGGAGTTGCTGAGGCGGTCGTCGAAGGGGCCGGAGTTGCTGAGGCGGTCGTCGAAGGGGCCGGAGTTGCTGAGGCGGTCGCCGAAGGGGTCGGCGTTGCCGTCGCGGTCGCCGAAGGGGTCGGCGTTGCCGTCGCGGTCGCCGAAAGGTTCGGGGCCTCCGTCGCCGTCACCTGCGCGCTTGCCGTTGCGGTAGTCGACGGCGCTTTCGGGCCCGTTGCTGGCCGTGCTCGGAGGACAAGGCCTGCCGCTCCTGCGCCGCCGATAAGGAGAACTGCGGCAAAAAGTCCCATAAATAGAGGGGCTTTCGAGGCAGACGGCGGGGCAGCGAGAACCGGTGGGGGCATCGGCGCAGAAATGTCGTCTGCCTTTGGCGGAGCGACATCGCTTGGAGCGAACGGCGCGAACGGCTGTGCAACCGGAGGCTGGCCGGGCGGAGGCAACGGTGCGGCAAACGGGTCTCCTGCCGCCAAGGGGCCCTCGGGCGGATCCGACGGGGCCGGGGCCCAGATCTCCGCGCTTGGCGCCTGGGGGCGCACAGGCGGCTCAACGGCCCACGGGGCGGATGGCTCACGCGGGGCGACGGGCAGCGCAACATCGCGAGAGCTTCCGGGCAGGAAATCGGCTCCCTTTCGCGAAGGGGCCCCGTTTTCGTCGAGGGCCGGCAGCTGAGTCGTCGCCTCGGTTTCCGACGGGTCCTCCACGAAAAGGGGCTTGGACGCACCGAGGGCGGCCAGTTCCTCCTCTGCCTTCTTCACCGACGACTGAAATCCGGCCGCCGCCTCCGAGGGCGATGCGCGACCGGCCGGCGGTTGCGGCCGTTGGGGGGCCATCCGCTGCGTCCGTGGCTCGGGCCCTTTCGTTCCGAATGGAAGCTTGCCCGGCGGCTCGGAATCGCCGACAGGCATGCCGGCTTCTGCGAGCAAATCTGCAGCAGATAGGCGTTCAAAGGCGCCTGCGGGCGCCACGGCGGCCATCGGCCGGGCAGGGGGCGTCGCCGGCGGAGGAAGCGGTGCCGGCGGCTCCGACCCGGCTGCGCTAATTCCAAGGAGCGTCGCCTTTCCTAGGTTCGTCCGCGCGGGGACGGCAGCTTTCGGTGCGAGCTCGGCACGCGGCTGTGCCTGCATCCCCGGCTGCGACGGCCGTACGCGTGGCACCCCGGGCGTCGCACGAGGCGGCGTCGGACTCGCGGCTTTCATTCCGGTTTCCGACGGCCGCGGGGCCGGCCGCGGCGCCGCCGTAGCGGCCTGCAGCGGAGCGGCGGGGCTCGGAATCGCGCCGTAGGCCGCTGCGTCTCCAGCGACGGTTTTTGCGTCGTGGGACCCGACAACCGTTGCGGCATCACTCACCAACTCGTCGGTCACGCGGGCGCCAGGATACCGACTCGAAGGGGCCCGACTCGGCGGGACGTCGTCCAAGGCTCGCAACGTCGTTGCGAGGCGCGCTTCGCCACCGCGCGATAATTCCTGAAAGAGTCCAAGGAGTTCGCCAGCGGTTGCACCACGTAGCCGTTCGTCGGGGACGAGCCCACGGCGGAGCCCGTCGATGAGCCGCGGCGGCAAATCGGGCCGGAGAACCTCCAGCGGCGGGAGATTCGGTTCGGACAGGCGTGCGTCGATTTCGGCAGGGGCCAGCGTGCGCGGGACCGCCCCTTTTCGGGCGTAGAGTTCCCAAAGCAGCAGACAAGCTGAATAAATATCACTCCTTGCGGTCGTTACCCCACTTCTCGCCTGTTCGGGGGAGCGGTGAAACCGCGATGGGGGAAGGACTGTAGGCGTCGCCACCCACGGGTACCCGGAGAGGCGGACGTCCCCCTTGGTGGAGACAAGTACGCACTGGGGCGAGATCGACCCATGGGCGATCGGCGTAGGCTGACCAGTCACCGGATCACGCACCACGTGCGCGGCGGAGAGCGCCCCAAAAAGCCGCGTGCCGATCCAGGCGATCGACCCGTCATCCAGGACTTGCGTCCGTGCGGAGAGGCGCTGAAGCCACGTCGCGAGGGGAGGCGTTTCCAGTGGGTCGAGGACCAGAACGATCCGTTCCTCGTACTCGAAGACCTCAAAAAGGCGCACAAGCGCGGCGTGCGAGAGCGTGGCGTAACAGCGCGCCCATCGCACGAATTCCGCAATCGACGACTCAATCGACATGCCCGCGTGCGACTCACGGGCCACCGCTGCAGGAGGAATTTCTAGGAAAACTTCGCGGGGTAGAACTTTCAGAAGAAAGCGCATCCCCGCGGGCATTCCGGGGGCAAGTTCGTCCCGTTCCGCGAGGTAAAACGGCGTTTTGGACCCGGTAGCGGCTGCCGCCCGCGTCTCGAGGATTCGGTAGCCGCCGAGAAGTTCCTGCATACGTGCCTATTCGCTAGAAGCGCCGTGACGGGCGCACGAAAACAAGAGTCGCCAGCCCGCGGGGCTTAGCGGGGTCGCCGAGTCTCCGCTCGGCGCTCGGGTCGCCGCAGAAAAACCTCAGCCGGCTTCGCCGCGCTCGAGGCTATCGAGAAGGCCGTTCGCGTCTTCCTCGGTGAGGCCGAGCGCTTCGGCAAACGCGTTGATCGTCTCGTTTTCGTCGTCGGCGATGACGCCATCGGCGAAGGCGATCGCCGCCGCGAGGACGAAGGCGACTTCGGCGCGGGCACGGTCGTCGCCGATCGCCTCGGCAACTTCTTTGAGTGTGTTTTCCCGGCCATTTTCGGCGATGAATCCTTCCGACCGGCCGATCATCGCATCGATGTGCGAGAGGCGAAGCGCATCTTCCGAAAGGTTCCGGAGCGCGCCGCGGAGCACTTCGCGCTCGTCGTCGCCGACGGCGCCGTCGGCGCTCATCATCAGGTACATCGCGTCGCAGAGAGGCTGCAGCGCTTGCGCCGCTTCGAGGGTGGCGAGTTGCTCCGGCGACGCGACGGAGTGGGGCGAATCGCTGACCGGTCGCTTTCCACGGGTGCGAAGTTTGTCACGGAGAGCGGCGAGGGCGTTGTTGGAGAGCCAAAGCATCGCGCCGGAGGATATCCGTGCGCCTCGCTTTGTTGGGTAAAAAACGCCCACTTTGTCGCGCGATCGATGCAATCGGAGCGGAATCGGCCGCTTTCGTGATGGCGGTTCTACCTAGGGCGATTTTCGCGCTAGGTCTCCTTGTGTGTACGAAGCGACCGAAGCCCGTCAATTTCCCGTCCCGCCCGAGGCTCTTGCTCGTGCCGTCCCTGCCGCCGCGTTCCACGCCTTTGGCGTGAGCTTGACGCCAACCAGTCCAGGTCTTTTCGTCGGTCGGGGCGCAAAAAATAGTTGGGGAATTACGCCCACCATCCAGCTGCGGGTCGTGCAGGGGCCCCAAGGTAGTGCCGTCGAGGCGCTCGTCGGCGCCGACGTGGAGCCGCTGTACCTCGCCCTTGCAATCGTCGTCACGCTCGCGGTTTTTCCGCTTGGGCTCGTCGTGCCGTTCCTCGCGATGCACGATTTCGATACGAAGCGGAAGGTCGTTTTCTTCAACTTCTGGGGACACATGACCCAGGCACTCGGCCCCGGAGCAGGCCCGCCCACGCCGCTCGGCCCGCCCGCTGCAACGGCACCCGGCCCCTACGGCGGGGCCGCCCCTCCGCCGAACCCGTATGTCGGTCGCTAAACGCCTTTAAGGTCTCAGGTTTTTGGATGCGCCATCACGTCTACCTCGCGCCGGGAATGTTCGGCTTCGGCCGCCTTGCGTCTTACGACTACTTCGTCCACCTCCGTCGCGCGGTGGAGAGTCGCTTCTCGGCGGCGGGGATTGAGGTCGCCGTACACACGGTCGAGGTGCCGCCCACCGCCTCGATTCGGCGTCGCTCGGCGCGTCTGGTTGACCTCGTCTCGTGTACCGCTGGCACCGACGGAAGTCCCGTGCATTTGCTCGGACATTCGACCGGAGGGCTCGACGCGCGCCTCGTCGCGTCGCCGACGGTTCACCTGCCGATCAGCCGGGGCGCCCTCGACTGGCTGCCGCGGCTCGCCACGGTGACGACGCTCTCGACGCCCCATTATGGGACGCCGCTCGCGAGCTTCTTTGCGACCGTTAGCGGTCAAAGGATGCTTCACGCCCTTTCGGCACTGACATTCATTGCCCTTTCGGTCGGTCGGCCACCGCTCGCCGCTGTGAGTGCGCTCGTTGGCCTTGTCGGGCAACTCGACGGCGCTCTCGGCATCGAACTCGGCGTCCTTGATCGCTCAACAAACGCGATCCTCTCGGTCCTCGAGCCGGCGCGAAGCGACGAAGTTCGTGCCTATCTTGAAGCGATCAAGGAAGACCAGGGGGCCGTAATTCAGCTGTCGCCCGAGGCGATGGACCTCTTCCAAGCGGGGATTGAGGACCGCCCCGGTGTCCGCTACCAGTCGACGGCAGCGATGGCGCCCGTCCCAAGCGTGGGGGGGATTGCCAAGCAGCTGCTTCGTCCGTGGCAGCTCGTTTCCTCGACGCTTTTCGCGACGTTGTGGAAACTCACCGCTGCCTACGATGAGCGGTACCCCTGCGCGGCCCCCTTTGCCGGCGAGGTCGCCGAGGCGATGCTGGCGCGCACGTTTGGGCGGTCGCCGGGGGCTCGCGCAAACGACGGAGTGGTGCCGCTACGCTCGCAAATTTGGGGCGAACTCATTTGGTGCGGCTATGGCGACCACCTGGATGTGCTCGGGCACTTCCCAGATTCCCGTGAAGTGATCCATCGTTCAGCGGAAGTCGGCGATCCGTCGCTCGTTCATCGGGATTGGATGCGCTCGGGATCGGCCTTTGATCGCGCGCGATTTGATGAACTGTGCGATGCCGTTGTTCGCGGAATGCTCGCGGCCGTTTAGACCGCTCCCTCCTTCCCCGAAGGCAGACAAATCCCGACCGCTCCTCGCACGGCGTGCCCTTCTCGGCTAGGCAGGACCGATGCGCAACTCCGCGTCTCACGCGTTCCGTCGTTTCGGTCCGTTCTTCGTGGCGCTGCTGTTCCCGATGGTTGCGGCCGCCTGCGGTGGCGATTCCACCGGCGAAACGATGGCCGACGCGGCACTGCTCGACGCGGGCAGCTGGGACGACGCCGATGCGGTCCTCGATGCAGCGCCTCCGCCTCCTCCTCCGCCCGTTCAGGACGCCGGATCTCCGTCGGATGCAGGGTCCGCGCCGATTCGCCGGGCGTGTACGTCAGTGTTCGGGACCGGATTGTCGAATGACTACGGTATTTTGGATGGTCGACTGGTCTCCATCGTTCCCGAAGGGGTGACCAAGTGCAACGGCGACCGGACCCACGTCCACCTGCAGGTGCTCATGGCCGGATCGGTCTACGACATCGCGGTGAACACCGATGGGCTGACGACGGAAGTCCAGGCGCCTCCCGTCGGAGGGGCCTTTCGCGAAGGTTGGCGGGTGCGTCCGCGGTTCGACTACGCCACCGATCTGAACGTGCACTCCACCGCGTTTCGGACGACCAACGCGACCACAATCGAGCGACGTCTCGCAAATGTGGACCGAATTCGCGTCTATGGAATCGGTTACGGCCCTGACGGTGCGCACTTGATCCATCGAAACGGCAACGCGCGTGATGGCGCCCTCCTCCTCAATCCGGACGGACCGACCTCACCGTATTTGCTCTTCCGCTTCGTCGATCAGACCTTCTAGACCGCCCGTGGGTTGCATCGATCCGCCGCGTTGACGGCGGATCCAACT